>PMJQ01000093.1:0-8657 GCA_003157485.1 Ignavibacteriota bacterium
CGCAAGCATGATGATGGTTGCCGCTTCCCTCGCGATCTCGACACGGAGATAGCCTGCGGGGATCAGTTTCAGCGGAAACGCGAACCCCTCGGGGTAGTACAGGGCGCGAAGATAGATCACGACGCTCGCTTCCACGAATGCAAAGGCGACAGAGAAGGCGGCCACCCAGGCCAGCGTCACCGCCGCCCGTCTTGGACCGTTCACTCTGCTCCCCGCTCGTTCAGCTCATCGAGGAACGCCACGGCCCTGCGCATGTGCGGGATGACGATCGATCCCCCCACGACGAGCGCAACGCTGAAGACATCGTGTATTTCCGCGTCGGTCACCCCTTCTGTTTTGCACTGCTGTATGTGGTAGGAGATGCAGTCGTCACATCGCAGGACCATCGAGGCGACAAGGCCGAGCATCTCCTTCGTCCGGGAATCGAGCGCCCCAGGTTCATACGTGAGCGTATCGACGCCGAAGAACCGCTTGATCGCCCGGTTGTCAATCGCGAGTATCCGCTCGTTCATCTGCGAGCGGAATTGGTTGAATTCTTCCACGCGGCTTCCCATTGATCCCTCCGATGAATTTGTGTTAAGGCAGGACGCTCCGGTGAACGCGTCCCGCCGGCGAACCGGACATCCCTCACGGAAGAGGCGGGAAGGAAAAACGCTCCTTCATGCGGCCGAGCGCGCCCAGCGCGGCAGATGCTTCCTGCCATCCTCCCTTGTCGATCTCTCCCATGAGCCGGGCGCACTCCCCGATCCCCCCGGCAATCTCTTCGGGACACGACCCCGGGTCCGGGAACGGAATACGGACGTACTGGTCAAGCGAGGCGACGCTCTGCTGAACGATGGAGACCCCGGCGACGACGGCGGAGAGAGCAACGGCTATCGTCATGAGATCGCCCGATTCCCGCCATGAAACAAAAAGGCCGGCCGCGCCGATCGCCGTGACAATCCACCCTTCCACGGTGAGCACCCTGTACCGGGCAAGAGCGGAGTGAAATCCGAAATAGTAATACCCGAGGAATTTTTCGCTCACGCCTGTCATTTCTTCACCCCGGCTCCCGGTTTCCCTTCAGGGAGAGGACCGATCTCGGCAAGGACGGGGGAATGGTCCGAACTCGATTCCTCGTGCTGGATCCAGCATCCGCTCGAGATCGCGGCGACCGACTGAGGGGCGAGAATGTAGTCGATGCGCCACCCCACGTTCCGCGATCTCGCTCCGCCGTAGTACGGCCACCAGGAATACGCGTGAACGGCGTCGGGGTGATGGTGCCGGAAGAGATCTTTCAGGCCGAGAGCCTGGAGGGCGTCGATCATCGCGCGTTCGTCCGGCCGGGTGCAGAGCATGTCCTCGACGTACATTTCCGGGTGGACGTCCGCGTCGCGGTGGGCCACATTCAGGTCCCCGCACAGGATCACGCGCTCCCCCTCGTACGAGAGCGCGTCGACATAGCGCACAAGTGAACCGAGAAATTCGATCTTCTGCCGGTAGCTCTTCTGGCCGAGAGGGGTGTACACGTTCACGACGGTCAACCCCCCGGCGCGGGCCTGCAGGACGCGGGTCTCCTCGTCGAAAAAGGGGATTGTGTACTCCACACCGCCCAGGGATTCGCTGACGAGTATGCTGACCCCGGAGTAGCCCCCGCGCGCGCCGTGCCACTGCGACGTGTAGCCGCTCATTTCCCGGATTTCAGGCGGGATCTGGTCGGGGTGGGCCTTGATTTCCTGGAGGCAGACGATGTCGGGCTTGTGGGCGCGGATCCACCGCTCGAACGCGACCGCCCGCGCCCGTATGCCGTTGACATTCCAGGTGACAATCTTCATCGGTACTATGGAGTGCGAGAGGAATCAGCCCGCGACGACTTCCCCGGACCGGATTTTCTTCGTCCCGAGAAACGCGATGAGGCCGTCAAACGACTTTTCGAATGACGCCACCCCGTCCACCTCCAGCTTGTCGGTCACCGCGTTGATGTCGATCCCCGATGCGGCAAGATCGCGGAGCACCTGCGCCGCGTCTTCGAGGCCGCTCTCCACGGTGTGTGCGGGACGCGCGTGATCAAGTATCGCCTCATACGTCGCCGGCGGGACCGTGTTGACGGTGTCGGGGCCAATGAGCTCCTCGACGTAGAGAAGGTCACTGTAGGCGGGATTCTTGGTGCCGGTGCTGGCCCAGAGCGGCCTCTGGACTGCCGCCCCTTTGGCGCGGAGGGGAGCAAAACGGGGGCCGTTGAATATCTCCTTGAACGTCTGGTAGACCAGTTTCGTGTTTGCGACTGCGACCCTTCCGAGCAATCCCTTCAAACGGGCGACGGCCGCGGGGTCCTTCACCTCCGCGATTTTCTTGTTCACAAGTTCATCGACGAGCGTGTCGATCCGGCTCACGAATATGCTCGCCACCGAGGCGATCCCGGAGACGGGTTTCCCGTCAAATGCACGCTGCTCGAGTCCCGCGATATACGCCTCCGCCACTTCCCGGTAGCGTTTTATCGAAAAGATAAGCGTGACGTTGATGTTGTACCCTTCGCGTATCGCGCGGGTGATCGCCGGGAGCCCCTCTTTTGTCGCCGGAATTTTGACCATGACGTTCTTCCGCTCGATGCGGGAGGCGAGCTGGCGGACTTCCCCGCTCGTGGCGTCCGTATCGCGTGCCTTGGACGGGGCCACTTCGACGCTGACGTAACCGTCCCCCCCTTTTGTCCTGTCGTACGCGGTCCCGAGAACGTCGGCCGCCATCTGTATGTCCTTCACCATGAGGGATTGAATGATCTCCGCCGGAGCCGCGCCGGGGGTCTTCTTCAGTATCTCACGGAGCTGGACGTCGTAATCGGGACTTCCCGATATCGCCTTGTCGAATATCGTCGGATTTGACGTCATCCCGAGGAGTCCCTGGTCCACGAGACGCCCGAGCTCGCCGCTCGTGACGAGCCCGCGGCTGATGTTGTCATACCAGATGCTCTGGCCGAGTTTTTCAAGCTGCCTGAGTGCATTGTCCATCTCTTCTGTCTCCCTCCTACCTCTGATTCAGTTCAATGTCCCTTGTTTTTGCGACACGCCGTACGTGCCGCTCTTCATTCGAAAATCGCGCTGCGAGGAATGCCCTGGCGATCTCCAGGGCGGGGGCCATTCCGATGACGCGCGCCCCCAGACAGAGGACGTTCATGTCGTCGTGCTCGACTCCCTGGTGGCCGGAATACGTGTCATGGCACGTCCCGGCGCGTATCCCCTTGATCTTGTTCGCCGCAATACAGGCGCCGACACCGCTCCCGCACACGAGTATCCCCCGCTCCGCTCTCCCCGAGAGGATCGCCTGGCCGAGTGCCCTTGCATAGTCAGGGTAATCGACCGGCTCGCGGCTGTTCGTCCCCAGGTCGAGGATCGTGTATCCCTCATCCGCAAGCGCGCCGGCGAGCATCTGTTTCATGTCGAACCCTGCGTGATCACCTGCTACGGCGACAATCATATGAGCACCTTTCGCGCGGCCGCCACGACCGCTTCCGCGGTGATGCCGAATCCTTTGAACACGGCTTCCGCCGGGGCGGAGGCGCCGTACGAGCTCATGCCGACGAAGGCGCCGTTCATGCCGATATACCGATCCCAGCCGAGCCTCACCCCCGCCTCGACCGCGACACGCGCGCTGACGGAGGGGGGAAGGACGCTCTCCCTGTACGATACGGGCTGCATCTCGAAAAGCTCCCACGAGGGGAGGCTCACGACCCTTGCCTTCACCCCTTCCGCGCTCAGCGTCTCGTATGCGGCGAGCGCCAGCGATACCTCAGAGCCGGTCCCGATGAGTATCAGCGACGGGTCGGGCGCCCCCGCAAGTATATACCCGCCACGGGAAAGTTGATGCGCGGGGGTGTATTTCGTCCGGTCGATCACGGGAAGTTTTTGCCTGGTGAGCGCGAGTGCGACGGGGCCCGACCTGTGCTCGAGGGCGAACTTCCACGCCGCCATCGTCTCGGTCGCGTCCGATGGACGGAGCATGACGAGACCCGGCATCGCACGGAGAGCCGCCAGATGCTCGACCGCCTGGTGAGTCGGTCCGTCCTCTCCGAGCCCGATCGAATCATGCGTGAAGTCGAATATCACGGGATACTTCGAAAGGGCGGCAAGGCGGATCGCGGGGCGCATGTAATCGCTGAAAACGAAGAACGTTCCGCCGTACGGGATCAGCATGTCGCTCACGGAGATCCCGTTCATGATCGCGCCCATTGCGTGTTCACGGACGCCGTACCTGATGTAACGGCCCTCGCGGTGCTCGGGGGTGAAGTCCACCGCCCCCTTGAACCGCGTGTTGTTTGACGGCGTGAGATCGGCGGAGCCTCCGATCACGAGGGGCATTTTCGGCATCAGCACGTCGAGGAGCTTCCCCTGCGCCTCACGTGTCGCCATGGGCGCGTCAAACGTGGGAACCGATTCCTTCCAGATCTTCTCCCAATCAGCGGGGAGCTGCCTCGCGGAGGCCCCGCGGAACTCTTCCGCCTCCGCAGGATAGCGTGAGGCATACTTTTCGAAGAGGGCGTTCCATTCTTTTTCGAGCGCCTCCCCTTTTCCGACCTGTCCCCGCATGTATTCCGCGACTTCCGGGGGGATAAAGAACTTTTTCTCGGGGTCCCACCCGTAGCGGCGCTTCGTGAGAGCGACTTCTTCGTCCCCGAGAGGCTGGCCGTGCGCCTCGGCCGTGTCCTGTTTATGGGGGCTCCCGTACCCGATGTGCGTCCGCAGCTGAATGAGCGAGGGGCGCTCCTTCTCTTTCCGCGCGGCGCCTATCGCGGTGCGGAATGCGTTCATGTCGTTCCCGTCTCCGCCGACCGTCTGCACAAACCAGCCGTACGCCTCATACCGTTTTGCAACGGACTCGGTAAACGATATCGACGTGCTGCCGTCGATGCTTATGTGGTTGTCGTCGTAGACGACGATGAGGTTGTCGAGCTTGAGGTGCCCTGCCAGGGAAGAGGCCTCGGACGAGACCCCTTCCATCATGCACCCGTCGCCGGCGACGACGTAGATCCGGTAGTTGAGAAGGCGGAAATCGTCGCGGTTGTACCTGCTCGCAAGGTACTTCGCGGCGATCGCCATCCCCACGGCATTCGATATCCCCTGCCCGAGAGGGCCCGTCGTCACCTCGACACCCGGGGTGTGTCCGTATTCCGGATGACCGGGGGTCTTGCTCCCCCACTGGCGGAAATTCTTCAGCTCCTCCAGCGACAGGTCGTACCCCGTCAGATGAAGAAGCGAGTACAGGAGCATGCATCCGTGCCCGGCGGAGAGGACAAACCTGTCACGGTTTGCCCAATTAGGATTCCGCGGGTTGTATTTCAGGATCTCCGTCCAGAGGACATATGCCGCGGGAGCCATACCCATCGGCAAGCCGGGATGGCCCGATTTAGCTTTCTGGATGGCGTCGATCGCGAGGCACCGGATCGTGGTGATGCACTGCTGGTCAAGCTCTGAAAGGCTGGGATTGCGGGGGAGAATCCCCTCCGGGGTCTGGACAGCCGGATTAGTCATTATGGAGGGCGAACAGTATTGTGAATGAATCGAGGACGTGCGTNNTTGATAAGGCCCCGTGTGGACGAGTCATGCGTCGTGACGGGGACCGCGGAGGAGAGCTCCGGCAATATCTTCCCTGCAAGCTGTTTCCCCAGCTCAACCCCCCACTGGTCGAACGAATTGATGTCCCAGATGATCCCCTGAACGAATATCTTATGTTCGTACATCGCGATAAGTTTTCCCAGAGAACGGGGAGTGATCCTGTCGACGAGTATCGTCGTACTCGGTCTGTTCCCTTCAAACACCTTGTGAGGAAGGAGCCGCTCCAGCGCATCCCCTTTCATCCCCGCGGCAACGAGCTCCGCGCGGACCTCCGCGGCAGTCTTCCCCTTCATGAGCGCCTCGGCCTGCGCGAAGACGTTCGAGAGGAGCAGCATGTGGTGGTTGCCGAGAGGATTGTGGGAGGTGAGGGGGGCGATGAAATCAACAGGGATCAATCTCGTCCCCTGGTGAATGAGCTGGTAGAATGCATGCTGGCCGTTCGTCCCCGGTTCCCCCCAGATGACGGGCCCCGTCGTGTAATCGACCGTCTCCCCGCCGCGCGACGTCCGTTTCCCGTTGCTCTCCATGTCCCCCTGCTGGAAATATGCGGGAAACCGGTGAAGGTACTGATCGTACGGGAGTATCGCGTGCGTTGCGGCGCCGAAGAAATTGCCGTACCAGATGCCGAGGAGAGCAAGTATGACCGGGATGTTCTTTTCCGGGACCTCGGTGCGGAAATGCTCGTCCATTGCGTAGGCCCCCGCAAGGAGCTCTTCAAAATTGTCCATCCCGATCGCGACGGCGATCGAAAGTCCTATCGCCGACCAGAGCGAATAGCGCCCGCCGACCCAGTCCCAGAACTCGAACATGTTGTTCCGGTCGATCCCGAACTTCACCGCCTCTTTTTCGTTCGTGGAAAGCGCGACAAAGTGCTTCGCGATCGCGGCTTCATCCCGGACGTCCCGGAGGAACCACTCGCGGGCCGTCCGCGCGTTCGCGATCGTCTCCTGCGTCGTGAATGTCTTCGACGCGATGATGAAGAGCGTCGTTTCGGGGGCCAGCATCTTCAACGTCTCGGCGATGTGCGTGCCGTCCACGTTTGAGACGAAATGGGACCTGATGCCGGAGTCCGCGTAGTGCTTCAGGGCTTCCGTGACCATGACGGGTCCAAGGTCCGAGCCCCCGATGCCGATATTCACAACGTCGCAGATATTCTTCCCCGTGCATCCGCCCCACGTGCCGGAGCGGACCGCGTCGCTGAACGCGCGCATATGCGCCAGGACGCTCCGGACGCCCGGCATCACGTCCTTCCCGTCCACCATGACGGGCCTGCCGGATCTGTTCCGGAGCGCGGTATGCAAAACGGCGCGCCCCTCCGTGACGTTGATCTTTTCGCCCGCAAACATCCTGTCGCGCCACGAGGTGACCTCTGATTCCCGCGCCAGAGCAAAAAGGAGCGACATCGTCTCCGGCGTTATCCGGTGCTTCGAATAATCGACGATCAAGTCCTCCCAGCGGATGGAGAAACGCGCGAAGCGTTCCGGATCCGCTGCGAAGAGATTGCGCATGTGTGTGCCCGCCATGGACTCATGGTGGGCACGGAGCGCCTTCCATGAAGGCAGTTGCGTGCGTGTCGGCATCGTTCGCTCCCGATAATGGTCTCTTGAAATATATGCAGATTCCTTGGAAAAACCTCCACTCCTCCCGTTGCATCACGTATGTTTCTCTTCGAAGGCTCATGTTGCAGGTCTCGGGCGGTATGGGTAATTTGGTTGGAATTCGCAGGCCCCACATCCAGAATACGCTTATGAAACTTACACTGAAGCGGCCGCTTGTCTTCTTCGACCTGGAAACGACAGGCACCGACATCGCGAAGGACCGGATCGTGCAGATCGCAGTCCTGAAGCTCCATCCCGACGGCGGCGAAGACGTGAAGACGCGCCTTGTCAACCCGGGGATGCCGATCCCGGCCGAGGCGACCGCGGTGCATCATATCACGGACGACGCGGTGGCGGACAAGCCGAAATTCAAGGATATCGCAAAGGGGCTGGCGGAGATATTCCGCGGATCGGACATCGCCGGGTTCAATTCGAACAGGTTCGACGTCCCGATGCTCGTCGAGGAGTTCGGCAGGTGCTCCATCCCCTTCCCCGATCCGGATGCGAAGCTCGTCGACGTCCAAGTCATCTACCACAAGAAGGAGGAGCGGACGCTCGCCGCCGCGTACAAGTTCTACTGCAGCAAAAATCTCGCCGGCGCCCACGACGCCGAGGCGGACGTCAGGGCGACGCTGGAGGTGTTCAAAGAGCAGATTGAGAAATACGACGACATCGGCACCACCCCGGAGGAACTCCACCGGTACTGCAACAGCGACGCGATCGTGGACTACGGCCGGAAGCTGATGCGGAACGAAAAGGGGGAAATCGTCTACGCGTTCGGGAAAAATAGAGGGAAAGCGGTACTCGACGATCCGGGCTATGCCGAATGGATGCTCGGGGGGGATTTTGCGGAGTCAACGAAGAACGTCCTGCGCAGGCTTCTCGCGGGGAAAGAGGGCGCCTCCAGACGCTGAATCTCCCGACCCCGCACGAACCGGGGAGAAGACGCCACCGCGCATCAATGGTACTGCGCTTCGCCGAAGAAGAGGATGTTGATGAATGCCGCGAAAGCGTGTGAGGCCTCGTGCAGCGTCGTCGAAAAGAGGAACGCGACATACCAGAGAAGGCCTTCGGCGAGCTTTTCCATTCGCGGTCCTTGCAGTCAGACTTAGTGATTCACCGGATGGGAGGGACACAGGCGGCGGTGAGCGATCATTTCCCGGGACCGACATCGTAACGCTCGTGCAGGACCGCGAAGTGATGCCGCACGTGACCGGCCATGATGTACGCGAGTGCNNTTCGACTTCCTGACGGCGACAAATTCCACCGTCTGGTCTGCGAGGGGCCGATCGTCATAGTGCGACTGTTTGATGTACTCGTTCTCGTCGAACGCGGGGAGTGGAACGCGTTCTCCCCGGCTTATGCAGAACGCCCGGTACCCGAACACGCGTTCGGAGTCGATCAGATGACCGATCACCTCCCGTATCGACCACTTCTCCGGGGCATACCGGAATTTCTCCCGGTCCGCAGTAAT
>PMJQ01000093.1:8717-22084 GCA_003157485.1 Ignavibacteriota bacterium
TACAGGGGGACGCCGGAGCGCCCGAATTTCGAAAGGAGCTTCGTAATATCCGGATTCCGGTTCGTCCAATCAGCGCGTACCGTGAGGACGTTCAGCTCGTGAAGCCTGTCGACGACCTCTTTCGAGTTGAGGACTGTCTTTTCGTTTACCTTGCAGGTGAGGCACCATTCAGCGGTGAAATCGAGAAATACGGGGCGGGGCCCGTTCAGATCATCCTGAAGCCCTGCAAGTGAAAACGGCTGCCACTCGATCCCCCCCGCGGCGGCCGGAGCGGCGGCCCCGGATGTTTCAACGGCGAGGGCCGTGTTGATGTCAAGGGCGGAGACGAGAAAGAGCAGGTAGCCGGCGACGACGACAATGACCGCGACAGTCCACGTCAGCCAGTAACTCCGGCGCGAGGCGTTGAGCGTCGCAAACTTGCCGATAAGCCAGCACGCCAGCCCGACGGAAAGGAGAAACGCCCCCGTCCAGATCACCGCCTCCATCCCCATCTGCTTCCCGAGTATATAGAGGAGCCAGAGAAGCGTGGCCATCATCAGGAATCCCATGAATTGCTGGACGCTGACCATCCACGATCCGGGCTTCGGGAGATATTTGATCCAGGCCGGTTTCGCCGTCAAGACCACGTACGGGAGCGCCATGCCCAGAGCGACGAACGTGAATATCAAAAGGATGGTCCACCAGGGCTGGGCGAACGCAAACCCGAGGGCACTCCCCAGGAACGGTGCGGTGCAGGGAGTGGCAAGAATCGTTGCGAACACCCCCTCGCCGAACGAGGCACCGTAGCCGCTGCCGGTACGGTTCGTCACGGCACCGCTGATGCCCGTAATCACGCCGCCGGGGAGATTGATTTCGAACACGCCGAAAAGGCTCAGGCCGAACGCGAAGACGAGCGCGGCCATCGCGATGACGAACCGGGGCTCCTGAAACTGGAAGCCCCACCCCACCTGCTGGCCGGCAACCTGCAGGAGTATGACAACGAGCGCAAGAGCGAGAAACGAAGCGAGTATCCCCGCCGCGAACGAAAGTCCCAGCCCCCTTATGCGGGCGGGCTGGTCCCCCGCCATTTTGACGAGTCCGAATACCTTGAGCGCGATGACGGGAAGAACGCAGGGCATGACGTTGAGGAGGAGCCCGCCCAGAATCGCAAACAGGATGTAAAGGAAAAGCGGCTGTGTCCCCCCTGCCGCCCTCGAGACTTGAAAGTTACGATCGAGGATCGAACCGCCCTGATTTCCGGAAGAAGACCCCCCCGGAGCAGATGACGCGCCTACGGAGACTGATTCCGGAGGGACGGACACCTCAATCATACCGATCGAGCGCGGGCCCCCCGTCACTGTAAAGAGAATCACTCCCCGGACTGTAACCGGATTTGTCACAGGCTCCGCCGCCGAGAGCGGCAGCGTAAGCGTCATCTCGTTCGCGCCTGCCGACACCCCCGTCCGGCCGGGGATGAGGTCACCGAATTCCTGTGGATAGAAATCAGGCGAATCGGAACCGTCGGTCACAAAACTCTGATGACCCGCAGCGGACATCCGGATATCGACCCCCCCTTTTCGCACGGATGCCGTACATGATATGCCCTCAGGGAGCGCAAGCGGGGGCGGGATCCGGCGTTCATACGACGTGAAGAGATCGGCGTTATCGGGAACCGCCGGCCCTTTCACAACCGGGAGCGTGATCCGCACCGAGGCGTCCCCGGGAATGCAGATGTTCCGGCATTCAAGCCACGAGACGTTTGCATTCAGCGTGATCGATGAGCCGGGAAGGAGCGACGAAGGCGCGGTGAAAGGGACAAGGAGCATGTTCTCTTTCGAATACCCGTAACTGAGAACATCCCCGCTGTCGATCGACCTGTGCGGGAGCGGCCACCGGATCGAACGGGCGGCAAATCCCGACGGCAGTTCCCACCGGATCCGTGTCGCCAGACCTGCATCGCCGGGGTTCTCCCAGTAGGTATGCCATCCGGGATCCATCTTCATGAGTACGCCGACGGTGAACGCTTCACCGGGGACAACGCCGCGGACGCCGGCGACAAGACTCACATCTGTATGATGGGGATGGGGATTCTTGTGCTGAGCATTTGCCGCCGGGAAGAGCGCAGCGGCCGAAAAGAGAATCACGCAGGGGATCGTTGCGGATGCGGTGCGAGTGACGCGTACGCTGCGCCTCCCCGCGTAACTGAAGAGGTGGCCGGGGAGCCACCTCAAGAGAAAAGAACGGATAACGCTATTGCTCATTTGCCGCCCTTCGGTCCCCCGTCAGCGTCGTGGAGAAAACCTTTCTTCCATCGCTTGCGGATAAGCATTACAAGGTATGCGAATATCGCCAGCGCGACAACGCTGATGAGTATGATGTTCAGACCGATGAAATTGACGCCTTCGGATTGCTGGGCCATGATGGAGGTTGGCTACGTTTGCCGTCGTTCTGTATACGGCACACAGAGGAATTTGTTGCCCGATTAATATAAAGAATGCCGGGTGGACACGCAAGGTTCCACGGCCCCGCTCATCTGCGGATCCAATCCTCGTACAGGCGGGCCAGTTCTTCCGCTCCCAGCCCCTTTTTTCCCTCCACACCGGCCGCAACACGCTGGCGATGGGCCTCATAAAGCGCCACAGCAGCCGCAACGCTGACATTGAGGCTCTGTATCATTCCCACCATCGGGATGTGGAAATTCCCGTCCGCCGCCTCCGCCGCCTCCGGGGACACCCCTCTGTGCTCATTGCCGAACACGAGTGCCGACGGCATGGAGAGGTCGAGATCATAGAGGGACACGGAGGCGCCGCCGAGACGGGTCGCGTATATCCGAAATCCTTCTTCTCTTAGAGCTGAATAACACGCCGCGACCGACGTGTGCCTGCGGCGGTCAAGCCACTTGCTTGCGCTTGACGAGCTCTTCTTCCCGATGCGCGGAAATTTCTCAACGGTGTAGAGAAGCTCGACGCGAAGGACGCCGACCGCGTCGCAGGACCGGAGGATCGCGCTCACGTTGTGCGGATCATGAATATTCTCCAGCACCACGGTCAGGTCGGGCCTCCGCATGCTCAGAACGTGACGGAGTCTTTCCGCGCGGCGCTCACCTGGCGGCATGNNAGAACGGAGATGACCGACAGGCCGACCAGCCCGGCCCATATCCCGGCTGAAGGACTCTCCGCGATGACGCGCCACGGAGGATTAATGAAAAGCCAGAACACGGACGCGAACCCGAATCCGTACAGCGTGACCGTCCAGATGCTGTACCTCGCCAGGAGGTGCCTCGTAAACACCGTCATGAACGCGAAACAGACCGCCCCCAGGATGCCGATCCCGAGCGCGCCCGCGGGAAGCCCGCTTGCGGCCTCGAATCCCCCCACCGCACAGTAACATCCGGCAAGCGCGAGGAGCGCCGCCACGAACTTCGCGGCCGTCAGTTCTTCCTCGCGCGTAAACGCCGCATACGCCATGACAAACAGAGGCGCCGTGTACTGAAGGAGGATCGCTATGGCGACCGAGGCTTCCCTGATAACGACGTAATAGGTGTAGTTGGCTCCGGCGATCCCCACGACACCCAGCAGCGCCATCCTCCAGAGATCGCTCCGGCGGACGCGGAGAAGATCCCTCCGGAACAGGAGGAGAATGCAGAGCATGAGGATGACGGAGAATGTGACCCTCGTCTGGGACATGAGAATCGTGTCGACCCGGCGCGCGAGGAGGAGCTTTGCCACCGTGGCGGCGCATCCCCAGAGGAAGGCGCCGGAGGCGACCATCACATACCCCCTCCACTGCTTCATGCGGACGGCCGTTCTCCCTCCTCCGGCTTCGGAGGGGGATCACCGGGGGGGAGCTCGGCTTTGAGACGGTAGAACAGCCCCTGATCGGTGTCTCCGAGATACGTGTAGAGATCTCCGAGACGTTTGAACAGGGGAACGGGATCCGCGACGTGCGGGAGGCCCGACTTCAGGAACTCGATGAGGCCGGCGGCGGGAGGGATGTTGAGATCGGGCTCGTGGAGATCAGCTGCCTTGATGTACGGATCGGGTTCCGCGGGATTCAACGCGGCGGCCTTCCGGTAATAGTGGACTGCCAGCTCGTGATTGTCGCTCGTCGAATACGTCGCTTCGAACATGCCGGCAAGCCAGAAAAACACGTCGTAGGCAACCTGCGGAAACTCCCCCGCGACCTTTTCGCCGAAGAGCCGCACTTCATCAGGCGTCAGCGANNAAATCCGTCGAGGAGGCGAAACATTCGCGTATTTCTTCGGGTGAGTAGGTGCGCATGAGCAGGATCTGGTCCGCGCGAGCGTAGGGACTGTGCGTGACGACATTCACCGGCGGGCTGGCCGGAACCGGTGACGTGGGAAGCTCTGTCGCAGTTTCAGTTAACCTAACAAACCCACCTCTGAAAATCAACCAATCGGGCGGCACCGGGGAGCGGCCCAGCGGCCACAGGCGGTTTTGCAGGAATGGGAATTATTGCTTATTTTATCTACAGTATCTCGTGTATCCCTATCATTGCCTTTCATCGTCCACGGTATTTTCGAGGAGACCTCATGGCCCAGCCCGCAGACACAAAGACAACTGGAAAAACGGACACAATTTCGATAATCGACAACAGGACCGGGAAGCGGTACGAGTTGCCGATCGAAAACGATACGATAAGGGCGATCGATCTTCGCCAGATCAAGGTCAAGGACGACGACTTCGGGATGATGACGTACGATCCGGCGTTCATGAACACCGCCGCATGCAAGAGCACGATCACGTTTATCGACGGAGACAAGGGGATACTCCGCTACCGCGGATACCCGATCGAGCAGCTCGCGGAAAAATGCTCCTACCTGGAAGTCGCCTACCTTCTCGTCTCCGGGGAGCTTCCCACGAAGGCGCAGCACGCCGAATGGTCGAAACAGATCACGGAGCACACGTTCGTCCACGAGAACCTGAAGAAGCTGATGGACGGGTTCCATCACGACGCCCACCCGATGGGGATGTTCGTGAGCACGATCGCAGCGCTGTCGACATTCTATCCCAGCGCGAAGAAGATCGCCGACCCCGCGGAGCGAAAACTCACGATCTACCGGCTGATCGGCAAAGTCCCCACGCTGGCGGCGTTCGCATACCGCCACAGCATCGGGATGCCGTACGTCCATCCAGACAACGAACTCGACTACGCCTCCAATTTCCTGAGCATGATGTTCAAGATTGCAGAGCCGAAGTACAAACCGGATCCGGTCCTGTCGAAAGCCCTGGATGTCCTCTTCATACTCCATGCCGATCACGAACAGAACTGCAGTACGTCGGCGATGCGCGGGGTCGGGAGCTCCAAGGTGGATCCCTACAGCGCGGCGGCAGCGGCGGCAGCGGCGCTGTACGGCCCGCTGCACGGCGGGGCGAACGAGGAAGTCCTCAGGATGCTCGACCATATCGGGAGCATCAGCAACATCCCGGCATTCATCAAGGACGTGAAGGAAGGACGCGGGCGGCTGATGGGATTCGGGCACAGGGTCTACAAGAATTTCGACCCGCGCGCCANNATCTACCAGGCGCTCCGGTTCCCCGTGGATATGTTCCCGGTCCTTTTCGCCATCGGCCGCATGTCCGGATGGCTCGCGCAGTGGCAGGAGATGCTCCTGGACGAGGATCAGAAGATCGCCAGGCCCCGCCAGATTTATCTCGGCCACGACAAGCGGGATGTGACGATGCTGAGCCAGAGGTTGTAACAGCCCTCGCCGAAGGTGCTGTAACCGCCGGTTGCGCTCCGGGCGCAGCCGGTGAGGCGGAATCAGACGCGGCCCGTGCCGGAAGGTGCGGGCCGCGTTTCACGTCCTGCGCCTTCTGCGAGAGGAGAGCGCGTTCATGATATAATGATCTGAAGGCGAATGAGCAAGCAACTACGCCGCGGTGGGAATGTGCCCAAAAAGCGCCGCAATCGTTTCTTTTCATGGCTCATCCTCATCATCGTTCTCTGGGTTATCGCCCGATACATGCATTACATCTTCTTCTAACGTGGGATGAATGAAGGGTCCACGTAAAAACGCGGAGGAAACTGCGAAATCGTCGTTTTGTCCCGCCATGAAGAGGAATTAGTTCCTCTTTCATCCTTCCGGTCGATTCCGCCTCTGTCCGATTATCGCTATGCTTGATCAAGGTTCGGGCGATTGCAGCGTCTCTTCATCTTCCGCCTTCAAATCGAAAGCAAATAGAGAACAAGCTCACTCATCGAAAATCGGGGGTGAGTTAGATGAACCGTTTTTCCAAACAGCAGAGTGGCCATGAAAAAAGGACAGAACCAGACAATAAAGTCTCCTCAGCCGGCGCGCCGGCGGGGTGCAAAAAAGGAGGATGGATACCCCTTGTATCCGGCAGTGGATGACATTTTCGCAAAGGAGAAGGAAGAGGTGAGCATAGACCCTGAGGACATTTCAAAGACAAAGTCTGTAAAGGAGATCGAGGTCCCCGGGGAGAACAATGAAAAGGATTTCGAGGAAGATATGTCCGGAAGCGACCTGGATGTCCCCGGTTCAGAAGCGGATGACGGTGAGGAAGGGAATGGAAAAGAGGATGAGGAGAACAACTTTTACAGCCTGGGGGGAGACAACCACAACAATCTGGAGGAGGATCAAGGAGAATAGGCTAAATCCGGACCGGAACCCCTCCTCCAGACAACAGGGCGAAGGCTCCACTACTTCTGCGACGTCTGCTTCTCCCAGTCTTCACGTGTGAGTACACTTATCGGCGCGAGCGACCTTCCGCTGAGCGCGCTGTTTATGCCTGCGATGTGCGCATCCGTCCAGGCATGGAAATCCTTCTCCACGCCGGACAGTTCGGAGCTGAGAGATTCAGCCCGGTCCAGTTCCGTCTGCGTGGGGCGCCCCTCGTAGCCGTTCAGGCTCCCGTAAAGGTCCGCCGTGTATTCCCGCAACCGCTCTTCTCCCGTTATCATCCCTCCTTCCTTTGTTGCAACAATCTTCATCCGGAAGGCGTCTGCTTCCGACGATGAAGCGCGCAGCCGGGCTCCCAGCGTATCGGAGGCGGGGAGCTTTGACGCACCCGCTTCGAGCGAAGAGCGGACCCCGTTGATCTCCGCCACGGCGAACGCCATCTCTTCAAGCAGACGGTAGACCTTCATTGTGAGATCGAACTGAGCCTTCCGGTCCTCAAAAGTGTACGTGGACCGCGGGTCGGTCTTCACAGTCAACTGATGCACGAAGACGTTCTTCCCCTTTGTCAGCTTTATGGTATACACCCCGGGGACGACACGCGGACCGATTCCCGTTCCGCCTGCCCCGGATGCCCCGGGAGGAACCCTCGGGGGCTTCAGTCTCATGGACCAGGTGGTCCGGTTCAGGCCCCTCCGCTTGCTGCTCGGTATCGTCCCGAGACTGGCCCCGTTCTGATCAAGGACCTCCATCTTCAAATCGCCGAATATGTGGCGCTTCTTCTGGTAGTAGGTGATGACCGCATCACCCGTCGGGTTCGGTCCGATGAACGATGCATCGCCGTACACCCACCCTCCCCACGCCGGGATCTGCTGCACTGTCGGCAGGGCGGACCGGAACGCGATCTCTTTTTCGAGCGTGTCTCTTGTCAATCCGCGGAGAGGCGAAATATCGTCCACGATCCAGATCCCGCGGCCGTGTGTCGCGATCACGAGATCATTATCACGCGGGTGAACCACGATATCCCGCACAGCGACATCGGGAAAGTTCCCCCCCTTGTACTGCGCCCACTCGTGTCCGCCGTCGAGAGAGACCCAGATCCCGAATTCCGTCCCCAGGAAGAGGAGGTTTTTGTCGATGGGATCCTCCTTGATGACGTGTGCATATCCCCTGACGGGGCCCGGTTCGCCGGACGCGATCCGTTTCCACGTTTGGCCGTAATCCCCGGTCTCATACGCGTACGGCACCATGTCCCCGGACATGTGAAAGTCGAACGTCGCGTACGCCTGCCCGGCGCTGAAATGCCCGGCTTCGATCGATGAAACCCATCCGTTCTTCGGCAGCCCCTTGATGTTCACCGACGTGTTGTGCCAGGTCTTGCCCCCGTCGCGCGTCACCTGGAGGTTTCCGTCGTCCGTGCCGGCCCAGATGACGTCAGAATTCAGGGGCGATTCGGCGATCGCGTGGATCGTCGTATTCATCTCGGCCGCGGAATTGTCGATTGTTACACCGCCGGATTGTTCCTGCTTCTGCTTTTCCGGATCGTTTGTTGTCAGATCCGGCGAGATCTTCTCCCACGTCTGGCCGTGGTCGCGGGAACGGAAGAGAAACTGACTGCCGAGATATATCGTCCCTTTCTGCGAGGGACTCAAAGCTATCGGCGTGTTCCAGTTAAACCTGAGCTTCTTTTCGCTCGAGACCGGCAGCGGTTGTATATTCCGGTTCTCGTGCGACTTCCGGTTGATTCGACCGATAGTTCCCCCCTGGTACTCCGCATACAGGTAATCCGGGTCCGCGGGATCGGCGAACATCCAGAATCCATCGCCTCCGTACATGTTTTCCCACTGCGCGTTTGCAATCCCGCCGGGATACTGGGAGAGTCCGACCCATGAGCTGTTATCCTGTAGCCCGCCGTACACGCGGTACGGCCGATCCATGTCGACGCTGACGTGGTAGAACTGGGATATCGGGAGGTTATCGGCTTTCCACCACGTGTTTCCTGCGTCGTAAGAATACCAGAGTCCTCCGTCATCGCCAGTGATCAGGTGGTCGGTGTTGAGCGGGTCGATCCACACGTCGTGAAAGTCCCCGTGCGCACCCCCCGCGATGTTGCTGAAGCTCTTTCCGCCGTCCGTGCTGGCGATGAGAACGAGATCAGGCTTGTAGATCTTGTTCTCGTCTTTCGGGTCAACGATCAGGTTCGCGAAATAGAACGGGCGCCAGACCATGTACTGGCTCCGATCGAGCGCCTGCCAGGTTGCCCCGCCGTCGTCCGATCGGTAGAGGCCGTTCTTCGGCGGCTCGGCCTCGATAAACGCATAGACGACCTTCGGCGACGAAGGGGCGACGGCAACCGCCACGCGTCCCCACGGCTTTGACGGAAGTCCGTGAGCGGTCTCCTGGTTGAGATCTACCCACGATTCCCCGCCGTTCGTGCTCCTGAAGAGGCCGCTCCCGCTCGGCGCCGAGGAGCTGTCGCCGCCCGAGCGAAACGTCCACCCCTTCCGCCGGAAGTCCCACATCCCGGCGAATATCGTAGAAGGATTGTGGACGTCCATGGAGATCATCGAGCAGCCCGTCGAAGGATTGGGCCCTTTGAGTATGAGCGACCAGGATTTCCCTCCGTCCGTTGTCTTGTAGAGCCCGCGGTCGTTGCTGTCGCTCCAGAGCTTTCCCGGAACCGCGGCGTAGACCACATCGGAATTTGCCGGATCAACGATGATNNCGATCTATCGTTACCGCCCCGATTGATTGAACCGGCTCCTTGTCGAATACAGGCTTGAACGTGGTTCCCCCGTTCACAGATTTCCACACACCGCCGCTTGCGGCGGCGACAAAAATCGTCAGCCGGTTTCCGTCGTGGATCGCGTCAAGGGCGGCAACCCTGCCGCTCATCGCCGCCGAACCGATGTTGCGGGCACCCAGGCCGGAGATGGCCTCGGCATCGAACTGTGCTCCCTTTGGTTTTTGGACGCCCTGTGATTCGGATTGCGGTGCAATGCCGATCAGGGCACAGAGTGCGACTGCATGAAAGAGACTTGCATTCGTCATTGTCATGGGTTTCAAATTCCCTTCATGTGTCAGTACGGGGAGTTCAAAGCGAGAATTCGTGCGTATGGGACCCGGAAGCGTTCAGTGTGATTCCCACCGCCGCTAATGAGGCGCGGTCGCCAGAGCCGGCTTCATGAACCTGTCGGCTTCGATAGGCAGGTTGGCTTCGATCCTTTCGTAGACAATCTTCCATTTAGACTGGCTCCCCTTCACGTTCCCTTCAATGGAGTAGGGTAAATACCACCCCGCAACCTCTTTGAACTCGCTCGGGTACATCTCGTAGTACCGGAAAGCCCCCCGGACGTTTCGCTCGATTTCGATCTTGATCGGGACGTAGTATTCCTCGTCGAGATAGAAGTACTGCACGTCACCGTTCTTCAGCGTCACTTTCAGTTTGTAGGCATCTGTGCCTTCCACCTGGTCCTTTCCTACATATTCGACCTTGTTCCCTTTCTCCGCGTAGTTCACGAGGGGGCCGTCAAAATCCGAATCCTCGATTATCCCTTTCAATTCCTCCTCTTCGAGCGGTTCCGGATCTTTCTTCCCTCCCCACGGGTCGATTTTCCACCCGGTCGTCCCGTCGTACGCCGTTACGCCCGTCAGCCCCTGTGTGGAGTTCTCTTCCCGGACCATGTTCGGGCGCCTGTTCAACTGAAGGAGAGCCGTTACATATCCCCCGTCCCCGTAGTATTTCCCCGACATGCGGAGAGTCCTGACGGCGACCAGTTTTTCACTCCCCCCTATCGCTTTCAGGTATTTTCCCACAAGTTCGTCGGCACTTTGTGCCGCCATGCTGCCGGCAGAGATCGCCAGGCCGAAGAGTACAATCCATGCGGTTCGCGTATTACCCTCCTCGAATGTGTGTTTCGGGACAACGACTGGATGTACCGCGTGGCCTGGTGCAAAGCCGACGCGCCCTTTCGGGTACAGCAATCAGCGGGTATCGAATTTAGGAACTGGCGGTGAAACAGTCAATACGGTGGCGGCTCAAGATACCTCGGACCTGAATGCCCCTCAGACCTGCCAGAGGGTGAGCCGGACCTAGTGAGGTACTTGGAAGGCAGCCGAAATTCCCTTGACGCCGGCGATCTGCGAAATCTCCGCATCCATCACGGCTTCCATCACTTCCAGGGCGATTCCGTGGAACTTCTCTCCCAAGATCGCCAGAACACCTCCGTGGATATCTGTGACGATCACCTTGATACGCTCTTCCAGCGGTTTCAGAATCCGTTCTTGGTCCTTGAGAAGATCATTCCAGTTGATTACTTTGCTCCCACGCATGGCGACGGTCCTCCGTTGGGCGAATGACTTGCCGGTCACTTCACTGCAGAGTACTACTCGCCATTTCTTTTGCCAGGACCCAAATTCAACTAACTTCAGAACATCCGTACTATTGGCGGTAGCGATTACTTTATATCAAAATGGATTTTATGAACTTACCGACAAGACCTCGATTGAGGAGCTTATATGATAGACTTTTCAGTCGGCTGGCAGTGGAACGACAGTACCAACGACCAGATATCGATAATTCATTTGCTGTCTCAGGTTCCGGAATTGCGCTCGTGTTTTTTCTTCTTTTTTCTGGTTCTGGCGTCTGCCAAACCACATTCGTTTCTATCCCGAAGGAATCATCACACCTTTATCATTTGGACTTCGGGCGTAACTTCTTTTCCACGGCGGATGCCGAGAAGACCGAACGCACTCAATACTATGACTTGCTGAAAGAACTTGAAGCCAAAAAGGGAAACATCGCTACTTCCGCCAGCGGATTGCTTAAAACCTTGCAGCTCTATGATTCGGTCTTGGTGCAATTCATGCTCCATGATACTTATCTCTATCTTCGTTATGCAGTGAATACACAGGACGAACAGAGCGAGGAAGAGAGTTCAATAATGGAAGCCGAGTTTGCCGAACGAACTGCATTCCTTCAGCAGGAGTTGATGCAATTGGACAGCAGGCTCTTCGACAGATTGCGGAAGGAACAGCCTGGTCTCAATGCCTATTCGTTCGAGGTGGAATCGGCTCACCGCAGCCAGCCGTATACACTTTCGCTAAATGAAGAGGAAATCCTCAGCATGTCGTCGCCGTTGACAAGTGATTGGCAATACAAACTCTACCAAACCTTGCTTGCCCGCGGTTCCTATGGATCGGTCGTGACCTCGAACGGGACGTTGGATGCGCGCGAAGATCGCAGGACGATTGCCGCCGATACCGACCGAACCGTCCGTGAGGCGGGATTCAGAAGCCTCTATTGGATTCCACAGCGTACTTCTACCGGGGCACATTAATCACATCCGAAAAAATAACATATCCAATACCTCAATACGCTGATAGCTGCTCCTATGAGTATGAGAACCAAGACCTGAAAAGGGAATCGAAGTTTAGCAGAGGTAAATTTGAATCAAATGTAGAGTACAATTATGATCACGATCTGGTCCAAAGCGAAACATATCACGCCGCAAGGTGATCAGCAGTCCGACAAGTTGATGAGAGTCAATGTGACCATTACCATCAAGAGGTAATCTTGAAATTACTGATTTGCTCTCTCGTCCTATCATCCTGGGTCATATCTTGTTCTTACTCCCAGACGATGATTGTCGGAAGACTTGTTGGCGTGGACCCCGCCATAGCCGATTCCGTGAATATTGCTTTCAAAGACGGGACGGGGGATACCGTCTATTCTCAGACCCATTTGTCCCGAATGAATACATTCAGTTTGTCCAGTCGAGAAACGGGTGGACTCCTTCTGGATGTTACATGTCCCGGTTTCAACCCGGCACAGGCTGCAATTCTGACCATAGGATCAACATNNTTTCTTGATTCAACTTCGTTAGTGGCCAGATTCGCCATGTTGCACATGAAATCGCGTTACCGGTTGAATGTTCGATATCCAAATGAGCGCAACAGGTTCCTGGAGACGGGTGGAGACATGGAAACCTTCAAGGTCGATTGGACAGACGATGCCAGATTCACAAACAAAGGACTTCTGCAGGAAGAGGAGCCAATTCTGCGTCAAGAGTTGATCATGCAGTACATTGAGATAAACGTGTTGTCACCCCAAGGTGCGTCAAAGGACAGTCTCAAGAAATGGATTCCTGAAGTTCCGCCGGAATCTCCAGTGTGGTGTTATCATCTGAATCTGTACGACTTGGTCCCCGACTATTTCGGGCACTCCAATGATTGGACTTGGTACTTAGATGAGATGATCGCAAAGAGTTCGGGCAGGCAGTTCCGCGCAAAGCTGTTGGCAGATCGCGCCCAACTGNNGTGATACTACTACTTTTATGCAAAAGCTGAAGGTACTCACCAGTGACTACTCCGATACAAAATGGGCAGCCGAGACCTACCGGTTGATCCATCCATTCCTCAGGACCGGGGAAAAGGTGCCGCTCTTCAACGTAAGATCGATTGACGATACGCTAGTCTGTATTTCATCGACAAAGATGATTGGGAAGGTCTATTTGATTGATTTCTGGGGAACATGGTGCGGTCCATGCATTGCAGAAATGCCGTATCTTCACAAAGCATATGAACGTTTCAAAGGGAAGGGTTTTACGATTGTGAGCATTGCGCTTGATGAAGTCGCAAATGTCGAGAGATTTCGTAAGAACAAATGGCACATGCCCTGGCTCAATGCATGCGTTGGGAATGACCGTCAAAACGCAACAATCTTAGC
>PMJQ01000091.1 GCA_003157485.1 Ignavibacteriota bacterium
GGAGAGTGCGGACGCCCCTTCTTTATGTTCATAAATGCAACACTCCTTCCTAGTCGTGGGAATCACACTTCACAATCACGGGTCGTTCGAACACTCGTTGTCAAAAAATCTGTCAATTTGTGGGTATGAGCAAACCCCTGCGTGGCATGATTTGTGACCTTTCACCTATCGCATCCATAAGGCGCGGGTCTTTCCCTGATGAGAATCGTCCAGTCTATCGCGTTCAGGCTCTTCCTCCTGATCGTCTCCGTCCAGACGCTCGTGCTTGCGCTGCTGACGTTCGCCGTCGTCAGGGTGCAGGAATCAAGCCTCATGGAGAACGTGCAGTTGAGCGCGGTGCGTGTGAGCGAGATGATCCGCCGGGCCACCCGCCACAGCATGATGGAGAACCGGAGCGCGGACGTCGACGGTATCATCGCCGACATGTCCGGTGAACCGGGGATCGAGGGAATACGGGTCTACAACAAGTCGGGCGAGATCTCCTACAGCACGCTCCAGTCCGAAGTGCACTCGAGCGTGGACCTGAACGCGGAGGCCTGCGTCAGCTGTCACTCCGGAACCGGGCTCGAGAACCCTCATCCTGCCTCTGCGCAGCTCTCCAGGATATTCACCGCCCCGGACGGCCACCGCGTCCTCGGGCTGATAACCCCCATCCGGAATGAAGAGCGGTGCTCGGAGGCGGGATGCCATGCACACCCGTCATCCCGGACGATACTCGGCGTCCTCGACGTGAAAATGTCGCTCGCACAGGCCGACCTGAGGCTTGCGGACGCCAAACGTGAACTGCTCTTCGCATCGGTCGCGGCCGTCCTTCTCGTTGCTCTGATCTCCGGCGGGTTCATCTGGTTCGTCGTCCGGAGGCCTGTGCGCCGCCTGGCGCGCGGCATGCAGATGGTCTCCACCGGCGACCTCTCGCAGCGCCTCCTTGCCACCTCCCGGGACGAGCTGGGGGAGCTTGCGCAGACATTCAACAGCATGACCCAGGAGCTTTCCCGTGCGCGCGGGGAGATCACCGCCTGGTCCGAGACGCTCGAGCAGAAGGTCCGTGAGAAGACCGTCGACCTGGAGCGGGCGCACCGCCAGATGCTGTCGGTCGAGAAGATGGCCTCACTGGGGAACCTGTCGTCGAGCGTCGCGCACGAACTGAACAACCCGTTGGAGGGAATTCTCACGTTCGCACGGCTCCTGATCCGCCGCATGCAGCGTTCCGTGCTCCCCCCGGAGGAGGCGAAACCGTATGTCGACGACCTCACGCTGATGGCGGACGAGGCCCTCCGGTGCGGCAACATCGTCAAGAATCTCCTTGTCTTCGCGCGCCAGCGCGGCGTGTCGTTTCAATCGGTCCACGTCGCGGAGGTGATCGACAGGTGCGTGCTTCTCATGAACCATCATGCGAAGATGCACAACGTGGTCGTGAAGACCTCCCGCGCGGGAGATGACCTCCTGGAATGCGATCCCGATCAGATCCAGCAGGTCCTGATCGTGCTCATGGTGAATGCGATCGAGGCGATGGGGGGATCGGCGTCGCGTGAGGAAGGTGGAACGCTCTCCCTGGATCTCCGGCGCGAGGAGGAACGCGGCACGATACGCATCGCCGTCGCCGACACGGGCGTCGGGATGAGCGAGGAAATCAAGGCCCACATTTTTGAGCCGTTTTACTCGACAAAGTCGGATGCCAAGGGGGTCGGGCTCGGTCTCTCCGTGGCGTACGGGATACTCGAGCGGCATCACGCGGCGGTGGACGTGGAGTCCGTCGTCGGGAAGGGGACGGTGTTCACGCTGACGTTTCCCGTCACCCAGCCGGAACCCGGCGCCCGCCAGTCAACGTCATCTTCGGTCGAAGGAACGCACGCATGAACAAAAGTGAGATCGGCATACTTGTGGTGGACGACGAACTCATCGTCCGCGAATCGCTCGGCAAGTGGTTCCGGGAGGACGGCTTCCGCGTCGACGTCGCGGAGAACGCCGCTGCGGCGCTCCGGAAACTGCAGGCGGGGTCATGGAACATCATGCTCGTGGACATCAAGATGCCCGGCATGGACGGCATCGAGCTCCTCCAGCGCGTGCGCCAGACGAATAAAGAGGTCGTCGTCATCGTGATCACGGCGTTCGCCACCGTCGACACCGCGGTCAAGGCCCTGAAGGAGGGAGCGTACGATTATATTACGAAGCCGATCGATCCCGATTACCTCGATCACATGGTCGAAAAGGCGCTGCAGCAGCAGATGCTCCTCCGGGAGAACCAGAAACTGAAAGATACGGTGAGCGAGCTGTCGGGAGCCGGTGAAATCGTCGGCGAATCTCCCGAAATCAGAAAGGTGCTCGATCTCATCCGCACCGTCGCGCCGACGGACACGACGGTCATGATCCGCGGCGAGAGCGGGACGGGGAAAGAGCTCGTCGCCCGTGCAATCCACGCCGGGAGCCCCCGCAAGTACTTCCCGATTGTCACGGTTAACTGCGGCGCAATGACCGAGAGTCTCCTGGAGAGCGAGCTGTTCGGGCACGAGAGGGGGGCCTTCACGGGGGCGCAGTACAGGAGGAAAGGGAAGGTGGAGCTTGCGGACGGGGGAACGCTCTTTCTGGACGAAGTCGGCAACATCGACACGAAGACCCAGATGGATCTCCTGCGGGTGATCGAGACGAAACAGTTCACGCGGGTGGGGGGGACGGAGAACGTCCACTCGGACTTCCGGGTCGTCTGCGCGACGAACAAGGACCTGGAATGCGCGGTGCGGGAAGGTTCGTTCCGGGAGGACCTGTACTACCGGCTCAACGTCTTCACGATCGATCTTCCGCCGTTGAGGGGGCGCCGCGGGGACATTGCGAAACTCGCCCACTATTTCCTCGAGAAATTCGCCCGGCAGATGAACAAGCGAGTGGAGGGGTTCAGCCCCGAGGCGATGCTTGCGCTCAAGGCGCACGACTGGCCCGGCAATGTCCGCGAGCTCGAAAATGCCGTCGAGCGCGCGATGGTTGTCGCTCAGGGGGACATCATCGAGCGGAATCACCTTCCCCTGCACGCCGTCGTTTCGGGGCAGAAGGACGGCAAGCGTCTGGAGGACATCGAGCAGCGCCACATCGAGCAGGTGCTCCGTGAGAACGGATGGAACGTCAGCCGGAGCGCGGCGATACTCGACATCGACAGGGTCACGCTCTATCACAAGATCGAGAAGTTCGGACTCAAGCGCGTGCAATGAAGCCCATACACGTTCTGCCGCTCGGCGGGGCCGATCCGGATCTCGCGGAGGCCCTTGCCGGACCTCTGCGCCGTACGTTCCGGACTGATGTGGCGGTCCGCGAATTCAGCATCAACCCCGAACAGTTCCTGGACGACGGCCGGGGCCAGTACAATTCCACCGGCCTCCTCCTCCACCTGAAGGACGCATACCCCCCTCTGAAGAGCGGACCGGGCGTCTGCACGCTTGCGCTCGTTCCGTTCGACCTCTTTATCCCCGTACTGACGTACGTGTTCGGCGAGGCGGAGGTCGGCGGGAACGTTGCAGTGGTCTCCTACCACCGCCTGGCGCCGCAGCGGTACGGTCTCCCCCCCGATGATGCGCTCCTCAGGGATCGGGTGACAAAAGAGGTCATACACGAGATCGGGCACATGTTTTCGCTTATCCACTGCTCCGAGCTGGCGTGTGTCATGCACTCTTCCTCTTACGTCGAAGACATCGATATGAAAGAGCAATCGCTCTGCAGAATCTGCGTTTCTGAACTCTCGCACAGGGCCTGATCCGCCCCCCGGCGTTTCACCCTTCCCCAATCGTTCCACCGGCGACTTGACCATTCACCGTAAGATTCGTACGTTTTCAAACACTCCTCCGGACTTTGGGATATCCATGATAAACGCCGACAAGGCTCTTCGCATAATACTTGGTGCAGTCCCCCCCCCGGGGAAAGAGACCGTGGATCTCCCGGATGCGCCGGGGAGGACCGCCGCGGAACACATTGTGGCCGGCGGGGACATCCCCCCGTTTCGAAACAGCTCCATGGACGGATATGCCGTCCGTGCCGCAGATCTGAAGAGCGCGTCGTCCGGACGCCCGGTCACGCTCACCGTGGCGGGCGAATCAAGCGCAGGGAACCCGTTCTCCGGCCGTCTGGGGAAAGGGCAAGCCCTCCGGATCATGACGGGAGGGAAGCTCCCTCGAGGGACGGATGCGGTAGTCCCCGTCGAAAAGACGAAAGAGGAAGGCCCGCGCGCCGTGTCGTTCCACGAACCGGCAAAGGCCGGTGACTGTGTCCGTCTCGCCGGGGAGGATATCCCCCGCGGGCGCCGCGTCATCGCCGCCGGGGAACTCATCACCCCGTATCACTCGGGGATACTTGCCGCCACCGGTCACGATGAGGTGAGTGTCTCCGTCCGCCCGCGCGTGGGGATTCTCGCGACCGGTGACGAACTCGTCAGGCCGGGCCGGGCCCCCGGAGAGGGAAAGATCCGGAACAGCTCGTCGTACACTCTCATCGGGCTCGTTCGGGAGTCCGGCGGACGCCCCCGTTTCCTGGGGATTGTGCGGGACAGGAAAACGGCGATACGGGAAAAAATCAGTGAAGGGCTCGCGTTTGATGTCCTGCTTCTGACGGGAGGGGTGTCCGTCGGCGCGCATGACTATGTCGGTGAGGCTCTCCGCCGCTCGGGCGTCGACATCAGGTTCTGGAGGGTGAACATCCGCCCCGGGAGCCCTCTCCTTTTCGGGGTCGCAGACGGGACGCTCGTCTTCGGTCTTCCCGGGAACCCCGTATCCACTGCAGTGACGTTCCTCCAGTTTGTCCGCCCTGCGCTCAGGAAAATGCTGGGGAGGACCGACATCTTCCCCGTTCATGTGCACGCCCTCACTGATGAACCCCTCAACGTGAAGGACGGGAAGAGATGCTTTTTGAGGGGGATCGCCCGAGAGGAGGATGGCGTCCTCCGCGTGAAGACGACGGGGAGCCAGAGTTCAGGCGTGATGACCTCGCTCACCCGTGCCAACTGCCTTATTCTGATCCCTGAAGGGACACGGACGGTCAGAGGGGGATCGCCCGTGGAGGTGGAATTCTTCCACGATCCATTCTGAAATCCATCCTGTACGACACACCGTCAACGGGGAAACTCAATGCGAGACGTATCGAAAAAACCTCATACCTTAAGGACCGCGTCGGCAGAAGCGACGCTGAAGTGTCTCCGGGCGACTGTGGAGGCGGTGCGCTCGGGGAATGTGCCGAAGGCCGATCCGCTTGCGGTTGCAAAGGTGGCGGGGATACAGGCGGCGAAGAATACAAGCCTTCTGATACCGTACTGTCACCAGGTGCCCCTTGATTTTGCGGGTGTGGAGATCGCGCTTCGAGAAGATTCGATGCTCGTTGCCTCGCGCGTGACGGCTGTCTGGAAGACGGGCGTCGAGATGGAAGCCCTTGCCGCGGCGTTCGCTGCGGCGCTGACGCTCTATGACATGCTGAAGATCATCGACGGGACGATGGAAATCCGTGACGTGCGCCTGACGGGGAAGAGTGGGGGGAAATCGGACTTCAGCCCGCCGCAGTCCGGGAAGACCGTTGCGGGGGTGCTCGTGATTTCCGACAGCAGGTCGAGAGGTGAGGCGGAGGAGAGGTCCGGGAAGGCGATTCGTGAGAGGCTCGTGTCGCTCGGCGTGCCGGTTGCGGAATTCGCGGTCCTCCCCGATGACGCGTCGCAGATCTCCCGGGAACTCACCCGTTGGGCCGACAGCCTCGCGCTTGATCTGGTCATCACGACGGGGGGGACGGGGATCGGTCCCCGCGACGTGACACCGGAAGCGACCTCCGCGGTTATCGAGCGTGAACTCCCCGGGGTCACCGAAACGCTTCGCGCGCACGGCCAGGAGCGGAACCGCAACTCGATGCTCTCACGGGGAATCGCCGGGGTGAGGGGTCGGACGCTCATCGTAAACCTTCCGGGTTCAGAACGCGCCGTGAACGAGTCGCTTGACGTGATCCTCCCCTGGATACTCCACGCGATCGGGATGCTCCGGGGAGACGGGCACAAAGGAGGCTGACCCTCCCTACTTCGGAGGCCGGTCACCCTGCGTTTCGCCGCCGCGCGGAATGCGGTAGAGGATTTTCTTCCCGCCGATCGTCACAACCACGGAATCGTCCCTCAGGGCGTCAACCTGCGCGCGCTTCAGGTCGCTTTCGTCGACGAGCGAATCGAGGTACAACGTCAGCGTCGTCCTTTCCCCATTTTTCTCAACCCGTGTCGGAATCCTCATCCGGTTCCTGACGGAGGTCTCCCTCTCTGGAGGGAGTGCGCTTGCCGGCCGCTGGCGCACGAAGTATGCTCCCTGCACGGCCGCCGGTGCATCCTTTCTCCGGGAGGCGGCATCCTGAGCGGCATTGCTCTTGAAGAGGAGAGACCTCTCCGCTGCTTCCGGTATCGATTTCTTTGCCGCCGCGGCGCCGGGTGATACTTCCCCCTGTTCCACGATGCCGTCAGACCAGAACGCTCCGGGAGTCTGCTCCTGAACCGCGCCCGTCACACCTTCGGACCGGGCGATCCCTCCGGCGGCGGTCTCCTCCTTCAGCGAGTTGTCCATGTCCGTCTGGAGCGTCTTCGAGGCTCCTTTTTGCTTTGACTGCGCGTGCGCCATTGCCGGTGATGGAACTGTGGAGGGGGCCTGAACGGCTTTATCCGCATTCCCGCTCCGGGCGAGCCCTTCGGGCGGAACGCTCTGTTCATTTTGAGCGATCTCGCCGGTCGTCCCCCCGATCGGCCGTGAGCTGGCATCGCTCTGGACGGGGTTCCCGCTTCTGTTGAAGAGCATATAGTAGGCTCCAAGACCTGCCACAACGCAGAGTGCTGCCGCGGCTCCGGTGATCCGGAGCCAGTGGATGGGCGCGTCTGCCTCCCGAATCCTCTTCCTGAGGTCCGCCTTCAGAGTCTCACGGCCGAGTCTCCGCGCTCCGGCGGCGGTGAGCATTTCCCGGCGCAGTGATTCGGCGCACGGGGCGCAGAGCGCGGCATGGCGGTCCATCTTCTCCCGTTCCGATGCATCCAGCCTCCCCAGGACGTACCCGGAGAGGAGTTCCTCGTCGGTCCCGAAATGTATTCCGCCGTCGTCAGTCATTCCCCGGCATCCTCTCCCGGACAAGCGCCTCGAGCGCCTTTTTGCATTGGTACTTTTTGGATTTCACTGTGTCGGCGTTCGCCATGCCGAGCGCCGCAGCGATCGATGCCATCGATTCCTCTTCCCAGTAGAACAACAGCAGCAGTTTTCTGCACGGTTCCCCCAGGCGCTCGAGCGCGGACCGGACGATGGCCGATTCCTCTTCCTCTATCATCATGTCGAGCGGTGAAGCGTCGTCCGCCGGAGCGTCGGTCCCGTCGCCGGAGACTTCCCTCCGCCGGCGCGCCAGGCGCCGGAGCCACATGTTTCTCGCCGTGGCGTACACGTACGTTCCCAGTTTCGCCGAGTAGTGGAATTTCCCGGTCCTGACACGCTCCCAGAGCGTCACGAGTGCCTCCTGCAGCATGTCGTCTGCGTCCTCCTCCGTCCCGCTGTTGCGCAGTATGAGCGCCCGGACGGGACTGCGATTGTCGCGGTAAAGCCCGACGAGCGCCCCCTCGTCCCCCTTCCGGATCCGGTCCAGGATCGCCGCATCGTTGCTCGCGAAAAGGGGGGTGGCGCTCATTTACCTTTCAGCAGTTGATGTCATTAACAGTCACAAGGTGAACGGCACAAGGTACAATAAAGAGCAAACGTTATCAATCAACAATCCGGAGGGTTCCACAGATGAACAGGGTCTTCTTCGCCGCGGCCGCATTGGCGTTCCTCTCATTCGATCTGTCAAGTGCGCAGCCCGGGCGCGCTGACGGGGAGCGGACGTCCGTCGATCTCACGATTTACAATCAGAACCTCTCCCTGATCAGGGAGGAGCGGGCGTTTGCCCTCCGAAAAGGGACCTCCTCTGTCGTGGTGCCTGACGTGCCGGCGACGATCGACGGGACGTCCGTGCACTTCCTCAGCCTGACGGACCCGGAAGGGGTCCGGGTGATCGAACAGAACTATCAATTCGATCTCGTCAACCAGGCGCGCCTGCTGGAGCGGTACGTCGGCAGGGAGGTGGAGTTCGTCCGGACAGAGCCCGGGACGAACAGGGAGTACTCCGTGCCGGGGAAGCTCCTCTCGACGGGGTACGCGCAGCAGCCCGGATACGCCTATGCGTATGCCGGAACCGGAGGAATCATTGCGGAGATCAACGGGAAGGTCGAAATCGGTCCCGCCGGGCGGCTCGTCCTTCCTGCGCTCCCGGAGGGGCTCGTCCTGAAGCCCCGGCTCCAGTGGACTGTCGAAAGCGACAGGGAGGGGAACCACCGCTCGGAGGTAAGCTACCTCGCCGGGGGCCTGTCTTGGAGCGCGGACTATGTCGTCCTTCTCGACAGGGACGATGCACGGCTGGACCTCACAGGCTGGGTAACGCTGACGAACGGGTCCGGGACGACGTTCAAGAACGCGGGACTCAAGCTCGTCGCCGGGGATGTCAACGTCGTTCAGAACCAGCTGGCGGGAATGATGAAAGCGCAGCGCACCGAAGCCGCGGCCGACGCCGCCGCGCCGCAATTCCGGCAGACGAACCTCTTCGAGTACAAACTGTACACGCTCCAGAGGAGGGCCGATCTTGCGGACAACGAAACCAAGCAGATCGAGCTCACCTCCGCCCGGGACGTCGCCGCAAAGAAATCGTTCATTTACGACGGCCTCGGCGATGAGTGGCGGTCGTGGTACAACAATTACTCGTACAGGGCCCAGGGAAGTTTCGGGCAGCAGTCGAACCCCAGGGTGGGCGTGTTTGTGACGTTCCGGAATTCGGAAAGCGGGAACATGGGGATGCCCCTGCCGAAGGGAAAGGTCCGCGTCTACAAACGGGACGACGACGGCAGGGAGCAGTTCATCGGGGAAGACCAGATCGACCACACCCCAAAAGACGAAGAGGTCCGTCTCTACCTCGGGAACGCATTCGATATCGTCGGCGAGAGGGTCCAGAAGGATTTCAAAATGTATGCGGGGGGGCGGGTCGTGGAGGAGACGATCGAAGTCAGGGTGCGCAACCACAAGGACGCAGCCGCGGACGTGCAGGTCTACGAGCACCCCTGGCGGTGGACGCAGTGGGAGATCACCGGTGCGTCGGCGGGATGGTCGAAGGTCGACCAGGGCACGATAAGATTTCCCCTCCACATCGAGCGCGATGGCGAAGGGACCGTAAAGTACACAATCCGTTATTCATGGCAGTAATGTGAACCGTCACATAAGAGGAGGTGCTCACATGAAAAAGTCAGTTGCGGTGATCACGGCCGTGCTTCTCGCTGCGGGGCTGACAATGGGTGCGGAGGCGATGTCGCTCCCCGGGAGGTCCGACCTCATTCAGATTCAGGGGTCGATGAACTGCCCCGTCGTTCCCCCGCAGGGGGGGCGCGCGTTTCTCCAGATCACGCTGACGGCGTCCGGCGGAGAGCTCCGCGGCCGCAAGCCGGTCAATCTCTGCGTCGTTCTCGACAGGAGCGGCTCGATGGGAGAAGAGGGGAAGATCGTGAATGCGAAAGCAGCGCTGGACGCGCTCATCGACAGGCTCACGCCTGACGATATATTCTCGCTTGTCATCTATGACGACGTCGTCGACGTTCTCCGTCCCGCCCGGCGCGCCGGAGACAGGAGAGAGCTCCATGCCCTCGTCGAAGGGATACAGCCGCGGGGATGGACGAACCTGGGAGGAGGGATGATGGAGGGTTTTGCGCAGGTCGGGTGCTATGCGGGGAGCCGGTACGTGAACAGGGTCGTTCTCCTTTCCGACGGCCTCGCAAACCGCGGGATCACCGACCCGGGTGAGCTGGGGAGGGAAGCGCGGAGGTGCCGGGAACATTCGATATCGCTGACGACAATGGGAGTCGGACTTGATTACAACGAGAACCTGATGACCTCTCTTGCCGCGGAAGGGGGAGGGAACTATTACTTCATCGAAAGCCCCCGCCATCTTGCCTCCATTCTCGGAAAGGAATTTGATCGTCTCGGCTGCGTGGTGGCTCAGAATGCGGTCATTGAGCTCACGACCGGCCGGGGAGTCGCCCTTCTTGACGTTGTCGGTGCGGAGTTCACGGACGTCGACGGACGGATCAGGATCCCGGTGGGTGACGTGTATGACGGCGACACGCGCGAATTCACGGTCGAGATCACCGTCCCCCCGGGGCGGGGGACGCTCGTCGTGGCGGAGGGGGTTGTGCGCTTCGAACCCGTCCGGGACAGGGTAAGCCTTGCCCGGCTTCGCGGCGTGGACGTCAGGTACAGCGAGGACGCCGCCGAACGGGAGTCGCACAGAGATTTCAGGACACAGGCAAAGGCCGATGTGGCGGTCTCGACGAGAGGCGTGGAACGGGCGATGCACGCGCTCGATGAAGGGAAAGGCGAAGCCGCCATGGAGGAGCTGACCGCCGCCCGCCAGGTCCTCATGACCTCGCCCGCGGCCTCGTCTCCTCTGACGGGCGGTGCGATAAAGGAGCAGGAAGCGAAGCTCGGCTCATACCAGCAGAAGCTCAAAGACGGTCCCGATTCGCTCCAGAGGGCCAAGAAGTCGATACAGTACGACAATTACAGGACGCAGAGGGGTGAAGAGAAGTAGTGGGCTACCTTTTCGCGAACCTGAACGGGATCGTGAGCCAGGAGGCGACCGGTCCCGTTGTCATTTCCGCGGGGGCGTACTGTGACGCCATGACGGCGTCGGTGACCGGCTGTATCAGAAGATCGTTTGTGCTTTTGAGGGTCACGGTCTGAACGGGTTTCCCCGTCGGATCGATGCGGACCTGTACGACGATCTGCCCCTCGATGCCGGTAAGGAACCCTTGCGTTGAGATCATCGGCTTCTCGAGGCGTATGATGCGTGCCGGCTTCTCTATCGCCACGAACGGTGCGGGTGTTGCCGTGTCTTCGGTTCTGGGAGGCGTCGAGGGAGGTTTCAGATCGGGCTGTGACTGTGTCGCCATCACCCGGGGGGAGTTTGCAGGCTTCTCCGGTCCGGGGTACGGAGAGGCGGGCGGAGGCGGCCTGTTCTCCCGGAGAACGGCTCCTTTCGAAGGGCCGGGGGTCTTCTTCTTCGCGCCCTCAGCCACCGGCGGAGACTCGTTCACTGCGAGCGCGGTAACTTCCGGAGTTCCCGAAGACGTTTCGCCGTTTGAGACAAGGAAATTCTGCTCGGCCGTCTCGGCCGGCGCTCCGATGAACTGTTCGGAAGACGGCGGGGGGAGTGACGTGACGGCCGATTTCTTGTAGACATTCCGCTGGTAGTAAATATACAGGAGTGCCCCCAGCACGCAGAGCGCGAGAAGGATGAGAACGATGAGGAGCGCGCTCAGCTTTTTGCTCCCCTTCGGTTTCGCCTGGACCTGCGCGTGGTTCGCGGCGTCGCGCTTCAGCTCGCGCGGTGACGACCATTCCTCCGTCACCACGGGGGTGGGTTCGATGGCGGCGGGAGATCCGGAAGGAGCGGGGTCCGTCGTGCCTCCTGCAGTGATCACCTTCCCCTGCGCCGCTGCGGACGGATACACGCGGACCGTCTCCACCCGTTTCAGCTGCGCGAGGGCTTCGAACTGCTTCTCGAAGTCACTGGCGATCGCGTTCGACGGGTCGATGATGTACACGCGCCGTATTTCGGCGAGCGCGTTCTGGTACTCCCCCTTGCGTATGTATTCGTGCGCGTGCTGGAAGTACTGGTTCTTCAGCCATTCGAGCGCGGCGGCTTTTTCCTTCTTGTCCTGTATTGCGCCCGCGCCTGATTTGAGGGCGGACATGTCGGTGAGCGTCCCGGGGGAGCGGGAGGATTCGATTGCACGTTCGATGATGGAGGGGATCGATTCAAGGATGTCCGTCCGCTGCTCCTCGGTCAGCGACCCTGCGGCGTGAAGCTCGATAAGCTGCTCCGCCTGCCTTTCGAACGCAAGGACGTAAACGTTTTTTGGGGCGAGCGATTTCGCCTCACGCACTGACCTGACGGCGGCTTCGTATTCCCCTTTCTCCGCACGGTCTTGCGCCTCGGCCAGCTGCCGCTCCAGAGGAGTGGAGTCAAGGGTGTTCGGTGTCGGCATAGAGAGAGCGACCTTTGGTTCGGGGAATATATCAAATCAAGTCGAGAATTACAAAACTGATCCGGTGTTCCGCACTCTCCGTCCTTATTCCTGCACGACAACATCGATCGCTCCGCGCGCGTCGGGAAACGTCACGAGAACCGACTTCTCTGCGGCATCATAGGCCCACACGGGGCTCCCCGGTACGCCCGTCCCCCCGGAGCGTCCGACGGCCTGAGAGCCGATCCGGACCGACGAGGGTGCGGCGCTGCAGCCCCGGAAACGGACCTGGAGTGAACGAGGCGGGGGGACGTAGCTTCCGTCGACGGGCCCGATCCTGAGCGTCCTCATCCGCCCGTCGATGCTCTGATGAAACGACCGGCGGTAGAAGACCCCCTTTTCGTACCCGAACGATGTCCCGTCGTCTTCGTAGTACGCCGACGCGGTTTCTACGTGCGGCGGCGGAGGAAACGCAATGAGCGTAAGCGGCGCAATCGGCGCCTGTGCGGTGTACTGGACGACCTGCTGCGTCGGGATCACCGCTCCCGCGCGCGCGAAGAGGGGGATGCGGCTGACGGGGGCCTCGACAGTGACCTTCCCGCCCCCCGCGGCCGGGGCGCCCGACCAGAAATCGTACCAGGTACCGCCGGGGAGGTCGACGCCCTTCTCCCGGTCTCCTTCCGTGATGACGGGAGCGACAAGGAGATCCGCTCCGAACATGAATTCGTCAGCCGACTCTCCGAACCGGGGATCCTCCGGAAACTCGAACACCATCGGGCGCATCGCCGGAATGCCGGTTGCGGAGGCCTCCGCCATCGTCGTATAGATGTAAGGCAGGAGCCGGTAGCGCAGGTTTATCGTTTCGCGGTTGATCGCGGTGTACTCATCCCCATATTCCCACGGCTCCTTGTTTCTCTCGTTGATCACCGAATGCGCCCGCATGAGCGGTGTGAACACGCCGAGCTCGAGCCAGCGCGCGAACAGCTCCCCCGACGGGTGGCCGACGAAACCGCCGATGTCCGAGCCGACAAACGGCTGTCCCGATATCCCCAGGCTGAGACACATCGGTATCGCCATGGCGAGGTGCTCCCACGAGGCGACGTTGTCCCCGGTCCAAGCGGCGGAGAACCGCTCACCCCCCGCGTACGAGGCGCGCGTGAGGACGAACGGCCGTTCGTCCTTCATGAGACGCCTGACCCCCTCGTACGTGGCCCGGACCATCTCCATCCCGTAGACGTTGTGGTTCCTTGCATGAGTCGTTACCTCATCCCCGTCGCCGTGGAGCGCGGTCAGGTCGATCGTGTTTCCCGGGACGTTGAACACCGAGGGTTCGTTCATGTCGTTCCAGAATCCCCGCACGCCGTCGGCGACGAGTCCCGCGAACTGGTTCCCCCACCAGGTCCGGGCGGCGCCCAAGGTGAAGTCCGGAAAAGCGCAAATGCCGGGCCATACTGCTCCGCGGTACAAGCTCCCGTCGGCATTCCTGATGAAAAGATGTCCTTCCAAACCCGACCTGAACGCCGCATAGCCGGAATCCGCTTTGATGCCGGGATCGACAATAACCGCGACCTTGAAGCCTTCCGAGCCGAGGTCGCGTATCATGCGCGCGGGGTCGGGGAACGACTTCGGATTCCACGTGAATATCCTGTAGCCGTCCATATAGTCGATATCGAGGTAGATCACGTCGCAGGGAATGTTGCGCGACCGGAATTCATGCGCAATCGCGCGGACCCTGGCTTCCGGCGTGTAGCTCCACCGGCACTGCTGGTACCCGAGAGACCAGCGGGGGGGGAGGGGCATGCGGCCCACGAGCTCCGTATAGCGCGTGAGGATTTTCGACGGGGCGGGTCCGTACATGAAGTAATAGTTCAAATCGCCCCCCTCCGCGCCGAACGAATAGCTCGAGCGGGATTCCTTCCCCATGTCGAACGAGGACCGGTACGTATTGTCGAGGAATATGCCGTATGCTTTCCCGTCGCGCAAGCCGTAGAAGAAAGGAATGGATTCATACAGGGGATCGATCGCGGCGGAATATGCCGGTATGTCGGAATTCCACATCGTCATCGCTGCATTGCGTTTCCGGATTTCCCCCGCCTTCTCGCCGAATCCGTAATACTGCTCTCCGGGCGGCATGGTCTTCCATACGCGCACCTCCGGGCCATTCCAACTCATGCCGAGCGAGGAATCGTCAGAGGCGATCACCCTGCCGTTTTTGTCCCGGAACGCGAGCCTGAGCGGCTTCTTTCCCACCGTAAGCGACAGCTCGGGAGTGGTTATGCGGAGCGATTCCGGGCTGTCGTGCATTTCCGCGGAAGGGGCTGGCCACCCGGTCTTCACGACGGCCCAGGAGCGGTCGGGCGACTCGTCCGGGGAGCTCTGGAACCGGATCCGGAACATGTCGTCAGTGATGACCTGGACGGTCAGGACGGCGCTCCCGGCGCGGAGCCTGGCAACGGCGCCGCCGGACACTGATGTCGAATCAACGTCACCGGCGGAGTGCCACCCGGCACGCGCGGTGGAGGAGAGAAGAAGAAGGAACACAGTGGTGCGGATCGTCATGCGGGCTCCCGCGGGATCATAAGCTCAATTCGCTGCCGGTGTCGAAGAAGTGCATTTTGGATGTGTCCACGAGAAGCTGGTGCGACTTGCCGACTTCCGGCGAGCGGTCGCTCGCAATCCGGGCGACGTAATGCGTATCGGCCCCGGTGGAAAAATAGACGAAGATCTCGTTCCCGACAGGTTCGATGACGTCCACGTGCGCCGTGAAGGGGGAGAGCGTCGTGATGCCGCTCGGAGGGAACGCGTAGATATGCTCGGGCCTGATCCCCAGCGTGACGTTCGCCGTCGGAGGAAACTTCTCCCCCTGAGCGGGCGCGACGGGAAGACGGAATTCCGTCCCCGACTGCCGGAACGTCCATGCGCCGTTCTTCGACACTGTGCCGGTGAAGAAATTCATTGTCGGGCTTCCGATGAATCCGGCCACGAACCTGTTTGCGGGATGATGATAGATGCTCAGGGGGGTGTCGACCTGCTGCACGACCCCGTCACGCATAACGACGATCCGGTCCCCCATCGACATCGCCTCGATCTGGTCGTGCGTCACGTAGATCATCGTCGTCTGGAGCTGGTGGTGCAGCCTCGAAATCTCGGTCCGCATCTGGACGCGGAGGTTCGCGTCGAGGTTGCTCAGCGGTTCGTCGAAAAGGAAGACCTTCGGCTGCCGCACGATCGCCCTGCCGAGTGCGACGCGCTGGCGCTGTCCGCCGGAGAGCGCCTTCGGCTTCCTGTCGAGATACGACGAGATCCCGAGGATCTCCGCGGCATGCTGCACCCTCGCTGCGATCTCTTTCTTGTCGTATTTCCGGAGCTTCAGGCCGAACGCGAGATTATCGTACACGGTCATGTGCGGATACAGCGCGTAATTCTGGAATACCATGGCGATGTCCCGGTCTTTCGGGGCGACGTCGTTGACGACGCGTCCGTCGATGCTCACCGTGCCGGAGGAAATCTCCTCGAGCCCGGCAATCATGCGGAGCACCGTCGATTTCCCGCAGCCGGAGGGGCCCACGAGGACGACGAATTCCTTGTCCCTGATCGTCACGTCCACATCCCGGACGGCGGTGACCTTGCCGTCATACACCTTTGACACCCGTTCAAGTTTGACTTCAGCCATTTGCGCCTTCTTTCGGTCGTAGGATTGGGTTACAGCGGATCAAATCCTGAAAATATAGACACGGCTTTCGTCAAACACAAGAAACCCCCCGGAATCAGTTCCCGACGCCCTCGGAGGGGCGTTTCATGGAAGCCCTTCACCGCCCAGTCGTGTGAAAATGCCAAAAAAACACTTGACTTTCACGATTGACTTCCTATATTTATGGAAGCGCTTCCATCTGTTCATCCTTCACACAATCCGTTTCTCCGTACGTAACCCATGAGTGTGACGATCTACGATCTTGCACGTGAGGCAGGAGTAGGCATCGGGACAGTCTCCCGCTGCCTCAATAATCACCCGAGTGTTTCGGTAGAGACGCGTGCGAAGGTCCTCGAGGTCGTCAAGCGGCTCAGCTATCAGCCTCATGCCTCCGCCCAGCGTCTCGCATCGAAGAAGACGAACACGATCTCCGCGATCATCCCGTTTTTCACGAATTACTTTTTTATCCAGGTCCTTCAGGGCGTGCAGGACAAGGCCGCGGAATTCGGGTTTGACCTGATTCTGTACGGTGTCAATAACACGTCTCAGGCGGAGTATTATCTCCGCCGGTCGCTTCACAGAGGCCACGTGGACGGGGTGATGTTTTTCTCGATGAAGCTTCCCGAATCATACGTTGCGAAATTCCAGCAGATCCGGCTCCCGCTCGTTCTCGTGGATGCCTATCATCCGGAGTTCGACTCGATCAGCGTCAAGAACCTGGAAGGGGCGACGATGGCGACGCGCCATCTCCTGAAGCTCGGCCACACGAATATCGCCATGATCAATGCGAGCCTTGCGACGGAGCCCGCCCGCGACAGGATGGAAGGCTACAGGATTGCGCTGGAGGAGGCGGGGATCCCGTTCCGGAACGACCGCGTCTTCATCTCGGAGATCGGGAAGCAGGATGGTTTCAACAGGGAGGCGGGGCGCGCTTCGATGGAAGAGCTTCTGGGAAAGAACACGGGGAGGGACCGGGTCACCGCGGTCTTCATCGCCAGCGACGTCCAGGCGATGGGAGCGCTGGAAGGGGCAGCCGAGCTCGGCGTCCGCGTCCCGGACGACCTGGCAATCGTGAGCTTTGATGACATCGAGCTGGCGCAGCACGCCCAACTGACGACGATGCGGCAGCCCATGTACGAGATGGGGGTCCTTGCGCTCGAGAAACTGTTCGCCCGGATGAAGAACCCGGATGGAGCGCCGTCGCTGACGACGTTCCTTCCGTCGCTCATCATCCGGCGGTCGTGCGGCGCGCGCATTCCGACCGAACAGCTCGTCTGAAGGGGAACGCCCGGAGATGCGCAACCATCCGCCAACACCTGATACCGAACGCTAAGGAGCGACCACCGTATGAAATCACTGCTACCGCTTCTGTCCATCCTCCTGCTCGCCGCCTCTTCGAACGCTCTCGCCGGGAACTCGGGAAAAATCGCCGGGGAAGTCAAGGATAGTCAGACCGGAGAGGCCGTCGTTGGTGCGAGCATCCTGATCCAGGGGACGTCGATGGGCGCCGCGACGAACATCGACGGATACTACGTCATCCTCAACGTCCAGCCCGGCACATACACGCTCACGGCCTCCGGCGTCGGGTACAACAAGAAAACCGTGTCGAATGTCCAGGTCTCACTCGATCAGACGACGACGATCGACTTCAAGCTTGCGTCGACGGTGGTCGATGTCGGCGAGGAGGTTGTCACTGTGGCCGAACGACCTCTCGTGCAGAAGGATCTCACGGCTTCGACAGCGACGGTGAACGGCGACCAGATTGCCGCCCTTCCGGTAACGGAGGTGGGGCAGGTCCTGAACCTCCAGGCGGGCGTCACCGTCGACGCAGGCGGCGGCCTCCATCTCCGCGGCGGACGCACCGGGGGCGTGTCGTACTGGATTGACGGCGTCCCTGTGACCGATGCGTTCAACTCGTCGCAGGTCGTGGAGGTGAACAAGAGCATCGTCGAGCAGGTGCAGCTCGTCTCGGGCGCCTACAACGCCGAGTACGGGGAAGCGATGGACGGCATCGTCAACATTGCCACGAAGGAGGGGAACTCGAAGTTCAGCGGAAGCCTGAGCTCCTACATCGGCAACTACATTCCGAACAACGATGGGGCGAGCAAAGCGCTCTACACCGGCCTCGACAGGATGAGGCCGCTTGACATCCGGAACTTCGAAGGCTCCCTGAGCGGGCCCGTCACCGGAGAAGATCTGACGTTCTTCGCGAACGGGCGGTACATTTATTTCGGCGGGGACGAATACGGAATCCGGAAGTTCAATCCCCAGAATATCTCGTATACCGACAGCACGGGAAGGTACGTCCTGTACCGCGACCCGCAGGGGAAGGGTGACAGCTCGATCGTGCCGATGAATTCCAGCGAACGGGCCTACGCGCAGGGGAAGCTCACATGGCACATCTCCCCCGTCATGAAGCTGACCGCGAACTACATTTTCGACCACACGAAATCCCAGCCGTACAACAGGCAGTACTTCTACGACCCCGACGGGAACGGCGACGACTACAACTTCAGCAACACGGTGATCACGCAGTTTTCCCACTCGATCGGCGCGAACACGTTCTATACGGTGGGGGGGTCGTATTTCCGGAAGACGTTCCGGCACTACCTGTACGAGAATGCATTCGACCCCCGGTACGTCCACCCGAAGCTCTCCATCGTCTATGACCCGTGGAGCTTCCAGAGCGGGGGGACCGACATGTCGCACACAAACAGGTGGGACGAGACGGTCCTCGGCAAGCTCGACGTCAGCAGCCAGGTCAACGAGCACAATCTCGTCAAAGCCGGCGTGCAGTACACCCACCACAGGATATTCTACGACAATTATACGCTCCAGCCGGTTCCCTCGGAGACCGACATCAATCTTGCGTATGCGAGCCCGTTCATCACAACGTACATACCGGATGTCTCCTCGCCGAATCACGACCAGTATTATCACCGGCCGGTCGAACTCTCGGCCTACGTGCAGGACAAGATCGAGTTCAAGGATCTCATCGTGAACATCGGATTCCGCTACGACTACTTCACTCCCGACGGGGTGACGCTCGCCGATCCGAGCGATCCGAACATTTTCAATCCGATAAAGCCGGGGAACATCTTCTTTGATTACAACGGCAACGGGATACAGGACCCGGGGGAGCCGACGAAGACGGTGGCGGACCGGCGCGCGTACTGGTACGTGAAATCGCCGTCGAAGTCCGCCCTAAGCCCTCGGCTCGGGTTCTCGTTCCCGATCACGGCGCGCGGCATCGTGCATTTCTCCTACGGCCACTTCTTCCAGATACCGACGTACGAGCAGATGTACCAGAATCCGGATTTCAAGATCGGCCAGGGGACCGGCAACCAGGGGCTCATCGGCAACACGAATCTCCAGCCCCAGGAGACGGTCAAGGGAGAACTCGGCGTCCAGCAGCAGCTCAC
>PMJQ01000043.1 GCA_003157485.1 Ignavibacteriota bacterium
TACTCACCACCGATAAAGACATCGATTCGCTCCTCAGGCGTTCCCGCACGATCGCCGTCGTCGGGCTCTCCGGCTCCCCCGGCCGCGACAGCCACCGGGTGGCCCTGTACCTGCAGGAGCAGGGGTACGAGATCATACCGGTGAATCCCACGCTCAGCGAAGTCCTCGGCACGAAGTCGTTCCCCGACNNGCCGAGTCCGCACTCCGTTCAGGCGCCCGGAGCCTCTGGCTGCAGTTCGACACGGTGGACGAGGAGGCAGCGGAGCTCGCCTCCCGCGGGGGCCTTGACGTGGTCCTCGACCGGTGCATCATGGTCGAACACCGGCGGCTCGCCGGATGATGATCTCCTTCCGGTTCCCTCCCCCGATCCGCGGCCTATTCCTGGCCGCCGCATTCCTCTGCTCCGCCGCATACGCGCAGGACTCCACGCGCACCACGGCGACGATACTCGGGACCGCCGACACGATCATCGTCGGCGGGAACGAGAAGACCGAGGCCTACGTCATACTGGACGAGATGACGATACAACAGGGGAGCCCCGTCTCCTACGACGCCATGGAGTACGACAGGGGGCGGATCTACAGCCTCGGGCTCTTCACGAGCGTCGATGTCATGTATGATTCGGTCGGCGGGAAGCGGTTCGTGTACGTGGACGTGCGCGAACGATGGTACTTCGTCCCCTTCCCTCTCTTCGGCTTCCGTGACGGCGATCCGCACAAGATCTATTTCGGCGCGGGCCTCCTCCACTACAATTTCCGGGGACGGAATCAGAAACTCTACGGCTCCGTCATATTCGGGTACGACCCCTCGATCGCATTCTCCTTTTCGGACCCCCAGCTCGACAGGGAGAACAATCTGTACTTCGGGCTCTCCACGAGCTACTCGCGCGTGACGAACAGGAGCGTCATCCAGGAGGACCTGACGGGAAATTTTTACGAGAAGCACACCGACTTCAACGGAACGATCGGGAAGAGGTTCACGCTGTTCGCGACCGCGGGGATCAACATAGGTTTCCATGACGTCTCGGTGACCTCGTACCTCCCCGGCCGAACCGCCTCACCGGACGGGCACGACGCCTACCTGTACGCCACCGCAAGCTACATGTACGATTCCCGGAACCTGCGGGAGTACGCGACAAACGGTACGATGATATCGCTTTACGCGAACAAGAACGGTTTCGGCGAGTCGAAGCTGAACTACGCCAGGTTCGGCGCGGATGCGCGGGAGTACGTCCCGTTCGGTGCAGGCTTCTCGCTTGCCACAAGACTTTTCGGGTCCCTCGTTTCCGGCGGGCTCGTCCCGACGTACGCACACACGTATTTCGGCACCAGCGAGAGGATACGGGGATATTACAGGACGGTCGTCGAGGGGGAAGATATTGCAGGGGGAACAGTCGAACTCCGATATTCACTCCTTGACGCAAGGACGATCTCCTTTTCCGCGGTAACCGTGCCGAACGAATTTTCCGTCTGGAGGTTCGGCATCAGCCTTGCGCTGTTCACGGATACCGGCACTACGTGGTTCCGGGGAGACAAGCTGACGCCGGAGTCGTTCGCCACCGGCTACGGAGCGGGGATACACTTCCTCCTGCCGTACAGCGTCGTGCTCAGGACCGAGTACGCATGGAACGAGCTCGGGCACGGACAGTTCATCATCGACATACGCGGGAACATCTGACGATGGAGTACTTCTACGTCCCGCCGGAATCGGTCACGCCGCCCACGCTGACGGTGAGGGGCGAAGAATTCTCGCACATGACGCACGTGATGCGGATGCGGGAGGGGGACCAGGTCCGGGTTGTCGACGGGAAGGGAAACGCGTACGACGCGCTCATCAGGACGATCACGCGGCACGAGGCGACGTGCACGATCACGGCGCGCGCCGAGCGGGTGCACGAACCCTCCCGGCAGCTCACGCTTGGGGCGGGGATACTGAAGAACCCCTCCAGGTTTGACTACCTTGTCGAGAAGGCGACGGAACTCGGGGCGGCGGCGATCGTCCCGCTTCTCACGGAGAGGACGATACCGCACCACGCGAAGACGGAACGCTGGCGGAAGCTCTGCGTGGCGGCGATGAAGCAGTCGGGCAGGTGCATTCTCCCCGAGGTCCGCGAACCCATGCCGCTCGGAGAGTTTCTCACGTCGGCCGGCGCAGGGGATCTGAAAATCATCCCCCATGAGAAAGCGGAAATGCCGCTCTCGTCTGCAGACCCCGCAGGAGATGCGCCGGCGGTCGTCTGCATAGGACCGGAGGGAGGATTCAGCGATGAGGAGATCGCCCGGGCCCAGGGGGCTGGATTTCAGCCGGTCTCGCTCGGCGCCCGGAGGCTCAGGACCGAGACCGCGGCGCTCGTGGCGTGCGCGATGCTCCTCCAGGAGCGGAGGAAGCCTCCCGGCTGAACGCCCTCAGTAGGAAAGCGCGAACACCGGGCGAAGCGTTGACGGGGCGCCGCATGATATGCACGCCCCCGGGGTTTGCGTCGCATCCGAGGGGATGCAGCGTATCGTCGCCTTTGTCTCCGACTTGATCCTCGCCTCGCATGCTGCGGCACCGCACCAGGACGCTCTCACGAACCCCCCCTTCCCTNNGAGTGCCGGAAGTTCCGCCTGGGGGAACGCGCTCTTTTCATTCGTGTCGCGCCGGACGACAACCACCTGGTTCTGTTCCGCGTCGCGCGGCCCGATCTCCACCCTGACGGGGACTCCTTTCCGTTCCCACTCGTAGTACTTCCACGCCGGGCGCACATCCCTGTCGTCGACGCGGCACCGGATTCCCTCCTCTTCCAGCCCCTTTGCGAGACGGTGTGCGGCGGCGGTGAGCTCGCCTCTCTGTGCGTCGTTCCTCCATATCGGCACGATGACCGCCTGAAGAGGCGCAACAGGCGGGGGAAGGACGATCCCGCGGTCGTCCCCGTGTACCATGATGAGCGCGCCGATCAGACGCGTGCTGACCCCCCAGCTCGTCTGCCACACGAGCTGCTCCTTCCCCTCCTGATCAAGGAACTTCACGCCGAATGCGCGGGAGAAGTTCTGTCCAAGGTCGTGCGAGGTCCCGCACTGGAGCGCCTTCCCGTCCTGCATCATCGCCTCGATCGTATACGTCCTGAGCGCGCCCGCGAACNNCGAGGATCGCCTTCACCTCGGTCTCCGCTTCCTCATGCGTCGCGTGCGCTGTGTGCCCCTCCTGCCAGAGGAATTCGGTGGTCCGGAGAAACAGCCTCGTCCTCATCTCCCAACGTACGATGTTCGCCCACTGGTTGATGAGAAGCGGAAGATCGCGCCAGGAGTGTATCCACTTCGCGAAGCTGTCGTAGATAATCGTCTCGGACGTGGGGCGGACGACAAGCTTCTCCTCGAGCTCCTTCCCCCCCGCATGCGTCACGACCGCGAGCTCGGGAGAGAACCCTTCGACGTGCTCCGCCTCCCGGCGAAGGAATCCCTCGGGGATCAGGAGAGGGAAATACGCGTTCTCGTGCCCCGATTTCTTCAGCATCCCGTCCAGCGTCTTCTGTATGAGCTCCCAGATCGCGTAGCCCCAGGGACGGATCACCATGCACCCCTTGACGGGGGAATAATCGGCCATCTCGGCCGCGGCGATCACGTCCGTGTACCAGCGGGGAAAATCCTCGCCCCGGGGGGTGATTTTGACTTTTATTTCCTTCGGGTCGTTTGTGCTCATCCGCGCACCTCTGTGTGACTGTTACCGGACTATTCCAGTAAGATACAGAACACCGGTCACTGCATAAAGGGCCAGAACTCCCGCCAGAGACACTGCCAGCGCTGTACGGCTCCCACGGTGTGCGAGGAGACGTTTCACTCTTTCCGTGCGCCAGAGGATTACCGCCCCCCACCCCCCCATAACGGCGAAAAGTGGAATCAGCGGAAGGCGGAACCGGGACTCGGCGTGAAGCACCGCCTGGACGAGCCAGAAGAATCCAATCGCGGCATACACCGGAAGGAGGCGGCCCCGGAGAAACCACATCCCCGTGACACCGACGACGCAGAGGATCAGCAGGAGGCCATCCGCGCCGACGGCAATTGCCTGGCCCGCCGGCCACGAATCAGTGTGGAGTATCGGATACACCCAGAAAATATACGACTTCTTGCATGAGAGGAGAAACGCATCGACGGGGTGGGATGTCACATACCCCACGGCTATCCTCGCGCTGAGATCGCTCCGCTGAGTTTCGTCCAGGACCGAGGGATCAGTGACCCCCCTCGCAGCCGCCTGCTCGCGGAACCACTCATCGAAACCCTCACGGACCCGGTATGTTCCCACGGCATACGGGTTATTTCCGGTCAGCAACGAATTCCCTCCTCCCGAAGCGATCGGGACAACGTGTCCGAAGAGGGCTGCGTTCCGGAGAGACCACGGAGCAATAGTAAGCCCCGCCGAAAGAAGGATGAGTGCCGCCGCGGGGAGGATCCGTCGCAGCCGGTCCTTCTGCTGCCACATCATGATCAGAAGGAGAACTGGTATGAAGCCGGCGAAGACTGCTCTCGTCAGTGCGGCAAGGCCGCATAGGACACCACAAAGAACGGCAATCGAAAGCCGCGGAGATGCTGAGAGCGAATAGAAACAGAGAAACACCAGAAGGAACAGAACGCCGTAGAGGGTTTCGGTTTGAAGGAGTGCGCTGTATACAATCAGGCCGGGATAGAGCGCTGCGATCGCAGCGGCACAGAGGGCTCCCCGGTAATCCGCCCAGAGACGCATCGCCAGAATGTACACAAGCCATACTCCCACAGTCCCGAGGAGACACCCCGCCAGATGAAGGACGAAGAGCCTCTCCCCAAAGACCGCGATGAGGCCTGCGAGAAACAGGGGAAAGAGAGGGGCCCGGATCGCACGGTCTCCGTTTGAGTCCTCAAACATCCCGCGGTCAAGAAGCTGCCGGGCCATGTGCAGGTACTCCCGTTCGTCCGATGTGTACTGGACGACGTGCACGGCAGGAACCGCGGCAATGCGGAGCAGGAGGGCTAGGGCAAGTATCGAACCAAGGGGAGTTTTGGGCATGCCGGGCTGTCGAATCGGGTCCGGCAACCAAAATACATCGTTCCGGGGAGAGTTGCCACCTCCCCTGTCAGTCAACCCTCCGGCGCTCGAATATCTCCCCGGGATAAAGAGGGACTCTCCCGCCTTGTTCAGTCGTTCTTCAGCTTCTCGGCGACGATCCCCTGAATCTCCTCAAGCATCATGCGGCTCGTGTTTCTGAGCGATTCCATTTCGTCCGTTTTCCATCCGACGAATTCCGAATCACCCAGATTGTTCAGATTGATCCGCACGTTGAGCGCGGCGGCTTCGACGGCGGCATGGAGCATGTACGCGCTTACGCCGGCGTCGCTCACGGAATTCACATTGCCGGAGTCGGCGACCTGCTGCGCGAGCGCGAGCGCGTCGATGCAGTGCTTCATGACCTCCAGCGGAACGTTCGTCGCCTCCTTCGTGGCTTCGCGGATCGCCGCAGAGCGAAGCGCCTTCTGCGGCTCCGTCTCCTTCGGAAGGGAGAACGCCTCCATCACCTTATTAAAGGCCTCCGTGTCCTTGTCGATAAGCACCGTAAAGAGCTCCCGCATCTCTTCGGACTGCATGAGGATTTTTTTCATCTCCTCCTCCGCGGCGGCATATTTCTTCTTGCCGATCGTCAGATTGCACACCATCGACGTCAGCGCGGCGCCGAGCGCTCCCGCGAGCGCGGCCACGCTCCCCCCGCCCGGAGCCGGGGAGGAGGAAGCGAGTTCATCAAGAAATGCGGCAAGTGTCTTTTTCGCAGCCATAGGGAGGTCCGGAATCTGTTAGAGTTGTGCTTCGATGACCTTTTTCTGCATGTCAAACGGCTCGAGCTGGCTCAGGCCCAGCGAGGCGACCGCCGCCGCAAGAATCGCTTCTTCCCCGGAGGCCTCCGGGGCGTAGAATTTCCCCGCCATAAGGAGTGCGTCTTTCGGCGTCAGGCCGACGATTTCGCTCCCTGTAACGTGCACGCCAAACGTCGCGGCCTCCTTTTTCACCTCTTCAAACGCCATGTGGGGAGACGTGACGTGGTAGTTCACGAGATTTATGGAGACCTGGGCGATGTTGTGCGCCTCCAGGAGGACCCCCATCGCCTTCACCGCCCGGAGCGATCCGGAGACCGTGATCTTCCTGCCGCCGGCGTCCAGTACCGGATTCCCCTTCCCGTCCTTCTTGATCCGGCCGCTCTCGCGTATCCGGAGGGCGATTTCGCTCGCGACCTTCACGTCGTTTGTGTCCAGATTCACGTTGTACGCGATGAGGAACATCCGTGCCCCGGTGACGACCGCGCCCGAGGCGGCGTTGAAGACCGCAGGCCCGAAGTCGGGCGCCCACGCGGGGTCCTTCAGCTTTTCGGCGAGCCCCTCGTATTCCCCTTTCCGTATGACAGAGAGGTTCTTTCGCTCCGGCCGGGTCGCAGCCTCCTCGTACAGGTAGACAGGAATCCCCAGCTCCCCGCCGACACGCGCACCGAATTCCTTCGAGAGGCCGACGCAGTCCTCCATCGTCACACCCGAAACAGGAACGAACGGGACGACGTCCGCGGCGCCGATACGGGGATGCTCTCCATGGTGCTGCGACATGTCGATGAGCTCGACCGCCTGCTTCGTCCCCTGAAACGCCCCTTCCAGGACCGCCTCGGGTTCGCCGACGAACGTCACGACGGTGCGGTTATAGTCCTTGTCCGGCTCCGCGCTTATGAACTTCACGCCGGGAACCGCGCTTATCGCTCCCGCGATTGCATTGATGACGCGTATGCTCCGCCCTTCGCTGAAATTGGGAACGCATTCGACGATACGTGCCATGGGATCTCCGGGTCAGAATTCCAGTATCGTGCCGTTCTTGATTGTCGTCCGCACGTGGTTCGTGCCGAAGTGATAGGCAAGGAACCGGTAGTCGGGGATATCCGCAACGATAAGATCGGCTTTTTTCCCGCGTTCGATGCTTCCGGCCTCCGCCGAGAGCCCGAGCGACGCCGCGCCGTTAAGCGTCGCGGCGGTAATCGCCTCCTCGGGCGTCATGCGCATCTGTGTACACGCGATCGTCATCATCATCGGCATCGACCAGGACATGCATGAGCCGGGATTGAAGTCGCTTGCGATCGCGACCGCCACCCCCCTGTCGATGAGTTCCCGCACCGGCGCATATCCGTGATTGAGGAAGAACGACACTCCGGGGAGTATCCCCGCAACCACACCCGCCTCTTTAAGCGCGACGATCCCCTCCGGGGTTATGTGCTCCAGATGATCCGCCGACACGGCGCCGAGCCGCGCGGCAAGTTCGGCCCCTCCGGCCGCCGTGAGCTCATCCGCATGCATCTTCGGCTGCATCCCCCACGAGCGGGCGGCGACAAGCACCCGTTCCGCATCCGCTGTGTCGAAAAACCCCTCGTCGCAGAACACGTCGCAGAAACGCGCCAGCTTCTTACGGCCCACGTACGGGATGATCTTCTCAACAAGAAGGGTGATGTACTCATCCTTCCTGCCGGCGTATTCAGGGGGGACGGCATGCGCCCCGAGAAACGTGGGGACGACGTCCATCAGCTCTTCCGCCGCAAGCTCGACGATCGCCTCAAGCATCTTGATCTCGGAATCCATGTCGAGTCCGTAACCCGACTTTATCTCGACGGTGGTGGTCCCGCTCCGCATCATCCCGTTCATGTACCGGACCGTCTGACGCTTGAGGGCCTTCTTCCCGGCGGCGCGGACATGATTGATCGTGTCAAGTATCCCGCCGCCTTCCCGGGCGATCTCGGCGTAGGTCGCACCCGCGCACCGGAGCGCGAAATCCCTCTCCCTGCTCCCGGCGAACAACATATGCGTGTGCGAATCCACGAACCCCGGGAGGACGGTCGTCCCTGAGGCATCAAGCTCGGCGACGTCCGGGGGGAGCACCCCGTCCCATTCCCGCATCGGGCCGGCCCACGCAATTTTCCCGTTTTTGCAGAGGACGCCGGCGTCGGCCACGATTCCCAGGTCCCTCATCTCCGCCCCCGTTTTCACGGTTTTCCCCCGGGAGGCGACGGTGACGAGCTGGGAGATATTCTTGACAAACAGATTCAAAGAGGCTGGAGAAATTGCGAGTGTTCGTGAAAGATACAAAATCAGGGGGGGAGGCGCAACACAAGCGTCAGCGGGTTGCGCTCTGTATGATTGCTCCGGAAAGAACCGGGATATTGCCATCGCGCTTCATGAGGTCGGCGTACTTTCCGAAGAAATCCGAAGGCCCGCGGGCGATCGTCTCCGAGAGGGCCTGGCGGCCCAGCGCCTGGTCGATCTGCCGTGCGATGATCATGCCGGTGATCGCGCCGTAACTTTCCCAGTATCCCGACGTGTTTGAGAGGCGGATAATATCCTCGGACCTCCGGAACGTCGTCCCGGGCGCCAGGAGCTCGGCGGCGTTCCTGTTGAAGTCCTCGAACGAGTGCCGGGCGCGCTCCAGGCCGTCGGCCGGCAGCCTGCCGCGGGAGGACTGGATCAGGGTCAGATAATACGCGATCCCTTCGTTATGGGAGAGATCGAGGAGCTGGTCGAACGGAGTGCGGTGTGAAGCGTAGTAGTCCTTCCAGACCGGAGAGCCGTCCTTGTAGACGCCGAATGCCGCGTGGAACACTTCGTGCGCGACGACGCTGAGCATCCCGATGAACCGCTCATCCACGCTGCGGCCGTAGTTCACGCACTTGGCAAGGTTCACGACGATCGTCAGCTCTCCCTGCCCCTCGCCGGTGAACGAGGGAGTATCCCCCCGCCATACGACGCGGCGGACGAACGCGTCGATATTCTGATGACCGAACGCAACAAAGTAGATGGGGATCATCGTGCTCACTCTCGCGTCGGAGGGAAACAGTTGGGCGACAGTGCTCACGACCTTCTGGCCGAAATTTCTCTTCTGTGCTTCCGCGAGAAGCTCGCTTATCGCAGCCACGTTCGCCCGCGCATCGTGCATGCGGAAGACGTCGTCCCCCAGACCCTGGTTGAACTTGACGGACTCCAGAGCCTCCTCCAGCTCCGGGGTGTCGAGCGGCCGCTGCGCAAGGAAGGCCGTTGTCGAGAGGGCGATCTGGCTCCCGCGCAGCGCCGCGATGTCCGCGGGCCTTCCGCCGAGTCCCCGGTACAGCTCAAGTGTCTTCTCGGCCGAGGCGTAGTCAATCCGGAGGTATACATTGAACATGTCATTCTGCTGCGCGCGGGAGGCCGCCGCCAGCAGGAGCATGAAGGAAAGGAAAAGGAGTCTTCTCACAGTACCCTCACGACAACGATTGTCATGTCATCGTGCTGGGGCGCCCCGGCCGCGTACGACCGGACCGACGTCGTCAGGCGCTCGATGATCTTCTCTGCGGAGAGGCCGTCGATTGCGCTTCCCCTTACCGCATCTTCCACTTTCTCCGCACCGAACATTTCCTCATGAGGGTTCATCGCCTCGGTGAACCCGTCCGTCAGCATGAAGAGGACATCTCCGCTCTCGAGCTGCACGGTCATCTCTTCATATGCGCTCTCCTCCTGCATCCCGAGCGGGAACCTGACGCCCGGAGGGTCGAGCCATTTCAGTCCCGACCGGCTCTTCAGGAGCGGCTTCGTCTGTCCGGCATTGGCAAACCGCACAGTTCCGGCAGCCGTGTCAATGGCACCGAGGAGGTACGCGACGAAATGCCCGCGCCGGGAATGGGAGAACACCGACCTGTTGAGCCGCGTGAGTATCTGTGCCGGGGATGTCGACATGCCGACTTCCCCGGCAAGCGCGCCGATCGTGAAAACGGCAGACATCGCCGCCTGCATCCCTTTCCCGGAGACGTCGAACACCGATATGCCGAACACCCCACCGTTCGTCCCGAGATGGGCATAATCATAGAGATCACCCCCCACGTTCGCCGCGGGGAGGGACATCCCCGCGATGTCATACCCGGGGAGCGAAGGAGCGGATTTCGGCATGAGAGAAATCTGCACATCGTGCGCCAGCTTGAGCTCGGTCTGCAGCGTCTCTTTCTCCCCCCGTTCCAGCGATATCACCCACGTGACAAGGTTTACCGCGCCGAGCACCAGGGCCCCCGAGACCACAAGGGGCATCATTCCCGACCCGATCTTGATGAATGCGGCGACGAGGCCGAGCGCGATAAGAGTATAGGAGATGACGATAAGACGGAGCCTGTCCGGCGGGACGTTTTCATAGATCCGGTCTGTCCAGAGCAGTGAGAACACAAGCGCGTTGAAAAGACCCGCCCGCTCGGGGGAGGACTGCATCAGCCTCCACGATTCTTCCTTTTTCTGCGCGACGACCGTCGTCAGCCGTTCCCACATGAGATAGAGGATTCCCGCGATCACGAGATCGACGCCGAACCGCCCCCAGCCATCCCCCCTCATTCCCCCCGCAAGAGCGCTGAAAAGCTCGACGACGACGAGGATCTTCAGAAGCGTGACGAGTATTTTCTTGAACTTTACCGGATCAATCATTGTACGCCGTAATGAAAATATGCGCCCCCGCCCGGGGGCGGAGCCGTATCATGGCCGCATCGAGCGCATGGAACGCGCGCGCGACAGGATAACGCCATGTGCCGGGAAGCCTGAGCTTCGGCGCGAGATAATACCAGAAAGGACAGAACGTCATGTACTCCCCGATGCGGAATCGGGAAGCGATTTCCGCACGGATCGAGGGCCCGGAGATCTCTTCAAAAGGGGATCCAGAGTGGAGGAGGGCGGGCTTTCCTTTTTCAAGCGCGTTGCGCCTCCGGCGTTCCGACGTCAGGAACGCTCCGAGGCGGTTTCGCAGCCCCCATTTTGACCGGTATGACATCGCCGTCGGCAGAAGCGCGAACATCGCCGCAGCGGTCACTTTCCGGATCCTCCCCATTCCCACGTAGTCCATCACGACAAGCCGACCGCCGGGGACGAGAGCACCGCGCACGCGGTCGAGAAGATCCCCCAGACTGAGTATATGATGAAGCGCGTCGTGAGCCACGACGCACTCAAATGATGCGACGGGGAGGGGCATCATGTTGAGATCGCCGACCTGAAACACCGCCCTCTCCGCGAGCCCTCTCTCCCGCGCCCCCCGCTGCGCCGCCTCAATCCGCGCCGGACTCAGGTCGATGCCCGTCACGTGCAGCCCCCGTTCCGCAAGCGCGAGGGACGTACCCCCGTTGCCACAGCCGAGCTCAAGCACGCGCGGACCGCTTTCCTCCACACGGCGGAGGAGACGGCGGTACGTCTCCCCGAAAAATATCTCAAAGAGCCCGGCGTCATCCCAGATCTGGGGATTGTTCCCGTCCCGCGTCCCGGACGTCCAGTGCGCGGCTTCCCTGCCGATCAGGCTGTCGTACTCTTCCTTCTTCATGTATACGCGGCCACCATGCTCATGTTTCCCGCCCGGCTGTGTCCGGACCCGGAGCGAACCCGCCGCAGGCGAGCACGGGGAGGCGTGGATACTTCGGAAATTGCGGATCGGCCGCCGAGAGCACGCAGAGGATGTATGTGTTCCCCCCCGCGGCCTTCACTTCCCGCGCGTGCCTGCACTTTTCGCAGAGGCCTGCCGGAGGGAGGGCCGGACTGCTAAACTGTCCGGTGCGGCGGGGGAGACTCAATTCTGAGGCGCCGGCTCCTTCGGTGCGGACTGCCAGAGGCAGAGTATGCAGCCGTCCGGCGCGGCAAACTGCGCCCACGATCCCATCGCACCCATGTCCGTCTTCTTGACGAGGACCTTCCCCTTCGCCTTCTTGATCTCTTTCAGTTTTGCGGCGATGTCCTCGACCTCGATGTACACGTTGACCTGCCCCTTCTTCGGCATCTTCTTCAGCTCGTACAGACCGCCGTTCGGCTGCGTCCCGGCTTTGAACAGGACATAGTCCATATCAAGGACATCCTCAAACGTCCACCCGAACACCGCCCCGTAGAACTTTCTCGCTTTCTTGAAGTTCGTTGTGGGTATTTCGATGTGTCCGAATCCGTGCATACGATCCTCCTGTCGTGTGTGCGTTAGGCTTTCCGAATCATCGGTATATTCACATTCCATCGCCGGGCATTGTCAATCGCCCTGTCGTATCCCGCATCGGCGTGACGCATGATTCCCATTCCCGGATCGTA
>PMJQ01000151.1 GCA_003157485.1 Ignavibacteriota bacterium
GACCCGATGTATCTTGAGAGGAAGACGGGACGGGTCCGCACGCGCACGAACAACGCCGGCGGCATCGCCGGAGGGATATCCAACGGCGAGGATATCGTCGTGAGGATCGCGGTCAAGCCCCCGTCGTCCATACGGAAGAAGCAGGAGACCGTCACCGTCACCGGGAAGGCAGCGACGATCTCCGTCGAAGGGAGGCACGATCCGTGCATCTGCCCCCGCGTGGTCCCGGTGGCGGAATCGATGGTCGCGCTGACGCTCATCGACCACCTTATGCGGCAGAAGCTCCTCGCCTCCCGGAGCGCGCTCACCAACCTCCGCGATACAATTGACCTGATCGATCGGAACATGCTCCTCCTCCTTGCCGAGCGCCAGGGCCTTGTCCGCCAGATCGGGGCGCTCAAGCGCCGTCGGGGAAAAACGGTACGTGACGCCAAACGCGAGGGGAACGTTCTCCGCTCGCAGCGCGCAGGGGCCCGGGATCTTGGTCTCGACGAGGAAATGGTCGAGAAGATCTTCAGGGACGTGTTCGGCCTGGCGCGGGCGTCCCAAAAACGGATCGTGGGGCCATGACGCGGAGCATCGGCCTGATCGGGTACGGACGCTTCGGGAGGCTTGCGGCGCGCTACTGCGCGGGCGAGGCCGTCGTGCACGTCCATGACCCCGGAGTCCCGGTCCGGTCCTCCGGCCGCATACGGCGGGCGTCCCTTGCAGAAGCCGCGTCGCAGCCTGTCGTGATACTCGCTGTCCCCGTTTCGGCGCTCAAGTCCGTTCTCCGCACGATTCGGCCGGTTGTCCGTCCCGGCGCGCTCGTCGTGGATGTCTGTGCGGTGAAGACGCTCCCGCTTAAGTGGATGAAGAGGATTCTCCCCCAGTCGGTCTCCCTCATCGGCACACACCCGCTGTTCGGCCCGGACAGCGATACCGGGTCGCTTGCGGGGCAGAGGGTCGTCGTCACTCCGGGCCGGAAGGGGAGAACGTGGCTCCGCACGATACGCGCAATGGCACGGGCGCACGGTGTCCTCCTCCACGTGATGACGCCGGAGGCTCATGACCGCCTGATGGCTGAGACGCTCCTTTTGACACAGTACATCGGCAGGCTTCCCGGCGATGCAGGGATCCCCCTGAGGTCCTGGTCGACCCCTTCGTACGCGCAGCTGCGGATGCTCGTCAGGACCGCCCGGAGCGACTCGGATGAGCTTTTTGCCGACATGTGGCGCTACAATCCGTACGGCGCGCGCACGGCGCGGGCGCTCCTCCGCGCGCACCGCGCGCTCCTTGGAAAGGCCCGCGGCGGAGTTTGATATTCTGCATATAATTGAAGTAATTACATTCTTGTGTCCACAATTTCCGGGAAACGCCTGTGAACCCGACGGTCCAGATCTCCCATGTCACGAAGAAATTCGGTCCGTTCGTCGCCGTCGACAACCTGGACCTGTCGATCGGCGAAGGGGAGTTCTTCGGGTTTCTCGGGCCGAACGGGGCGGGGAAGACAACCACGATCAAGATGATCACGGGGTTGTATGCTCCGACGTCCGGGACCTGCCTCATCAACGGGCACGACGTCCACCGCGATCCCCTTCCCGCCAAGCGGTCGATCGGGTACGTCCCCGACCAGCCGTTCCTGTATGAAAAGCTCACGGGGCGGGAATTCCTGCACTTCGTCTGCGGGCTCTTCAACATGCCTGCAGCGCTCGTCAGAGAGAAGATCGAGGAATACACCGAGGTGTTCGAGATCGGCGACTTCATCGACCGCCGGGCGGAGGAGTATTCCCAGGGGATGAGGCAGAGGATCGTCCTTTCCGCCGCGTTGATCCATGACCCGGGCGTGCTCATCATCGACGAGCCTCTGGTGGGGCTCGATCCGCGCAGCGCGCGGCTCGTGAAGGACACGCTCAAGGAGCGGACGACGAAGGGTCTCACGGTGTTCATGTCCACGCACCTTCTCGAAATCGTGGAAGAGCTCTGCGACAGGATCGCGATCATCAAGCAGGGGCGGATCATCTATGAAGAGTCCCAGACGGGTGCGCGGAGGTCCAACGGCGAACTGGAGACCATGTTCCTGGAACTGACGAAATAGCGGCGGATGGAACAGTTCATCCTGCTCCTGAACGTCAAGGCGAGTGCGTTCCTCAAGAGCGTCACCGACTTGCGCCCGCAAAGCATACTGAAGAACCTCTCGTCGCTGTTCATCTTCGGCGGCGTCGCCGTCGGGGTGTTCCTCCTTTCGCGTGCAGCGACCGGGTACCTCCTCACGCAGGCGCACATCGGCCTCTTCCTGTTCCACAGGTTCCTCTCGATGCTCCTCTACGTCTTCTTCATCACCGTCAACCTCGGGAACATGATCGTCTGCTACGCGACGCTCTACAAGTCGGACGAGGTGACGTATCTGATGGGGCTGCCGATACCGCACCACACCATCTTCGCTGTCAAATTCATCGACAATTTCTTCTACAGCTCCAGCACACTCCTTCTCCTGGGGCTCGCGCTCCTGCTGGGCTACGGGTCGTATTTCGGGGTCTCCCCCTGGTTTTATTTCTTTACGTTCGCGGCCGTCCTGCTCCCCTTCATGCTGACGGCGGGGGTGATCGCCGTCATCGTGCTCATGCTCCTCATCCGGATCGCCTCGCGCGTCGGGATCCGCTGGGTTCTCGCCGGCATCATGATCCTCTATCTCTCCGCGATCTATCTCTACTTCTCGGCCGTCAACCCGGTGAACCTCGTGCAGGAGGTGATGAAACACTATCCGGAAGTCAACGCCTATTTCGGCTATCTTGATCCCCCGTTCGTCCATTATCTGCCAAATCACTGGGTGTCGGAATTCCTCTACTGGACGGTCAGCGGAGAGCCCGCACGGGCGACGTGGCATCTTGTGACGCTCTTCTGCATACTCGTCTCGCTCCTCCTGACGGCGTGGATGGTCGCCCGCGTGTACTATTATAAGAGCTGGATGAGCACGTCGGAGGCGCGCTCCCCCGGCTCAGGCCGTCCCGGGTTTCTTCAGGTCGGCTTCATGGAATTCGGACGGGAGGGAGTGCTCCCGCGCCCGGCGGACGCGTTCCTCCGGCGGGATTTCTGGGGATTCTTCCGCGAACCGAGCCAGTGGCTCCATCTCCTTCTCATGTTCGTGCTGCTGTGCGTGTTCCTTGTCTCCATGAGCTCGCTGGAACTGAAGCTGACGCAGCCGTTCCTCCAGACGATCTCCTATCTCGTCGTCTTCCTGTTCGACGGTTTCCTTATCGCGTCGATCTCCCTCCGGTTTGTGTTCCCCGCCCTGAGTCTCGAGGGGGACGCGTTCTGGTGCGTTCGTTCAGCCCCGGTAAATCTCCGGAAGCTCTACTGGCAGAAATTCATCGGGTCGTTTCTCCTCATCGTGACGACCGCGGAGATCCTCTCGGTGGCGTCGACGTCGATGCTGAGGGATTCTCCGTTTCTCATACTTGTCGGGTCGCTCTGTACGGCGTTCGTCGCGCTCGGCCTCACGGCGCTGAACCTGGGGGCCGGAGCGTATTTCGCGACGTTCCGGGAGAAGAACCCGATCCGGATCGCGTCGTCGCAGGGGGCGTCGCTGACGTTCCTGGGGGGGATGATCTACCTCGGCGCGGTCGTCGCGATCCTTGTCGTTCCGCTCAACAGGTATTTCGAAATACTCATCATCCGGGGGACAACGGCCCCCGGTTGGCTTCTGATCCCGATCGTCGCCGTGGGGCTTCTGACCGGTGCCGTGTTTGCCGGCTCGACGGGGATCGGACTTGCGACACTCCGCAGGGACTACTAAACCGTTTCCCGGGGGGACCGCGGATTTCACCAGGACTTCCTCACAGCATTATCATAACTGCTCGCCTATGACCCACGTGCCGCGCTGGACACTTCTGCTGGCCGGAATGCTCGTCCTCCCGCTGCCGCTCGCGGGCCAGGTCCGGCTCGAATATTCGGCAAACAACGAATCGGTATTCCGCGAGGCGGTCGCGCGATTTGATTCGGGACGCGTGCGCGATGCCGCCGTCGGTTTCGACAGGTGCGTCACGGAATTTCCCGCGGGACACCGGATCACCGCTGCGTACGTCATGAAAGGGAAGTCCCTCTACCGTCTGGGTGAGAACCTTGAGGCCGCGAAAACGCTGAAGACGTTTCTCGCCCGTTTTCCCTGGAGCACGTACGTCCCCGACGCGGAGCTCACGCTGGGGCTCATCTACGTGAGGATTGAGCGCCCCGAGGAAGGGATGGACATGTTCCTCGCCGCACTCAGAACGCTGACCCCTCTGGCTCCGCCCCGCCTCGTCGCCGGGATCGAGGCTGCGATGGACTCCACCGTCGAGACGCGGCTCGGCCCCGCCCCCCTGAGACGCTTTCTTGCGAAAGCAGGGACCGCCCCCGAGCGCTCATACCTCTGGCTCAAGATTGCCCAGCGGGAGGCTTCCGCGGGTGATCCGGTGGCCTCGGGCGTCGCACTCGATTCGCTGACCGGGCGTTACCCCGGGAACCGGTTCGGCCCCGAAGCGGCCGCCCTCCGCGCGCGCCTCACGGCCAGGAGTAACGTGAAGCTGGGGATCCTTCTCCCGCTTATGCGAAAGGCGGAACCGTCGGCGGCAAAGGAGGTCGGCAACGAGGTGTACGAGGGGGTGCAGTTCGCCCTCGAGAGATACGGACGCGATCCGGGACGCCGGATCACGGTGACGAGCGAGACGAGGGATACGGAACGGGATCCTTCTATCGCGACAGCCGCTGCGCGTGAGCTGGCCGACATCCCCGAAGTTGTGGGGGTCGTCGGACCCGTGTTTTCACCGGAGGTGACTTCCGCCGCCGCGGTGACAAATGCGCGGGGGCTGCCCCTGGTGACTCCGACGGCGAATGCGAACGGGATCGCGGCGATAGGGAGGTACGTGTTCCAGGCCAACCCGGATTACGACGCCCGCGGGCGCGCGATGGCCCGCTACGCGGTCCAGCAGCGGGGGTTCCGGACGCTCGCCGTTCTTGCCCCGTCGGATACATATGCCAGGTTCCTGGCGGAGGCATTCATTCGGGAGGCGGGGCGCCTGGGAGCGCGTCTCATCTCCGTCCAGTGGTATCAGCGCGGAACGTCGGACATGAAGCCGCAGCTCGCCGCGATCCGGCGCGCCGGGATGCTTGAGGGGGTCGACGCGAAACTTTCGTTCGGGGGAAAGGTCAAACCCTCCACGCTCATGAAGTTTGCCGACCTGGGTGTCCCTCTCAAGCGGATCGACTCGCTCATGAACAGATCGAGCGTCATCAGCGCAAGGCAGCTTCTCGGTCCCAGGGCCAGGGCGCTTCTCGATTCGATGGAGATCCCCGTTGTGTACGATGAATCGCATGTCGACAGTCTCGAATACCCGGTGGAGACCATCGACGCGCTCTACGCGCCGATCAGCGGCGCGGACGAGATCGGGATCGTCTCCTCTCAGATCGTCTATTTCCATTTTCAGACGCAGGTTCTCGGCTCGGGGGAATGGGACAGCTTTGCCGAGCTCAACGCCAACAGGCGTTATGCGGACGGCATCGTCTTCGAATCGGACACCTCCATCGACACCACAGGGGGGGCGTACGCGGCGTTTGCCGACAGCTTCGCCGTCCGGTTCGGCAAAAAGCCCTCCAAGAACGCCCTTTTCGGGTACGACACCGCCGGCATGATGCTCCGGCTCATCGGCAACGGGGCCGCGACGCGCGAGGCGCTCGAGAGGGCGCTCGCCGGCCTCCGCGACTACCGCGGCGTTCATTCCAGGATTGCCCTCGGGCCGGAGAGGGTCAACGATGCGCTGACCGTCCTCCGCTACGAACAGGATGAGATCCATGAAGTAGGGAGTGTCGACGCCGGTTCAGGGGAGGAAGGAGCGGGAAGTGGGGGGCTCAGGCGCTGATGTGGTCAAGGAGCCCGTTGAGCCGCGCGGGGCGATACGCACGTGGCCGGCGGAGGAACGTCCACGGGAGAAGCTCATGCGGTACGGGGCGCACACGCTGAGCGAAGCGGAGCTTCTGGCCATCCTGATAAGGACCGGGAACCGCGCGCGGACGGCGCTCGATCTTGCGTGCGGTGTTCTCGACAGGGAAGGAGGGCTCGCCGCCCTGGCCAGGCGCAATGCCCGCGAGCTGATGCGCGTGGAAGGAATCGGGACGGCGAAGGCGCTCGGGATACTTGCGGCGTTCGAACTCGGGCGCCGCCTGCAGGCCGACAGCGGCCGGAAAGGGGCCCCCCTGCGCACCCCGGAGGACGCCGCGCGGCTTCTGATTCCCCGTTTCCGCGATCTGACATACGAGGTGTTCGCCGTCCTTATTCTTGATACGCAGAATGCGGTCATTGCCACAGTCGAGCTCTCGCGCGGAACTTTGAATGCGAGCCTCGTCCACCCCCGCGAGGTCTTCAAGGCGGCAGTCGATCACGTCGGAGCAGCCGTCCTCGTCGTTCACAACCACCCGAGCGGCAACCCGGAGCCGAGCGGCGAGGACATCGCGATTACGCATCAGCTTGCCGGCGCCGGAAAAATTCTCGGAATCCCGCTGCACGATCACCTCATAATCGCAGGAAACGGCTACGTCAGCCTCGCGGAGCGGGGGCACATTCCATGAGCCGTGGGGTATACCGGGAGTCATCCCTTTGGTCTATTGACAAAAAGGACATTTTTATGTATTGTAACCGAAGTTTCTACCGCCGGATCTTCAGTTTTTCCTAACACCCATCAACTTGAGGAGGGGTTCCAATGAACAAGATTAACAGGACGGTCACCGCCCGGGCGCTGGCCATCCTCTTCGCAGGGTCAGTTGCTTTCGTCGGCTGCTCGTCGAGTCCTGACGATGCACAGATGAAGCAGCTGAACGACCTGAAAGAGGAGGTTGCATCGCTCCAGAAGGATGTGGCTGCCAAGGAAGCGCAGAAGAGCGATCTGGAGAAACAGATCGCAGAAAAGAACGCAAAGCTCAAGAAATGCAATGACGATCAGGCCATCGTAAAGACGCGGCTGGCAAAGTAAACGCACGAACAACGATCAGGAGTCTCACCCCATGAAATTGAAATCAATGTACGTCGTGCTTGCCGCTCTTCTCGTGTTCTGCCTGGGAGCCGCAGTAGCCCAGGAGATGACGAAGGATCAGTGGCAGCAGGAAATCACAAAAACCACGGCGGCGCGGAACGAGCTGAGCGCGAAGGCAAAGGCGCTCGACAACGACCTGACGTCGATGAACGCACAGTCCACGCAGCTTGATGCCGACTATCAGAAGTGCATGGACGCCCTCTACGCCCTCGTCGGCTCCGACGCTTCCAAAGCAGCTGCATACAGGTCCGATATCGAGTCCGCGGAAAATACCGCCAATGATCTCTCGCGCCTTTCGGACGCGGACCTTGTGGCCCGCAGCGGGGACGTCGACGCGCTTGCCGGACGGGTCAAGGGGCTCTGGGAGAACAAGCTCTCCCTCATCCCCGAGTTCTGGGACCGCCTGACGGCCCTCAACGATAAGGTCAAGAGCCTGCAGGCGACGCTCGCAAACCAGGTGAAGGTCTATACGGTCGGTACGTGGGCGAAGGACCGGGATTGCCTCTGGAACATTTCCAAGAAGAAGGACATTTACGACAACGCGTGGCTCTGGCCGAAAATCTGGCAGGGAAACCGCGACGAGATCAAGGACCCGGACGTGATCCACAAGGGACAGAAGCTGAAGATCCCCAAGGGGAACGAACTGAACGCCGAAGAGAAGGCCGCTGCGAAGAAATACTACGCGAAGAAGGCTGAGAAGTAACGGCCGGAATCAGCGAACGATGAAGGCGCTTCCCGCGCATGCGGGCGCGCGAATGGCACAACCCCCTTTCCTGTCTCGCGCAGGGGAGGGGGTTGTGTGTTTATGCGTGTGTCTATGAATGAGGAGGAATCGAGCGCGTGACAGAAAAGAAGATTCGGATCGAAGGGGTTGACGCCCTGGCGCTCCTGGGATTGAACGACGCGAACCTGCAGATCGTCGAGAAGAGATTCGACTCGACGGTCGTCGTCCGGGGGGACGCCATCACGCTTCGCGGGACTTCCCAGGAGGTGGACCAGCTCGAGCGCGTCTTCAAGGAGCTGATGTTTCTTCTGACGCGCAACGGGTCGCTGACGGTCAACGACGTGGACACCGTTATCGATCTCGTGACGGCGAACGGCGAGCCCGCGCTTCCGCGCGGGGTGGCCTCGTCGCTCAGCACCGACGAGCTGGATTCACTGATCCTCTCTACGCGGAACCAGATGATCCGGGCCAAGACGCCGGGCGGACGGGCCTACGTCCGCGAGGTCAGGAAGAACGACATTGTGTTCGCTATCGGTCCCGCGGGAACGGGGAAAACGTACATGGCCGTCGCGCTCGCCGTCGCAGCGCTCAAGAACAACGAGATCACCAAGATCGTGCTGACGCGCCCGGCGGTGGAGGCCGGAGAAAGCCTCGGGTTCCTCCCCGGGGACCTCAAGGAGAAGGTCGATCCGTACCTTCGTCCACTGTACGACGCGCTTGACGACATGCTTCCCGCCGAGAAGCTCAGGGGGTATATCGAGAAACGGATCATCGAAATAGCGCCGCTCGCCTACATGCGGGGCCGGACGCTGAACAACGCATTCGTGATCCTCGACGAGGCGCAGAACGCCTCGGCGCTGCAGATGAAGATGTTCCTCACGAGGCTGGGCCCGAATTCACGCGCGATTGTGACCGGGGACGTGACGCAGATCGACCTTCCGCGGAAGATGAGCTCCGGGCTCGTCCAGGTCCAGGAGGTGCTCCGCGACGTGACGGGGATATCGTTCGTGTATTTCGACAGGAACGACGTCGTCCGCCACCGTCTCGTCAAGGACATCATCGATGCGTACGACAGGTACACGGGAAGCGGATCACGGGAGGAGGACTGAGCGTGCGGGAGAGGATGACCGGCGCAGGCTCTACCGGCGTCTTCCGGAACCCTCTTTTCTCTTGGCTTCCTCCCAGAGTGCATCCATTGCGCGGAGCGACGCCCGGCCGGGGCTGATTCCGCGCGAGGCGAGGCGCCGTTCGATGTACCGGAACCTGCGGACAAACCTTGCGACGGTTCCCTCGAGCGCATGTTCGGGGTTCACGCCGGTGAATCTCGCGTAGTTCACGAGGGCAAAGAGCAGATCCCCGAATTCCTCCTCCCGCTTCCGCTTCGTGCGGGCCGCTCCCGCCTCCCGCGCCTCCTCTGCGACCTTCTTCAAGACGTCGGGCCTCTTCTTCCAGTCGAATCCCACCGCGGACGCACGGCGCTGGACCTGCATCGCCTTCTGGAGCGAGGGGAGGTGGCGCGGGATCCCCTCGAGAACCGAGCGCCGGCCTTCGTTCATCTTGATCTGCTCCCAGTTCTTCAGCACGTCGCGCGCCCCTTTTGCCTTCACGGTGCCGAAAACATGGGGATGCCGACGCACGAGCTTGTCGCTGATCCCGGTGAGGATCTCCGCGAACGTGAACTCCCGCTTCTCTTCCGCGATCGTGGCCTGCATCGCGACATGGAGAAGGAGGTCGCCGAGCTCCTGTGCCAGGTCCGCGGTGTCCTTCCTCCCGAGCGCGTCGAGAACCTCGTAGGTCTCCTCGAGGAGACTCTCCCTGAGCGAGCGGTGGGTTTGTTTCCTGTCCCAGGGACACTCCCTGCGGAGTCTCCTCGTGATCGCGACAAAACGGCGGAATTCTTCCGACGGTAGCGGTGCGGCGGCGTGCCGGCGAGCGGCGCTCATGATATCAACCCTCCATGGGAAATGCAATGGAACGTAGGGAATGCGGCGCAGAGTTGCAACGCGGCTGGTATTTCAGTGCCCGGTTGTCTATATTGATTCCCACTTTTTGCGGCCCGCAGCCGCTCTCTGCCGGGAGACGTCGATGAAATTGAAAATTGCCTTGTCGGTGCTCGCACTCGGCGCCGCCGTGCTCGTTATCCTTCTGCTCTCACGACCCGGGGATGCTTCGATGATACTCGTGAACGGCGTCATCTATACGCTGGACGAACGAAAGCCCGCCGCCACCGCCGTGGCAATCCGGGGCGACAGGATCGTCGCCGTGGGATCGGACCGCGAAATCACGTCATCGTTCCGCGCGGAACGCGCGATCGATCTCGGGGGAAAGCCCGTGTATCCAGGGTTCATCGATGCGCATGCCCACATGGAAGGCCTCGGGGCGGCCCTGATGAACCTCGACCTTTCGGGCGCGCACTCCGAGGAGGAATCCGCCTCGCTCGTCTCGGGAGCGGTGCGTGACACGGTCAGAGGGGGCTGGATCAGAGGCCGGGGATGGGACCAGAACCACTGGCCTTCACATGAATTTCCGACGCGCGCATCGCTCGATCGTGCCGCCCCTTCGATCCCCGTGTTTCTGACGCGCGTGGATGGCCACGCCGTGTGGGTCAACACAAGGGCACTGGAGATCGCCCGGATTGACGAAAACACCCCCGACGTCCCGGGGGGAAGGATACTACGCGACAGATCCGGAAAGCCAACGGGTGTGTTCATCGACAACGCCGTGGAAGCATTTCTGGGTGTGATCCCCCCCCCCTCAGCGGAGGAGCGCGCCGAGGCCCTGCGGAGGGCGGTGCGTGTCTGCATCGCCTCGGGGCTCACCGAAGTGCACGACATGGGGGTCGATTCGGAAGGAGTGGCGGCGTACAAACACCTCATCGCCGGGGGGGAGTTTCCTTTCCGCGTCTATGTGGCAATCGCCGGTTCGGCCGGTGAGTTCTGGGCCGCGTGCAGGAAGTCGGGTCCCGTCACGGACGGGTACGGCGGGAGACTGACCGTCCGGGCGGTGAAGTTTTATGCGGACGGCGCGCTCGGATCGCGCGGGGCGGCGCTCATCGAACCGTACGCGGACGATCCGGGGAACAGGGGGCTGACGCTGATGTCGGAGAGTGCGCTCCGCGCAGAGGCCGCACAGGCGCTCGACGCGGGGTTCCAGATATGCACGCACGCCATAGGGGACAGGGCCAATGCGGTGGTCCTCGATGCGTATGACAGTGCTCTCGCCTCAAAGGGCGCGAAGGGGCGTGACGTCAGGTTCAGAATCGAACATGCGCAGGTCCTCGCCGACGTGGACATCGGCCGGTTCAGGAGGCTGGGCGTTCTCCCTGTGATGCAGGCTTCTCACTGCACGTCGGACATGCCGTGGGCTGAAGAAAGGCTCGGCCCCCTGCGGATACACGAGGCGTACGCATGGAGGTCGCTCCTCAGGGAGGGGAACATCATCCCGGGGGGTTCGGATGCTCCCGTGGAGTCCCCGAACCCCCTCTGGGGATTCTATGCCGCCGTGACGAGGCAGGACCGCAGCGGCTCTCCGCCGGGAGGATGGAACCCGGGAGAACGGATGACACGCGCTGAGGCGCTGAAGTCCTACACGATCTGGGGGGCGTACGCGGCATTCCAGGAGAAAGAAAAGGGGACAATCGAACCCGGAAAGTGGGCGGATCTGGTTGTACTAAGTGATGACATCATGACAATCGATCCCCCGGCGATGCTGAATACGCGTGTGGAGAAGACAATCATTGCGGGAGAGGTCGTGTACGACGCCCGGGGGGGGAGCGGGGGCCCGGCGCATTGACCGATCTCTGGAATCTGGTCCCCGGTGACACGCGGGAAGACCGGAAGAACTTTTTCCTCAACACCGTCGAGGGGGCGCTGTTTGTGGCGTCGCAGGCGTTCATCAACCCCCAGACAGTCCTGCCGGCGCTTGTGAACAGGTTGGGGGGGAGCAACGTCGCCGTCGGGGCTCTTGGGGTGCTCGTCTACTTCGGCGTATACGTCCCGCAGATATTCGCGGCGCGGTATGTTGAAACGATCCCCTGGAAAAAACGATGGGCGATCGGGTTCGGCGGCACGCACCGGGTATTTGTTCTTATCATGGCCCTGGCGGTACTCCTCTTCGGGAGGGACAGGCCGTTCCTGGCAGTGTGGCTCTTTCTCCTCCTCTACGCGGTGATGCAGGTCCTCATCGGCATCGCGACCCCCGGGTGGTTTGACTTTTTCGCCAAGATGACCCCTCCGCGGAGGCGCGGACGGCTTGTCGGCCTCCGCAATTCCCTGGGAGGCGTCGGCGCGTTCGTCTGCGGGCTCTGCCTGACGTGGCTTCTGGCGGACATCCCATTCCCCGCCTCGTTTGCGATCGCATTCTTTTCCGCGTTCATCCTTCAGGCGGCTTCCCTCTTCACCCAGACGGGGCTGTACGAAGCGGAGCCGAGCACGGTGTCCCCCCGCCGCCCTTTTTTCGCCTTTCTCAGGGAACTCCCCGGCGTGATCGGGTCAAACCCCCCGTTCCGGAGGTTCATCATCGCGTGCGCGATTCTGACGCTCGCCACGATGCCGGTCAGCTTCTTCACCGTGTATGCGCTTGAGAGGTTTCACGCCGACGAATCGGCGGTCGGAGAATTCACGCTGATTATGGTGGCGATCCAGGTCGTAAGCTCGCTCGTCACCGGCTACCTGGCGGACAGGTACGGGAACAAATCCTCCCTGATCGTCGCCTCGGTGTGCCTCCTGGGGGCGAGCATCACGGCGTTCGCGGCGCCGACGCTCGGATGGTTCCGCATAGTGTACCTCTTCCTTGGCGTCAACCTGGGGACCGAGCTGATGGCCCGGTACAATATGTCGATCGAGTACGGCCCGGCGAAAAAGAGGTCGACGTACGTCGGGCTCATGAACACACTCCTTGCCCCGTTTTACCTTTCGGGTGTCATCGGCGGCGTTCTGAGCGAGTGGATCGGGCTCCCCGCAGTCTTCCTTGTCGGCGCCCTTTTTTCGGTGGCGGGAATCGCCTATCTCGCCCGGAACGTCAGTGAGCCACGCTCGTTTCTCCCGCAGGAAAGGGGGGTGTGAGATGGAGCGGTGTCATTGCATTTCCGGCATGGCGGTGATATATTGGTGCCTGTATGATGACGCCGGCATCTGAGAGAGAGGAGGCTCCGCGGCCCGTCTGGACCGTGCTGTCGCTCCTCGAGTGGTCGGACCGGTATCTGCGGGAGCGTGCATTCCAGGAACCGCGCCTGAACGCGGAACTGCTCCTGTCGCATGCTCTGGGCCTTCCGCGGCTCGGCCTCTATCTTCAGTTCGACAGGCCGCTCGCGCCCGAAGAGCTCGCGAAGTTCAAGGGGCTTCTGCTGCGGCGCATGACGCACGAGCCGGTGCAGTACATACTCGGGGAGACGGAGTTCATGGGGCTCCGTTTTGAGGTCACCCCGGCGGTGCTGATCCCTCGTCCGGAGACGGAGGAGCTCGTGGAAGAGGTCCTCGCATGGCTGAAGAGATCGGGACGGGAAGAGGGAGAGATACTCGAGATCGGCGCGGGTTCCGGGAACATTGCCGTGGCGCTGGGAAAGTTCCTCCCGGGCTTCCGCGTCACGTCGCTCGAAAAGAGCGCTGATGCGCTCGATGTGGCGCGACGGAACCGCGACAGGCACGCAGTAAAGAATGTGGAATTTCTTCAGGGGGACGTATTTAACGCTCCGTTCGACGGCAGAAATTACGACGTCGTCGTGTCGAACCCTCCGTACATCGCCGACGCGGAGTTGGGCGGACTCGAGCCGGAGGTGAGGGACTTCGAGCCGCGGATGGCCACAGCCGGAGGTGTGGACGGCCTTCTGTTCGTCCGGAAGATCGCCGAGCTTGCCTACGGACTCCTCCGCCCCGGCGGCGGCATGTTCATGGAGATTGCTGCAGGGCAGGCCGGCGCCGCCGCGGCAATTGCGCGCCGCTCAGCGTTTGACGGCGTCGGTGTTAAAAAGGACTTTGCGGGCATCGGGCGGATCCTTTCAGGCTTCGTCCCGGAGCGGAGCGTCCCGCCGTGAGGGCCCTCATACAGCGGGTGAGCGAGGGGGCCGTGGCGGTGGGGGGGCGTGAAATCGCCCGGATAGGAAAAGGGTACGTCATACTCGTTTGCGCGCGGAAGGGGGACACGCCTGAGGATGCGCTCTCGCTCGCGGCAAAATGCGCCGGTCTCCGCGTCATGGAAGATGCGGGCGGGAAGATGAACCTGAGCCTCGCGGATACGGGAGGGAGCGCGCTCATCGTGTCTCAGTTTACGCTCTATGCGGATACGCGGCGGGGAAACCGCCCCGGCTTCGCAGAGGCTGCCCCGCCGGGGGAGGCTGCGCCGCTGTACGAGTCGTTTGTTGCGCGGATGAAGGAGATACTGGGAGAGGAGAACGTCCGGAGCGGCGAGTTCCGGGCGATGATGAGCGTGAGGATCGTCAATGACGGTCCTGTCACGGTATTGATTGAATGTCCAACTCACAACCAGCCTAGGAGCGCATTGTCATGACCATGCTGACTCGTGTACGCCACGCGGGGATCGCACTTCTGGTGTCCACCTCCCTCGCGCCGCGGATGCTGTCCGCACAGGACACTTTCGGAACACTCAGCAGCGCGCACCTCGACGTCAAGTACCAGAGGGGCGTGCCGCAGGAAGACGCCCGCAGGGTGATGGACTACCTGCAGACGGAGTACAAGTCGCTCGCCGCGGATCTCGGGATGGAGCCGAAGGCCAGGCTCGACGTCCGCATCTACGAATCGGTGGGGAAGTACCTCCAGGAGACCGCCCTGTCACGCCCGTGGCGGACCGCCCTGTATCTGCGGGGGACGCTCCACCTCCAGCCGGTGTCCGCGGTGGGATCGATAAAAACCTTCGAGAAGTCCATGGCATATGAAATGGCGCTTGCCTTCCTCGAGCAGAGCGCGCAGAAGGGATGTCCCCGGTGGCTGGAGGAAGCGTTCGCCTCGTACTACTCGGGGGAAACGGCCGGCATGACTCCCCCGCTGGGGGCCCGGCTCACGGCGTTCTCCGACCTCAACCAGGATATACAGGAACACGCCAATCCGCCGCAGCGGGACGACGTCCATTACATCCTCACGAGCACAATGACGTACTTCGTGCAGAAATACGGTGAGAAGAGGGCATTCCGGCTCTACCGCGAGTTCGACGGAACGACGACGGTGGACCGCGTCTTCAAAAAGGTCTTCGAAGACGAGTATCCCGCCGTGGAAAAAGGATGGGCCAAGTACATCGCGTCCCGGACGGCGTCGTTCAAGTGAACAGATGAGGGGGTGAGCGTGTGAGGCGGGTTCTTTTCCTCTTCCTTGACGGGGTGGGAATCGGGGTGAAGGATCCACGCGTCAACCCTCTGTTCGCCGCCCGGCTCCCCGCGCTCCGCTCGCTCGCAGGCGGCGACCTGCCGTCTCTCGGCCGCCGCCGGTCGCAGACAGACCTGTCGCGCGTTCTCCCTCTCGACGCGACGCTCGGCGTTCCGGGCCTCCCGCAGAGCGGCACCGGTCAGACATCCCTCTTCACCGGCGTCAACGGGGCCGCCCTTGCAGGAAAGCACTTCGGACCGCACCCGTACTCGACGCTGAAGCCGGTCATCGCCGGACAGAGCATATTCCGCCGGCTCCTCGATGCCGGAAAGACCCCCCTCTTTGCCAACGCATTCCCGCGGCGGTTCTTCGAGTATCTCGAGACGCACAGAAGCCGTATGTCTGTGACCACGTTTTCGTGCACCGCCTCAGGCGTACCCCTGTTGCGCACGGAAGACCTCGCGCGCGGGGCCGCCGTCTCCGCCGACATCACCAATGCGGGCTGGCGCGACCTCGGCCATCCGGAAATCCCGGTGATAGATCCCCGGGAGGCGGGAGCGCGTCTGGCCGGGCTCGCCCGGAGGTATGACTTCGTCCTGTACGAATACTGGAAAACCGACAAGGCGGGGCACGCGATGGACTTCCCCGGTGCGGTCGACGTCCTCGAAACGTTCGATGCGATGCTGGGAGGGATTCTGGAATCACTCGATCCGGCAGGTACGCTCATTCTCCTGACGAGTGATCACGGCAATATCGAGGACATGACAACCAGAACCCACACGCGGCACCCCGTCCCGCTCATCGTCTACGGAGCGGATGCCCCGGCGTTCGCCGCGCGAATCCGGCAGGGCGCGGATTTGACCGTCGTCACTCCGCTCGTCCTCGAATATATCACGGGGACGATGTAGTAGAGTCAGACACTTCCCGGGGGAATGTCACAGGAAGTTACCTGATGACCCCTTCTTCCGCCGGGGAAGATTTCCCTCTCGTTTCCGCCCCCGCATTCCGGCTCGCCCTCTGGTTTGCCGCCGGCATCCTCCTCGGCGCGGAATCTCCTCTTCGGGCGCATGTGTGGGGCCCGATTTGCGCTCTCCTCTGGATCCTCGCCGCACTATCGGTTGCGATTGCAGCAACCCCGCCTTCGGCCCGTTCACTCATCGCAGGTGGGCTCCTCGCCGCAACCGGCGCACTCAGATTCGCCGCCGCCGGAAATACGCCGCGTCTTCCCGATCCTTCTTTCGCGGCGCGCGTTCAGATCACGGGGACGGTTCTCACTCCCCCCGGCGGGGCGGGGGGCCGGGTCGCATTTGACCTCCGTGCGGATTCCTGTTACGCCGGAACGAAGGGATTCCCGTTTCCCGCCGTCATTTCCGTGATCGATCGACCGGGGAAATCGGGGAGTGTCTCCAGGGCGCTCCTTCCCGGCATGACTCTCCTTCTCCGGGGTGCGATCTCCGCCCCGCCGGAAGAGGGGAACCCGGGGGAGTTCAGTCCCCGGCGGTATGAGATGTCAAGGGGAATCGCCGGCATACTCGATGTCGGCGGGGCCGGCCGGATCGAGATCCGCGATTCCGCCGCGGGGGCCGGTGTGTTCGTGCGATGTTTTGAAGCGATGCGCTGGTCGCTCCTCAGCCGGTCGGCGGGGCTCCTTGGCGGCTTGGAAGGGGAATTCTTGAAGGACATTCTCCTCGGAGAGCGTTCCGGGATCCCGCGGGAGACGAAGGAGGCCCTCATCGATGCAGGGGTCGCGCATATACTCGCCGTATCGGGTTACAGGGTTTTCATAATCGCAGGCATGCTCATGACCGCGCTCGGTGCCCTGCGCATTCCCCGGCCCGTTCGTCCGTTTGTCGCCGTTCCGGCGCTCCTCTTCTATATGGCGCTTGCCGGGTGTCATCCCCCTGTGGTCAGGGGGACGGTCATGGCGGTTGTCTTTATCATTGCGCGCGGGGCCGGGCGGAGGACCGGTTCGCTCAATGCGCTCGGCGTGGCGGCTCTCCTGGTCCTCGGGGCGGACCCCCGGGAGCTCTTCGACGCGGGATTCCAGCTTTCATTCGGAGCGGTGCTCGCCATACTGTCGTTTATGCCGGGCGGGGATGCCGCGATCACCCCCCCCGGTGGGAGAGGGTTCGCCCGCCTTCTCGCACGGTGGACTGTCCGCTCGATCTCACTTTCCGTCGTCGTTTCGCTCGGAACGTTTCCCCTCACCGCGGCCCTGTTTGACCGCGTCTCGATCGTGGGGGTGCTGACAAACATCGTCGTGGTCCCTGCGACGGGGGCCGCAATGATACTCGGAACGATTGCGCTCATGGCCGGTGCGATCAGCAGTCCGCTCGGCGCGGCGTACGCGGCGCTTGACGGCCTTCTCATTCGCTGGATAATCCGCATCTCTCTCTTCGCCGCATCTCTCCCGTTCGCCTCCGTAGAAACAGGACGGTTCGGCGTGCCGGAGACGATCGCCTGGTATGCAGCAATGGTCTTTCTGGTGCACCGGAAGAACAGAAGACTGGCGGCGCGGTCTCTGGCGGTTTTTCTTGCAGCGCTGAACGTGCTCGCGTTCCGTGTGCCAGACCCGGCAGCTGCCCCGGCGAACGGCAATCTGCGCGTCAGCATGATCGATGTGGGGGAGGGGGATGCCATACTTATCGAATTCCCCCGCGGGGGGACGCTTCTCGTGGATGCAGGTCCTCTCACCCGCGCGCGGGACGCCGGGAGGACGACCGTTCTCCCGTTTCTGAAGATGAGACGTATACGCGCGCTCGACATCCTTCTCGTCACACACCCCGATGCCGATCACTCGGGGGGCGCGGCTTCGATCGTGAGGGGCGTACCTGTCGGGAGGGTGATAGAGGCCGCTGGGGGCGGCGCAACGGGCGCCTGCCTCTCGTATCGAGACGCCGCGCGTGAAAGAGGATCTCCGCTCTCCCCGGCATCGAGGGGGGAGATGATCGACGTCCCCGGGTGTGCCAGGCTCTACACGCTCTGGCCCCCCCGTCCGGGGGTGAAGGGCGGGGCCGTGCGCGGAGGATCCCCGTCAAACAACGCGTCGATTGTGTGCAAACTCGTGTACGGCGGCATCTCGTTTCTGCTCACCGGCGACGCGGAAAAGGAGGCGGAGTCATGCATCGCCCGGTCGTACGGTTCGTTTCTCCGCTCGGACGTGCTTAAAGTCGCCCATCATGGGAGCGACAGCGGGACGTCCGCGGAGTTCCTCCGCGCGGTGCGCCCCGAACTTGCTCTCATCTCCGCGGGACTTCACAACAGGTTCGGTCACCCGTCCCCGGCGCTCCTCTATCGCCTTCACGCTGCGGGCGCCCGCATCATCCGCACGGACGTGCACGGCGCCGTGCTTCTCGCCTCCGACGGGAGGAGCGTGCGGGAGATCGCCTGGCGGTGAGCGTTCCGCGGTTGATTCTCCGCTCCGTTCTGTTTATTTTAAGCGACACTGATCGAACGCGGCACGAGCGCCACAGTGAAAAAGGATTTCATGCCTGATACGCACAGCGCGGAACCCGGGACCCCCGTCGCACCCTTGTATGCGCCCGTGGAGAGAGACTACGGGCGTGACATAGGATCCCCCGGGGAATATCCGTTTACGCGCGGCCCCTATCCCACGATGTACCGGGGGAGGTTGTGGACAATGCGGCAGTACGCGGGTTTCGGCACGGCCGAGGAATCGAACCGCCGCTATCTCCATCTTCTCCGGAACGGCACAACAGGCCTTTCGGTGGCGTTCGATCTTCCGACACAGATGGGGTATGATTCGGATCACCCCCTTGCGCACGGCGAAGTGGGGAAAGTGGGGGTCGCCGTCGATACGCTCGCCGACATGGAAATCCTGTTCCGGGATATTCCCCTGGAGAAAGTGACGACGTCCATGACAATCAACGCGACGGCGGCGGTTCTTCTCTGCATGTATGCCGCCATCGCGCGCAGGCAGGGGGCGGATCTGAAGAGAATCTCCGGAACCGTGCAGAACGACATCCTGAAAGAGTACATCGCCCGCGGAACGCACATATTCCCCCCCGCACCTTCCATGCGGCTTGTGACTGATCTCTTCCGCTGGTGCAGCGTGGAACTTCCCCGGTGGAACACGATATCGATAAGCGGGTATCACATCCGTGAAGCGGGATCCACCGCGGCCGAGGAGCTCGGATTCACGCTTGCGAACGGGATCGCCTACGTCAGGGCGGCGCTCGACGCGGGACTCGACGTCGACGGCTTCGGGGCACAGCTCTCGTTCTTTTTCAACGCGCACAACAATTTTCTTGAAGAGATTGCGAAATTCCGCGCGGCGAGGCGGATGTGGGCCAGGATCATGAAGGAGCGGTTCGGCGCGAAGCGGCCCGAAACGATGAAGCTCCGGTTCCACGCGCAGACGGGGGGCGCCACGCTGACGGCCCAGCAGATCGAGAACAACGTGGTCCGCGTCTCCCTCCAGGCGCTCGCTGCGGTCCTCGGGGGGTGCCAGTCGCTCCATACGAACAGCCGCGACGAGGCGCTCGCTCTCCCGACGGAGGAGTCGGTGGTTCTCGCACTGCGGACACAGCAGATCATCGCGTATGAATCGGGGGTCACGGAGACCGCCGATCCTTTCGGAGGCTCGTACGCCGTGGAGGCGCTCACCGACAGCATTGAATCCGAGGCACTCGGTCTCATCCGGCTGATCGACGAGATGGGGGGGGCGGTCAGGGCGATCGAGAAGAAATTCTACCAGACGCGGATCATGGAAAGCGCGTACCGGTACCAGCGTGCGATCGAGGAGAAGGAAAAAACGATCGTCGGCGTCAATGCCTTCGCAACGGAGGCCGTGGCCCAACCCGAACTTCTCCGGATCGACGAATCCGCCGCTTCGCGGCAGATCGAACGGCTCCAACGGGTCAGGGGTGAACGTTCGGATCCGGATGTGCGAGCCTCCCTCGATGCGGTCCGGAGTGCTGCGGGGGCCGGGGACAACCTGATGCCGCACATACTCCGCACGGTGGAGGCCTACGCAACCGTTGGCGAAATCTCCGATACGCTCCGCGGTGTCTGGGGAGAATACGCGGAATAGGGAATGCCTCTCACCCGGAAAAAGGCTCTCGAGCTCCGCTCGCTCGCCCAGAAGAAAGCAAGGGACGAGCGTGGCCTCTTCGTCGCCGAGGGGTTCCGCCTCGTGAAGGACGCCGCGGAATCGGCGTTCGAGATTCCCGAAGTCTTCTTCACTCCGGAGTTCGAGTCCACTCCCGCGGGGAGCACTCTCGCCGGTGCCCTCCGCGCACGCGGCGCCCGGTGTGAGAGGGTAAGCGCCCGGGAATTTGCGGGATTCGCCGACACGATGCACGCGCAGGGAATCCTCGCGCTTGTTCTGAAGAAGCCGGCGAGCGCCGGGGATCTGATGGACCGGGTCCCGCTGCCGGCACTCCTGGTGGCCCTCGACGGCATTGCCGATCCCGGAAATCTGGGGACAGTCATCCGGACGTGCGACTGGTTCGCCGCGGGGGGGATTCTCCTGGGACGCTCCAGTGTCGACGTGTACAACCCCAAAGTTGTCAGGGCGACGATGGGAGGGATATTCCACGTGCCTGTCGCCACCGGAATTGATCTCCCCGCCGCAGCCGCCCGCGCCCGGCAGCAGGGCTACAAGGTGTATGTCGCAGATCCCTCGGCGGATCTGTTCGAGACGGATCTCCATTTCACGGAACGCTCTCTTCTTGCATTCGGGAACGAAGCGCACGGCATTTCGCCTGAGCTCGCCCGCGTCGCGGATGCGCGCGTGGCGATCCGGCGGTTCGGCAGCGCGGAATCCCTCAACGTCGGCGTCGCCTGCGGCATATTCCTCGCCGCCCACCGCCGGTGCTTTCCCTGAACCTGATGACGGCTCCCTTCCGATGATACCGCGGGGTTTTTCGATCGGGCACTGGACTGATGCCGGGGCCCGGACAGGCTGCACGGTCATACTCTGTCCGCCCCGCACGACGGGGGGATGCGACGTGCGCGGGAGCTCCCCCGGGACGCGGGAGACCTCGCTCCTGGAGAGCGACAAAAAAATCGAGGAAGTCCACGCCGTGGTCCTGACCGGAGGAAGCGCTTACGGGCTTGCCGCCGCCGACGGCGTCATGCGGTTTCTCGAAGAGCGGGGGATCGGGTACCGGACGCCGTGGGGGGTGGTGCCGATCGTCCCCGCTGCGGTCATATTCGATCTCAACACGGGGTCTGCGAATGTCAGGCCGACGGACGCATCAGGGTACTCTGCGGCGAGCTCGGCGTCCGGCACGGAGATTCCGGAAGGAGCCTGCGGTGCGGGGACGGGAGCGACCGTCGGAAAATGGGCGGGACCCGAATTCTCCATGCCGGGAGGTTTCGGCATCTCCTCCCTTGAGCATGAAGGGCTCATCGTCTCCGGCGCGGCCGTCGTCAATGCGCTCGGTGATATTGTCGACCGGTCGGGGGAGGTCATCCGGGGTGCGCGCGACGGGGGCGGATCGTGGCGGAGTGCGTCGGATCCCCTTCGCAGGCTCCTCAGGAGCGGCAGCGCTTCCGGTGCGAACACGGTTCTTGTGGCCGTCCTTACGAACGCCCGGCTCTCGAAAGTGGGTGCCAACCGGGTTGCGATGCGCGCGCATGACGGGATGGCCCGCGCGGTCATCCCCGCGCATACATCCTACGACGGGGACACGATATTCTGCCTCGCCTCCGGGGAAGCGGATGCCGATATCGATCTCGTTTCCGAAATGGCCGCGCAGGCCACCGCGGATGCGATCCGCCGCGCGGTGACTGCGACGGGGGAGAACAGCTCCGGATGACATCTCCCGAAGCTCACATGCACGCATGGAAGGAGAGGCTTGCCGCTCTGGCGCGGCATCCCCTTGCGCTCCCCACACTGTTCGTCGTTGCGCTCGTCGAAGCTTCTCTGATACCGATTCCTCCCGACATGTTGCTGATCCCCCTGGCGCTCGCCCGTCCCCGGCGGACGTTCCTCATCGCCACTGTGTGCATCGCCGGTTCGGTGACGGGAGCGATGATCGGGTATGCGATCGGCGCGACGCTCTTTGACTCCGTCGGGGAGAAGTTTGTCGCCGCGCTCGGCGTGGCCGGCGCATTTGAGCACGTCCTCCTTCTCTACAGGGAAAACGCGCTCTGGACGCTCCTGTTCGCGGGGTTCACGTCGATCCCGTTCAGCGTGTTCACGATTGCGGCAGGGTTCCACCATACGCTCCCCGCCCTGACGCTCCTCACCGGCGCAAGCATGGGGAGGGCGCTCCGGTTCTATCTCCTGGCGGCGGTTATCGTCACGGGCGGCCCGTCGGTCCGTCGTCTCCTGGAACGTCATCTGACCGCGGTCTCGGCTCTCCTGTTCCTCCTCCTCATTGCGGGATTCATACTCGCGAGGGTCCTCTCGTGAATCGGGGCGTTCGTCATGCGCGGGGGCGCCGCGGGGTGCAGGGGCGCGTAACGCTCTCTCGCGCCCTGTCCAAATACGGCGTCTGTTCCCGGTCCGAAGGGCGCCGGCTGATACTCGCCGGCGAGGTCAGCGTCAACGGCGCAAGAGTTCTCACGCCCGACAAGTGGGTCGACCCGGATTCGGACGCCATCGCCTGCGGGGGAAAGCCCCTCGGGCGCTCCCGGCGGATCTACATCGCACTGCACAAACCTGCGGGATTCGTGACGACGCGTTCCGATGAGAAGGGGAGGAGCACGGTGTACGATCTCCTCCCTCCGGGCCTCCCCTGGATTTTCCCGGTCGGGCGGCTCGACAGGGATTCGACCGGGCTCCTTCTGCTCACGAACGACACGGCGTTCGGCGAGCGGGTGACGGGTCCCTCGGGAAAAGTCCCGAAAACGTACCGCGTGCTCCTGAAGAACCCGCTCGACGACGCCGGTGCGGCGGCGATACGCGCGGGGGTGCAGATTGGTGATGAGATCCGATGCCGCCCTGGCCGCGTTACAATCGAAGAAGACTCGGCCCGCCGGTGCCTGATCGAGATTACGGAGGGAAAAAACAGGCAGGTCAGGCGAATGTTCGAGGCTCTCGGCAACCGCGTCCTCTCCCTTCACCGCCTGGCGATCGGCCCGGTGGAGATCGGGACGCTGAAAGAGGGGCAGACGCGGGAGCTTACAAGAAATGAAATCGCTCTCCTCTCCGGAGAGAAGCGGGGAGATGGACATGCCTGAGGTTTCTTCACAGATGATCGAAGTCTGCCCGTTCAGGATCCGGGGGGACCGCCCGGAGTTCCTCCTGATTCGCCGCGCCCCCGGGGAATCTCTGTACCCGGGTCTCTGGCAGTTTGTCACAGGGCGCGTGGAAAAAGGGGAAAAAGCCTCCGCCGCGGCGCTCAGGGAGCTGAGAGAGGAAACGGGCGCCGCTGCGGTGAGGTTCTGGGTTGTTCCCGCGGTTGATTCGTTTTATGACCCCCGGGAGGACCGCATTGCGCTCGTCCCCATCTTCGCTGCGCAGATTGACCCGGGATTCGATCTGCGGCTCTCCGCGGAGCACGGGGAGTATGAGTGGCTGGCGTATGACGGGGCGGCCCGCCGGCTCGTATGGCCCGGCCAGAGGAATTGCCTGGACATCGTGCAGCGTTACATAGTCGGAGGGGAGGAGGCGGGGACGCTTCTGCGGATTTCCTGAGCAAAGCGAACCTTGCGGATCATCCCCCTCTTGCGTACATTTCCAAACATCCCTCACCTGCGACTGCCCATATCAGCCCGGAGACCCAATTGAGCGTCCTCGTTGTCGGTTCCCTCGCCCTTGATTCCATCGAAACGCCGTTCGGCGCGGTCAAAGACGCCGTCGGCGGTTCCGCCGTGTATATCGCAGCGGCAGCAAGCTATTTCGTAAGCCCGGTCAGGGTTGTGGGCATTGTCGGGGGTGACTTCCCGCAGCGGGGGCTTTCCTTCCTCGAAGAGCGGAATGTGGACCTCGAGGGGCTTGAAGTTGTGGCCGACGGAAAGACATTCCGCTGGTCGGGCCGGTATCATTACGACCTGAACGAGCGGGATACACTTCTGACCGAGCTGAACGTCTTCGAACGGTTCGATCCCAAAATCCCGGAGAAGTACAGGAGGAGCCGCGTCGTCTGTCTCGGGAATATCGACCCCGTGCTGCAGCGGCGCGTTCTCGACCAGATCGAGAAGCCGAGGTTCATCGTCTGCGACACGATGAACTACTGGATCGAAAAGAAAAATGCGGAGCTGAAAGAAACGCTGAAATCCATAAACGCTCTCATCCTGAACGATTCCGAAGCGCGCCTGCTCTCGCGCGAGCCGAACCTCATCAAGGCCGGCCGCGTGATCCGCCAGATGGGCCCGGGGGTCGTGATCATCAAGAAGGGGGAACACGGCGCGCTCCTTCTCACCGATCAGATGGTCTTTTCCGCCCCGGCGTACCCCATGGAGAACATCTTCGATCCGACGGGGGCGGGGGATTCATTTGCCGGAGGATTTGTCGGGTGGCTCGCGCGCACCGACGACATGTCCGAGGAAAACCTCAAGCGCGCAGTGATCTACGGAAGCACGCTCGCCTCGTTCTCCGTTGAGAAGTTCGGCGTCGAAGGTCTCGCCGATCTCACCTATCTCCAGATCCAGGACCGGTTCCGGCAGTTCCGCGAGATATCGCGGTTCGACGAAGATTAAACCTCCGATGGCGACGCTCGAATGGGCCGACGGAAAACTCCGGTTTATCGACCAGACCCTCCTCCCTGCGCAGGAAGTCATTGTCGAGACGGCCGATTACCGGACGGTCTGCCAGGCGATCCGCAGCCTCAAGATCCGCGGCGCCCCCGCAATAGGGGTCGCCGCGGCATTCGGTGTCCTTCTCGCCGTCCGCCGTCCGCATCTCTCCGGTCCCGGTGAACTCCTTGCCGTCCTTGATGAAGCGGTGCGCGACCTTTCAGCGACGCGCCCTACCGCGGTGAACCTCTTTGCAGCGATGCGGCGGATGGAACGGTCCGCCCGCGGAGGAGGGGAGATGACCGTGCAGGCGATTCTGGCTCGTCTTGCCGCCGAGGCGCTCGCAATACAGCGGGAGGACATTGCATCGTGCAGAGCCATCGGTGAGTGCGGCGCGGATCTTATTCCCCCCCGCTCCTCGCTCCTGACGCACTGCAACGCGGGGGCTCTGGCAACCGCGGGGGAAGGGACCGCGCTTGCGGTCGTTGCCGCCGCTGCGCGCAGGGGGAATGTCGTCCGCGTGTTCGTCGACGAGACGCGCCCGCTGTTCCAGGGCGCACGGCTCACCGCTTGGGAACTTGTGAAGCAGGGGATCCGGACGGTGCTCATTACCGACAGCACGGCGGGAAGCGTCCTCGCGCGCGGCGACGTGAACGCGGTCATTGTCGGCGCGGACCGGATTGCGGCGAACGGCGACACCGCCAACAAGGTCGGAACCTATCCGCTTGCCGTTCTCGCCCGCCGGCATGACGTCCCGTTCTACGTCGCGGCGCCGACGTCGACGATCGATCCTGCGGTCCCCGACGGATCGCACATACCGATCGAAGAGCGGGATGAGGGGGAAGTTACGACGTTCGCCGGTGTGAGGATCGCCGCTCCGGGGGTGAGCGTCTATGCACCCGCGTTCGACGTCACGCCCGGTTCTCTCGTGAGCGCGATCATCACCGAGCGCGGCATCCTTCGCCCCCCCTACGGGGAGTCTCTTGCCGGCATCCTGCGGGGAGAGAACGCCGGGGGGAAGGGGAATGGCCGATGATCGTAAAAACCGAGGCGATCGTCCTCCGCACAATGAAGTACAGGGAGACCAGCAGGATTGCCACGCTGTTTACGAAGGAACGGGGGAAGATCTCCGTCCTTGCCAAGGGTGCGCGCGACGGGCGCAGCCGTCTCGGAGGCGCCCTCCAGCCGATGAACCAGGTCGGGGTTATCTTCTACATGAAGGAATCACGCGACCTTCAGCTCCTGACGCAGTGCGACGTCGCCAGGCCGTTCCCCGGACTCAGCACGGATCTCGACAGGATGGCTGCCGGCATGGCCGCCGTCGAACTCACAGATGCCGTCAGCCCGGCTGAAGAACCGAACAGCGAGCTTTTCCGTCTCCTCTCGGCCACGCTTGATGCGGTAAGCCGTGCAACAAAACAACCCGGAAATGCGTTATATTACTTTGAGCTGCATCTCCTCGGCATCATCGGGTTCAGGCCCGATCTCCGGCTCTGCACGGTCTGCCGCAGCCCTGCGACGCCTGTGCGGGGCGGGGGGGACGTTCACCTCGGCCGGAACGGGATACTCTGCGCAGGCTGTTCGGCAAAAGGGCTGGGCATGGAAACCCTCTCGCAGACTGCGCTCGCGGTGATTCAGAGGCTCCAGGAGGCGGCGGATCCCACCTCCGCGACGCGGATGGTCCTCGCCGCACGGGTACGGGGGGAGATTGCAGGGGTGCTGCGGAGGTTTCTCCTCGGCCACGTCGAGGGACTGAGAACTCTCCGGTCGGAATCCGTGTTCTCATCAATGTTATGATATCCCTTCGGGGGGGGTCTGCGGCGGCGCCTGACGCCGCCGCGGGCTGCGGGAATATCGAAAACACAACGGGAGTATTGCTCCATGAAGAAAACCATCCTGACATCCATAGTGCTCGTTACCGTCGGCATTCTCTTCGGCGCGATCCTCGTCTCGAATTTCAGCGGCGGCGTTGACCTGTCGTTCGCCCGCAGCGGAGGCGAGGTCAAGCTGGGCGGCCCGACGCCGATCGCGGTCCAGAGTCCGGGGCTGAAGGCGATCAGCGATAATTTCGTCGCCGTTGCGAAGGCGGTCACCCCCTCCGTCGTTGCCATCACGGTGACGACGACAGGGAAGAAGGCGGACAGGAACATGCCCCACGACTTCTTCCATTTCTTCGGGCCCGACTTCAAGTCGCCCGAGCCCCAGCCCGAACAGGGGATGGGATCCGGCGTGATCATCACGCCCGACGGCTATATCGTGACGAACAACCACGTTGTCGATGACGCCGAGAAGGACGGCATCGAGGTGGTGATGCACGACAAGATCACCTACAAGGCGAAGCTCATCGGCACCGATCCCTCGACGGACCTTGCCGTTATCAAGATCGACGCCAGGGATCTTTCCGCCGCAGCTCTGGGGAATTCCGACAACGTGCAGGTGGGCGAGTGGGCTCTCGCGATCGGCAATCCTCTCGGACTCACGTCCACCGTCACCGCCGGGATCATCAGCGCCAAGGGACGGAGCATCAATATTATCCGCGATACGTACAATATCGAAGACTTCATACAGACGGACGCCGCGATCAATCCGGGGAACAGCGGAGGGGCCCTCGTCAACCTGAGCGGCGAGGTCATCGGGATCAACACCGCGATCGCGACGACGAACGCCAGGTACCAGGGATACGGGTTCGCCGTACCCGTGAACATCTTGAAGACCGTCGCCGCGGACCTCATCAGGAACGGGAAGGTCTCCCGCGGCTACATCGGTGTCATGATCGGCACGGTGGACCAGACGATGGCGAATGCGCTCGGGATGAAGGACGCGAAAGGTGTTCTCGTCCAGAGCACCGTCAAAGGGGGGGCGGGAGAGGCCGCCGGACTGAAAGAAGGGGACGTCATCCTCTCGGTGGAC
>PMJQ01000133.1:0-22494 GCA_003157485.1 Ignavibacteriota bacterium
ACCCCGTTGCTCCCGCCGCTGACCGTCGCAACGCCCGCGCTAAAATTGATCGGCGTGACGGTCCCGAACGTAATGGCCGAGCCGCTGTTGTTCGTCACAGTCGGCGCCGTAACAGGCGACGGCGATGAGTTTGCGCCGGAAAATGTGAGCGATTTCAGTCCCGAGTACGTCGGATCAATGTTCCCGGTTCCGTCACGCGCGGTTATCGTCAGGCTTTGACCCGTCCCGGCCGTTTGTGATCCCGCGCCGGTGATCACAAGCCGCGTCGCGGTCCCCGCCGTGAAGTTCACTGTCGCCGAATGGGTCATAACGACGGAGTTCAACGTACCGGACACCGTCGCCGTCCCCGCGCTAGAAGCAGACGTCAACGTCGCGTTGTACGTGCCGTTGCTGTTGTTTGTCACCGAGCCGAGCGTCCCCAATGTTGTCGCAAGAGCTACGGTACCTCCGCTCACAGTGAGGTTGTTGCCGCTCGCGTCTTTCAACTGGACGCCGATGGTCGAGGTGCTCGACCCGTTGGCCGTTATTGACGTGGGATTCGCGGTGATTGTCGATGTCGCCGTCGAGGCTGCGCCGGGGTTTATCACAATCGACCCCGATGTACCGGCGGGGCTTCCGGATGCGGCGGTAAATGTCCCCGTGCCCGACGTTCCCGTGTAGATGAGCTTCCCGGCCACGTTCGCAACGCCGGAGCTGAAGTCACCCGCCTGATTCAGGATATTGTTCGCTCCCGAACCCAGCCCCGTCACAGTCCCGCCGAGCGAATTTGTAACGGTCACGTTATTCGCTGATGCATTGAACCCTGTTACTGTGTTTCCCCATGCATCCTGCGCAGTCAGCGTGTTCGTCCCCGTGAACGCTGTTCCGTTCGCCTGCGGGCTCGTCAGCGACCAGGCAAATTTCGAGAGCGACCCCGCGGACACGGTAACAGACAGACGATCACTGCCGCCGGCGCTGAGGATTCCGTCGGTCACCGCCACTATCGCGTTCTCAGCATTGTAGAGCGTCAGCACGCCGTTATTCCCGCCGCTGACCGTCGCAACGCCCGCGCTAAAATTGATCGACGTAGCCGTGCCGAACGCAATGGCCGAGCCGCCGCTGTTCGTCACTGTCGGCGCCGTAACAGGCGACGGCGATGAGTTTGCGCCGGAGAATGTGAGCGATTTCAATCCAAAGTACGTCGGATCAATGTTCCCGAAGCCGTCGAGCGCGGTGATTGTGAGGCTCTGTGTCGTCCCCGCCGTCTGCGAAGAAGACCCGGTGATAACGAGGTGGGTTGCGGCACCGGCAATGACATCGAACGGGCCGCTTATTCCAGGCGTGAGGGGATCACCGCCGGTTGCCGTCGCAGTAAGTTTGGCACCCGTCTGCGCCGTGTTGAGTGTGAGTCCGGAAATAACGACGGTGTTTGTTCCAGCCGTAATCGAGCCGGTAACAGTCCCATTGAGGGGACCTGTCCCCGTGCTCAGTGTGAGCATAAATGTTGTGGTCACAACGACTGAAGCAGGCGTATTGGTCCCGTCGACAGAGTTGACGGTAACGCTAAAAGGGGCGCCAGCAGTCGGATTCGGCCCAAGTTGGAAGGACAAAGCGATTGCTGGCTGAGCGCTTGCCGTTCCGGCGCCCAGGTTGAGGAGGAGAAATATGCCGACAGATGCGGCGAGAAATCTTCTCATATATGCGTCAGGTCTTTCTGCTTAGAGAAGTGACACTCCGTCGAGGGGCGAGCTTTGCCCGCGCTGCTGACCGATCTGACTGGATGAGCGTTATGGCCTGGCGGGCGGATCTGGAAATGTACCACCCGGGACCGGGGGGACTGCCTTCGAGCCCTTTGAGAGAAGGATCGCCGTCAGGATCCCCCCCACAACTGCCGCGCCGCCGATGATCCAGTACGTCGAATTTATCCCGCCTTCGACCTCCGCACCAACTTCCGCGTTGACGGCGAAAAAGCAATCCTCCCCCGGGAGCCCCTGGGGAAACTCGCTCGCGATCCTCCATGTGATCTTCTTGTTTTCGCCGGGAATGACCTTTTCACCGACGTCTCCCGAAACCTCGAGGGGCAGGTAGAGAAACCCCTTTGCGAATCTCTTCTTGAGAACGAGAGTGACGTTCCAGTATAGATTTGGGGGGGCAATGAGGTCATAATAGACCTCTACGACCTGTCCCGTGACCTTGAAGACAATGTTCTTGATCGTGGCTTCGTCGCCGGGCGGATTTGCCCGTAGCGGAAGGGCGTACGCCACCATCATGAACGCAAGGAGACAACGCAAAGCCCTGAATCGGCCTTGAAATGACTGGAGGACTCCCATCAGGCTTTTTTGGCTCGAATCATGGAGTGTGGAAAAGGGATCCTGATGCATTATGAACCACGGTCGAATAATGTATGATTATTTCAACGTTGATGCCATGCTTTGGCGCACAATTCGCCGCGGGAGGAGAAAGTGACACAGATCAAAGGGAGGGGGACGTCATTTTCGCGCTGAAGTATCGCGGTCAAGCACAAAAACGCCAAATGCCGGGCTGATGACAGGAGATGAGTAACACGAGGCCTTGACGGAGGAGTATCCCGGAGGCGCCCGGAGAGGGATTGTCACCGGGACTCCCGTGTACGTGCCTGAAGCCACGGCAGGCCCCCGGAAGTCCAGGACATCGTGAATTACATACCGCTCGCCGCGATTCAACACTCCGGAACAATCCGCACCGACGCTCGTCGCATTCTCCCAGTTGAACACGACGATGTGCGCCCGCCCCTTCTCATAGGCGTTGGGGCGGACGATAATCACGTTCTTTTCCGCCCTTTCAGACACGTATGTGTTGTCCGGATACCATGTGGTGCGGAAGCCCAGCGTCGCACCGACGATCGTGTTGCCGGTAAAAGTCGGGGTCCTCACATTCCAGAGCTCGACACGGCCTACGAGATAATTCCCCTCGATGACGGGCTTATCCGCCCCCGCCCCCGTCATCTGATTCCAGCCGATATCCAGCGCGACGGTCCCCGACGCGCCATACACATAGTTGTTGCGGAAGACCAGGGCCCGCACGGGGGCGCCGCCGCCGATAAGTATGTTCCTTTCGGCTGCGTGGCCGAAGACGATATTTCCCTCGAGCACAAAATTGTCGAGGGGCGCCGTCTCTGAACCGTAGATCTGAATCCCGTGGCTGAAGTTGTTCATCACGATATTATCGATGATCTTCTTCGTCCCCGAGCTGTTCTGGGCATAGAGGCCGTGGCCGTGGGCCTTATCCGGTCCGCACCAGCCGTTGCCTGCAATGATGCATCCGTAGAGTTCCGCATCGGAGGCGTCCTTCCAGAACCCGATCCCCTGCCGGGCGTCATGGATATACAGGTTGATGAACCTGCAGCCCTTCCCTCCCCTTCCTTCCTGGCTCGTGAATATCCCCTCCCCCCGCTTGATGTCGGTTACCCATGACCCGGGCTGAGCGGAAACCCGTCCGGGGTCGGAGCTTGTGACTTCAAATCCCCAGAACCACGTGTAGGCCCCATCAACAAGAAGGATAAGAGTCCCGTTTGAGTCACCCCCGTCGATCGTTGCCCGTTCCCCGGGGAATTGCCGGACGACGATCGGTTTGGCTTCCGTTCCGGTAAGGAGGCTCTGATAGGTTCCCGCGTATTTTCCGCCGCGCAGCCAGATGACGTCGCCGGGCCTGACGCGCGCGGGGTGATGCAGGGCCGTCCGGAGGTCCCACGGATGGGCCCGGCTCCCGTTTCCCCGCGGCGAGCCCCCCGGGGTGACGTAGTATTCCGCCGCGCGGAGATCACCTGCCGGGGGAATCAACGGGAAGAGAGCGAGAACCGCCGCCGTGAGAGAGACGATCAGAAGGCGGCGCGTGAAGAGCCTGCCGTATATTTTTGTCACCCGGCGCCGGGGATTCACTTCTCCCCCGCAGCAGCCAGGACGCGAAGCAACTCCCGTCCTGCGAGCCGGCGTCCGGTCTCATTCAGGTGGCCCCCGTCACGCGTGTACTCTCCGACCAGGCTGAACGCGGTTTCTCCTTCATGCGTGAAGGACTCCCGCCGGCCGCCGGGATGAGTCGACTCGACGCGGGCGACGTCGAAGACCGGTTCACCGGAAAACGCTCCTGTCAGGAGCCCGTTGAAACGGGTTCGCTGGAGATTGCCGCCGCGGGACCGGTCCCCTCTCCCGAGAACTCTTTTCGCCTGAATCCTCCACGATGCGGTCCTTACCGTGTACGGAATTGTCGCATGAACAAAGACAGTACCGGGAAATGCCGTCCTGAGGCCCTCAACTGTGCGTGCGTAGGCATCGAAAACCTCCGCCGGATTCGTTTGAGGGCCGATGTCCGCATAACAGAATTTCATCATTGCGATATCGAGCGTGCCGCGCCCGAGCCGGATTACCGTTTCACGGAAGGCGGCGCACTTTTCGATGGGATAGCCGTTTCGTCCGATCCGCAAATCGGCAAACCAGCCTCCTGCAGGGAGCGACGCCGCGTCTGCGGCAACGAATACCGGCGAAAGCTCCGGGGCGGCTTCGGTCAGATCCTTTACGCCCTTCATGATGTCAACCCCCACCGACTGGTGTCCGAAGAAAATGCGTTTGTCCCGCAAACGCCTCAGGTCAGCAAGCAACGAATCATGATCCATTTGCACTGGTCCGTTCCGGGGATGCCCCCGCGTGTACCGGCAGAAATGCTGCCGTCAAAAGAAACCTCCCGCTCCCGCTGTCATGCTGCGCCGGAGTGGGCCTCTCCGCAATCGCTAATGTAGGAAGTTTCGGCGTCGATTTCCAAAGGCCGCTCTGACGGGTTTCCGTTTCTGCCGGAAAAATGCTACTTTGAGCGGACAGGAGAGAGGATCATGCTCAAGCGAGACATTCTTCGAACGTACGAACATCTCGGCGGCAACAAATTACAGCGGATTCTGGGATGCATCCGGGCCCCGGGACTCAGAGCGGTGGCCATCTACCGGTTCGGCCGGTGGCTTTCGGGAAAACCTCTCCCCGTCAGGATTCTTCTGCGACCGCTTCTCCTCCCTTTGTTTTACTACATTCGCGTTGTCTGGGGCATCGAGCTCAGCCCTGGCGCGACGATCGGGGAGGGCTTTCTGATCTTTCATTACGGCGGAATATTTGTCGGCTCGCGCGTCGTCATGGGGAAGGACTGCAGCATATCCCACGACGTGACAATCGGACTCGCCGGGAGAGGCCCCCGGCGCGGCGCGCCGGTCATCGGAGACAATGCCTACATCGCACCGGGGGCAAAAGTGTCGGGGAGGATCAAAATAGGGAACAACGTCAAGATCGGAGCCAACGCCGTCGTCGAGCGCAACGTGCCGGATAACGCGCTTGTGCAGATCCGTCCCCCCCAGGTCGTCACGTTTCCGGATTTCTTCTCCAAGGCGGATCACGCGGGCCGGGGTGAACACTGAGTGCTCACCCCGGCATGAGGCTCAACGGACCAGAACCATTTTCACAAGGTCAAGACCGTGGTTTGTCAGGAGCTGACAGTAGTACACGCCGCTCGGGAATGCCGAACCGTTGAACTGAACGGAATATACCCCCGCCGGTTTTTCCTCATCTACTAACTTCTCTACAGTCTGCCCGAGCACGTTGAAGATCTCGAGCCTTACCCGGGAGGTGAACGGCACGCTGTAACGGATCGTGGTGGCCGGATTGAACGGGTTGGGATAGTTCTGGTAAAGCGAGAAGCCTTTGGGCGCAACATGAGGGGCCGTCGGCGTGGTATCCCGCTGGACGTTCACACTAAACGACACGCCGATATTATCGATGCGGTAGCCGGCAGTCCGGAGGTGCGCGAACCGGATCTGGTTCGGCCCGTTCTTCCAGAGGTCCGGAGACAGGGGAAGAGTCACAAGAGCCGATTTCGCGTCGTTTGCGGGGACCGCCTGCGCGCCAAAAAGGCCGGCGGCCAAAGTCCCGTTGACGTACATGGCGCCCTCATCCGCGCCGTCCGCATCATAGACGTTGAGGACAAGAAGCGATCCCGCGGCCCCTGCGGGCTTGGTGACGGCGATATTGACCGTCAATGATTCCGGAGAAGTACCAAAGAGGACAAGAGGCAGGGTCGCGGGCCCGGCCGTGTCCGGCGGCAAAGTCGAGAAGTGCCACACGGCGGAGTAGCTTCCGTTCCCCGATGCGTTCTTCCCCCGGACACGCCAGTAATACCTGAGACCGTTCGTCAGGGCGGAGACCTGGTCGGTGGTTCCCGTCACCGACGCGTTCGAATACACGAGTGTGGAGAACGTGGAATCCGCTGCGAGCTGCAGTTCGTACCCCGTCGCGCCCTGCGCCCCGTTCCACCCGAGGATTATTGTCGTGGGAAGCCCGGTGGAACCGTTGAGGGGGCTTGAAAGAACCGGTCCTGCAAGCTGCGCCTGGGCAACCTGCACGGTCACCTGTGATGTGACAGGACCTCCGTGCCCGGCAAGCGTCAGCGTGAACGTTGTCGTTGCCGTCACCGTCACCGTGCGCGACCCGCTCGTCGCCACGGTGCCGATCCCGTTGTCGAAAGACGCTGAAGTCGCATTCTGCGAACTCCACGACAGCGTCACCTGGCCGCCGCCGGCCGGGAGAGTTGTCGGCGTCACGCTCAGGGCCCCGGAGACGTTCGGCACGATCACACCGGCGCCGGATCCGAATATGACAAATGTCCCGAACTGCTGGGCGGTATGCGCCACTCCGCGGGGATCGTTGCCGACCGTCGCGGGGACCGTGCCACCCGTCATTGGGATGCTTACCGTCCCCCCGGCGTACGTCCCCGAGGCGACAGGCGTGCCGTAGTAATTCTGTGCATCGCGGATGACGTACGGCTGGCCCGTACCGACAACAGAGGAAAGGTCAACGTTGACCGCGTTCTGCCCCTTCCAGTTGAAGACCACAAGGTTTGCCCGGGCCGACTCATATTTGTTCAGCCGGATAATCACGGTGTCCGTCGCGGGTTTGCCGGAGACGAGCTGGCCGGACAGGTTCGGTGCGCCGCCACCGTCGACGGATGTGTAACCACCCAGGTTTCCCGAAAAGGTCAGGTTGGTCTGCGTGTTGAACGTCAGTCCCCCTCCCGCGAAGTAGTTCCCCGTAACAACTGCGTCAAAGGTCCCCGGATTGTAGCCGATCGGATAGCCCAGGTAAAAGTTGTTGCTTCCCGCACGCGATCCATCCGAATACATGACATTGTTCTGCCAGACGGGGCTCTGGGTGGGATTGTCGCCGCCGATCATGAAATTCCGCTCCCCTCCATTGACACCGACGTTTCCGACGAACGTTTCGTTATCCTCGTTCGACGCGGTCGACCCGTAGGACTGTATGTTGTGGGAGTATGCACGGAGTATGAAGTTGTCGCTGAAAAGCTTCGTCCCGGTGACGTTCTGGATATACATGTTGTGGCCATGAGGACGGTCCGGGGCCAGCCAGCCGTTATCGTACACCACGCAGCCGTACACCTCCGAATTTGCCGCCTCTTTCCAGGAACTGAATCCCTGGCGGGTGTCATGGACGACGATGTTTATGAATTTGCAGCCGGTACCGTCCGTCCCACCCTGCTTGATCTCGACACCCTCGCCGTACATGATATCCGTCGGCCAGGAGGTCACCTGCGTGGAGATCTTGTTTGTCGTCGAGCTCGTGATCTCAAGCCCCCAATACCAGGTGTACGATCCCCCGATGGTGAATATCGCGGCGCCGTTGGAATTCCCCCCGTCAATCGTCGCCCGTTCATTATTCCAGTTCCGGACGATGATGGGTTGAGAAGAAGTGCCGTTCAGGTTGGTGGAAAAAGTGCCGGAGTAGGTCCCGCCGTGGATCCAGATTGTGTCCCCTGGATTCACCGCCGACGGCTGATTGAGGGCGCTTCTAAGATCCCAGGGGCTGGAAGAGCTCCCCGAGCCGGATGCCTGTCCGCTTGGCGTTACATGGAACGCCGAAGAAGCTAATGATTGACCGGCAAGAAGCGCCAGGACAAGGCAAGCGAACCCTATTTGAGCAAAAAGCTTCATGATGGCTCCGTCCTAGGCAAATTCGCAATTTTTTTTGCCTGACCCATCATAACGATATTCGCAATTAATGTCAATAAGAAAGATCCGTAAAATATAGCGAAAACGACCTAGTAATGCTGCACTAGGGAGACTATAGTAGACATTGACTATGAACGGGATAGCCCCGCAAAAGGCGCAAAGGGGAAGAGAGAAAAGCGATGACGTTTCCCGGGACCAACATCACGCAGAATTGGTCCGCTTGATCTTTCCCCCCTGTGTCTTAGGGAGTGACGCCACAAATTCCACAGACTGCGGAACTTTAAAATCCTCCAGAAAGCGGCGGCAGTGAGCCTTCACCTCCTGCTGGTCAAGCGACCGGCCCTCCTTGAGGACAATCTCAGCCCTGATGGCCTGTCCGAGAACCGCGTCGGGCACGCCGATAACCCGCACTTCCTGCACCCCTTCAATCGTATAGATGACGTCTTCGACCTCTATCGGACTTACCTTCTCCCCCCGGCTTTTGATGAGTTCATCCGACCTGGCGACAAAATGGAAATATCCATCCTCGTCCATTGTGAAAAGGTCGCGAGTCCGGAGGACCTTCTCCCACGGATAACGTCCCGGGATGAGCGCCTTGGCGGTCCCTTCCGGATCATTCCAGTATCCCTGCATCACTGTCGATCCACGGACGATCATCTCGCCGACGTGGCCGGGGGGAAGCCTCCGGCCGTCTGCATCCTCGACCCAGAGTTCAACATTGGTCATCCCGGATCCCACGGAGGTGCTCCGCGTCTCAATCTCGTCCGGTGGAAGATACGTCGTCCGGAGGCACTCTGTCAACCCGTGCATAAGGAAAATCTTCGTCGACGGGAATATCTTCCGCAGTCTCGGGACAAAGCTTGCCGGCATCGCGGCGGCGGCGTTCGTGATATACCGGAGAGAAGAGAAGTCCTCCTTTTCCAGTCCGTCGAGGCGGAGTAAGATCGCCCACATCGTCGGAGCGCCGGCGAACCCCGTCACCTTCTCCTCCTTGAGACGCTTGATGATTTCGTACGGGTACCCCAGCCCTTTCTCCAGAACGACCCTGCCCGACGTGCGAAACGTCACGAGAACCTGGAGGAGACCGTAACTCGACGAAAGAGGGAGAAGCCCGAGGATCACATCCCCGGCGTTGTTCTCAAGGTATTCCGCGATGGAATCTACCGCCGTGTCGATGTTGCGGTGCAGAAGCGTCACGCCTTTCGGGCGTCCCGTGGATCCCGACGTATAGATAATCGCCGCCAGATCCGCGTCGATGAGCCGCACGTTCGGAGACGGATGCCCTTCCCTGACTATGCGTCCAAAGCTCTCGCCGGGCTCCTCTTCCTCGCCCTTCCCCGTCCATATGACCTCGGGCGGGCGGGTGCACCCGGCGGACGCCTTTGCAACTATCGTCTTCTTTTCCATGGACGACACGAGGAACTTCGCCCCGCAGTTCTCCAGGATATATCCCAGGCGGTCGGCCTGGGTCGCCGGGTTGACGACGACGATGCATCCCCCGGCCTCCAGGACTCCGAAGACCGCGATAACGGCTTCCGGGCTGCTGTCGATGTAAATCGCAACTCTTTCCCCCTTCCCCAGACCGCGCGCGCAGAGGTGTCCGGCGATGGAGGAGGCGGACGCGGCAAGTCCGGCGTACGTCGACCGGGTTTCCCCGCAGACAAGTGCCACCTTTTCCGGCGCTATCCGCGCCGAACGGCGGAGATACTCATGTAAAAGCATGGATCAGGCCTTCGATTGCGCTATTTTTTTTATAACAAATGCGGAAATCCTGTTGACGGAGTCGAAGTTGTCCGCCACAAGCTCACTGTCGTCGAATTTCACTTTGCAGGTCTCTTCCAGAAAACTTATAAGTTCAAGGATGCCGGTGGAATCGACGACCCCGGATCCGAGCAGAGACTGATCGTCTCCCACGTGCGTCGCATCGTCAAACAGGAAATTCTTGCGTATAAATCCATGGACCTGAGTCCGGATTGCATCTTCTGTCATGCTGTTCCCGAAAGTTGTTGGAGCGGAACGCGATCAATGAGTGTCGTATATTCAATACTCGCCGCGGGCGAATCGCCGTTGCCGCGGATGAAATGATGATGGAGGAGCTGTGTCGAGAGAAGTCCGACAAGGCTCATGTTATCCGCGTTGCTGAACACGCCGTTTCCCCCCGCGCCGTTTGCCCGCGCGACGCATTTCATGTACAGGCCGCGGGCAGCGCCCGGATCGAAAATCCCCGCATCCCGCAGCGCCCCTTCTGACAGGAGCTCCGCCACGTACGACGGCGCTCCCGCTTCAACGAAGCTTATCGCGTCCGGCGCGCGGTACGGCTGTTTCTGACGGCGGATGATCGCATCGGGTATATGACCGGCGGCTACCCGCTTCAGAATGTACTTCTCGTTCAGTCCCGCGAGCTTGTAGGAAGCGGGAAGACCGTTGCAGAATTCCATGACGTCCGCGTCGAGGAACGGGAACCTTCCTTCCACCGAATGCGCCATCAGCATCCGGTCCCCCTGGGAGGAGATGAGGTAGCCGGAAAGAAGCGTCACAACCTCCAGGTACTGCGCCTGAGCGAGGGAATCCCATTTGCCGAATTCGGCCGGCAGATCGTCGAGAACGTCCTCCGGCGGCCGGGCGGCAATTTCCGCCTGGAGCGCCGGGGCAAAGAACCTCTTGACCTGCGCGGTCGTTCTCCAGCGCGGGTCGTGTGAAAACCCGGGCATTCCCGCCCTGTCCAGCCCCTGCTTCCAGAACTCCAGCGCCATCCCTTTTGCCTGCTGCGGCGAGCGGGCGAGATACGGGTAAAGGCGGTTGAACAGCGCCGGACGCATCGTCGATCCAGGCTGTCGGGACCAGAACTGCCTGATCTCCGATTCGCGGAATATGTCGTAACCGGCCAGCATCTCGTCCGCCCCCTCTCCCGTGAGCACAGCCTTGATCCCCGAATCGCGGACGAGCTTCGAAAGGAGATAGAGCGGCGCCGGGGCCGTCCTGAGGACGGGACATTCCGTATGCCGGATCACATCGGGAAACACCCGGGCGATGTCACTGCGCTTCACGACGAGCTCCTGATGTGAGCTGTCAATCGTGGCCGCCATCGCCCGCTGGAACTCCGTCTCGTCGAACTCGGCGTCTTCGAACCTGATCGAATAGGTCTGGAAGATCCCTTCCTTCGCCTTCCTTCCCATCCAGGCCGTCAGCGAGCTGTCGAGACCTCCCGAGAGATAGCTGCCAACCGGGACATCCGCGCGAAGCATACGGAGCCGGGTCGCGAGCTCAAGCTTCTCCGAGAGCGCCTCTGTCGCTTCGTCGATCGTCAGCGGGTATTCTTCGGAAGAGACTGGATACGAGGGGCGCCAGAACACGGTCTCCTCCATCGAACCGTCGGAGGCGTACACGCGGACGGAGCCGGGGCGGAGTTCCTCGATCCCGCGGAAGAGAGACGCCGGTGCAAGCGATGTCCAGTAGGTAAACGTCTGGTCAAGCCCGCCCGGGTCGATTTCGCGGGGAACGGAAGGGTCGGCAAAGATCGCCTTCACCTCGCTCGCAAACCATACCCTCCCTCCGTGTTCCCGGACATACAGGGGGCGCACGCCTATGCGGTCGCGGGAGAGAACAAGCCTGTGCGCGTTGCTGTCCCAGAGCGCGAGGGCCCACTGCCCGTTGAATTTCTGAAAACAGCCGTTTCCCCATTCTTCGTAGGCGTGGACGATGACTTCGGTGTCCGAGTGCGTCCTGAAGCGATGGCCCAGAGTGACAAGCTCCTGACGGAGCTCTACGTAATTGAAGATCTCGCCGTTGAATACGATCCAGAGCGTGCCGTCCTCGTTCGCAAGGGGCTGCTGCCCCGTCGCGAGGTCGATGAGCGAAAGGCGGGCGTGAACCAGGCCCGCGCGCATGTCCCTGTAGAGCCCGTACTCGTCCGGTCCACGGTACCTGATGGCGCTGACCATGGAGGTGAGAAGCTCCGCGGAGGGGGGGGCGTGCCTGTCAGAGACGTTTACTATGCCTGCAATGCCGCACATGTCAATCCTGTCCTGTCGCGTGGAGAGCACCCCTCAACCTGGCGTGGACTTCGGGCACGCCGGTCATCAGGACCGCCGGGAGATGGAGCGGAAGCGTCGTGCGCCTCTTGACATCGATGTCGCGATACACGCGCTCCACCTGCTCGGCCGTCAGGCCGATGACCGGCCCGACTTCCGAGGCGGGAACGCCGTGATTAAGCCCCCACAGGCAGATGTCCATCTTGTCATACGGAAGCGCGAAATAGAACTCTTCCTGCGTCTGGGGGAGCGAAAATGTGTCCGTCGTGGGGGTCCGGCTGCAGATCTCCTCAGGCACTCCGAGCGCGCGCGCGATGGCAAACACCTGGGTTTTGTACAGGTGGGCGATCGGCTTGAAATCGGCAAGCCCGTCCCCCCCTTTGACGAAGAAACCCTGGTCGTATTCCAGCCTGTTCGGCGTTCCGCAGACAGCGTAGTTCAGTCTGTCCGCGTGAAAGTAGTCCAGCATCTTCCGCGTCCGCTGCTTGAAGTTCGTTGCTGCGACAAGCTGGAGGTACGCCGCGGCAGGCATCCGTTCGCTCCGGACCTCCCCGGTCGGGCTGTTGACGGTGAGACGGGAAACGTTGAGACGGTTGCTCTCGAGAATAGAGGGGAGCGTTATCTTGAACTTCCAGCCGTCGCTGTAGTCCGGAAATACCATCCGGACCGCCTGCCGTTGATGCCGGTAGCAGCCCGCCGCCTCGAGGATCGGGGCGATCTCCTCCGTCACGGACGCAATCCCCAGCTTGTTCGTGAGGAGCTTCCCGAAACGAAGGGATTCCGGCGAGGAATCGCGCTCGGGGAGGAAGAGCGCAAGCACCTTCTCCTTTCCAAGAGCACGCGCGCACAGCGCCGCGCAGGCCGCGCTGTCGATTCCCCCGGACACGGAGACCACGGCCCCCTTCCGGTGCAACGTCTTTGTGACGACCTCGCGAATCGTCGCAGCGATGCTCTTGATCTCGGCCTCCGCATCAATGCGGAGGACATCTGCTGAAAACTTCATGAGCGCGTGACGTAGTGTGGTTTCAGACGAATTCCCGCGTGACCGCGCGGAGCGGCCCTCCCCACGGGCGGGGTGCCAAAAAAAACCCCGGCTGTCCACCTTCAGTGCAGGCCAGACAGTAGAGGTTTCCCCGGCAATGGAGCGCTGAGGCGCTATCGGGATGCGGACACAAACCGCCGCACCCCGACAAACGGTCCGCGGGGTCACCCCCGCAGACCGTTCCTCTTGCGGGATACTATTTTATCAAGAGCAGTTTCTTCATAAATGTCTGCTGGCCGGTCGTCAGCCGGTAGAGATACATGCCGCTCGCCAGGTTTGTCCCGTCCAGTTTCACGGAATGATACCCGGCCGGCGTCAGCGCATCAACGAGCGTCATCACCCGCTGGCCGATCATGTTGTAGACGTCCAGCTTCACGTGCGCGTCCTTCGGCAGGGCGAATTCAATCACCGTCGACGGGTTGAACGGATTCGGATAGTTCTGGCTGAGAGAAAACTCCTTCGGAAGCGGTGTGGGCGCGACCGACGTGACTCCGAGAGGATCGACGGCATCCGTGTAATGCGCCGCGCCCGTAAGGTCGAGCTGCTTCAGCCGGTAGACATCCCCGGAGGCGTACGCATTGTCGACGTAGGAGTAGTCGTGTTTCACCGTCGTCGTCCCGTTCCCGGCGATGAATGCACCGGTGATGCTTGCAAACGTCCCGGAGTTGCCGGCGCTCTTCTGAACCTCGAACCCGTAGTTGTTGATCTCGCTCAGCGTTTCCCAGTTCAGCTTCGCGGAGGTCTTCGAGAGCGTGGCCGCATTGAAGCTCGCGAGCTGGATGGGGAGCGAAACGCCCGCCACAGACGCAGCGTAGAACGGAGTGCCGTAATCGGTTGAGTCACTCCCGCCGAGTTCAAAATACCAGGGGACCCCGGGGGCCGACCCAGTGAGCGAAAACGAACCCGTTCCGGCAGCACCATTCACAGTCACCGTAAACAATTCATTCTCGCTTCCGGCCGCCCAGGTTATCAACGCGTTTGGCGTGCTGCCGAAACGCTGATAATCGAACGTGCCATCCGTTGATACGCTTCCCTGCGCCGCGATGCCGTAGCTGCCGGAGGGAGTGCCCAGCGTGATCCCATAAGACGCCGACCATTTTACTGTCACGGCGACGTCGGAGAACAATTTGGATGAGATCGCATTCACTGGCTTTGCACGAACGGAGAGCACATTCCCGCTCGGGCTGAATATCCCGGCCTGGATCCCGTTTTGTGCATCGCCGATCTGTACTCCGACCAGGAGAAAAACCGCGACTACGAAGACGTACTTCGAGAGATTCTTCATTATGCTGCCCTCCGAATATTTGGCTTCAATGAACTCTTGACGATACAGTCGCAGTAATGTCGCTCCCCCCGATGTTCACGAGGATGATCGAACGGTCGTTCAAGGCGCCACTATACTTGACGACGCTATCAAGGTTTATATCTTCGTTGTAATATCCACTGACCGTCGCGGTTATATCAGATCCTCCTATCCTGACGAGTATCAGCGCGCGGTCATTCCCTGCGCCGGAGTACTGCAGCGTCCCGTCGCCGTTGACGTCTCCCGCATACATCGCAAACTTCGTTCCGACGGGTACAAGCGGGCTGAAACCGTATGCCTGCGCCTGTCCCGTGGAGAAGTCACGCCCGGCCGGGGATGCATTCGCGTCAATGCTGTCGCGCACTGCGCCCATGATCGCAAGATGATTCCTGTGGTGTATGACGGTGTAATATTTCCCGGGGAGGAGCGAGTCAAAGTCCACGTACGCCTTTGTCGTGTCGGCAAAATTCCTGATCGTCCCGTTCGAGAGGAGCCATGCAGGGGCGAACTTCCTTATTGAAGCCGTTCCGCTCGTGGAGTCATTCCGGAGCTCGACATTGATGCTGTCCACTGCTTGCCTGGGGATCGGTATTGCCCCGAAATGCGCGGCAAGCTGGCCGCCGGTGAGGAGATTATGCGCCATGGAGTCGCCCGACGCCACATACGGTCCCTGGAGGTAGACTTTGGCTGCCGCATGAACCTCGTAGCCCATCTGCGTCAACGGCCGTCGCCAGACCCCGGCGCCCGATATGCCGAGGTAGAGCTCGGAATTGTTGATGGCCATCGAGCTTACCCATGTGCTTGTGAGGCCGGCGGCATCACCGACATTGGTGTATGACGGTCCGAAGACTTTGGAGTAGAATACTCCCCCGCCGTTCCTGATACCGACAAAGAAGTTCGTCCCGCTCGGCACTACACTAAGAATGTAGTTGGTCCCCAGATCTCCGGTTGAGTCGTACCAGTTGGCGCCTCCGTTTGTCGATTCCCACAGTCCGGTCCCTGTCCCCGCGAAGAGCGTGTTCCCGCTGCTCGTCATCGTGTTGATAAAGAGGGCTTCGGACCCGGTGATTCCATTGCTCTTGAGAGTCCATGTGGCGCCGCCGTCCGTTGAAGCAAAAACGCCTGTCCCCTGCGTTCCTGCATAAAGCGTCGTCCCGACGTATGCGAGCCCCCAAACGTCTGTGTTCGTCAGACCCGTATTCGCTGCCGCAGTCCAGTTTGCTCCGCCGTCGGTGGACACGAACACGCCGGCGCCCAGCGTGCCCGCGTAAAGCGTGGTTCCATGGACGAGGATCGAGCGAACGTCGCGGCCGTCGAGCAAGCCCAGACCGCTCACCGCTATACTCCAGGTTAAGCCGTTGTCCGTGGAGTGGTAGAATCCGCCTTCGCTCCCCGCGTATATCGATGATCCGTTTACAAGTATCGAATGAACATAATGATTCGCGACGCCTGTAGGGGTCCATGTCGTGCCGTCATCCGTCGAGCGGAAGAGCCCGCTGCCGTATGCCCCCGCGAAGAGCGTCGTGCCGTTCACTGCCATTGCGTAGACACGCGTTGCGGTCAGACCCGTGTTTGCCACAGACCAGGTACTGCTGCTTGTCGTCGGCGTCACCGAGCTGAAAACTCCTCCGTTTGTTCCCGCAAACAGCTTGCCATTCACGATAAGCGCGAGAACGGTAGGGTCGCTGAGCCCTGTATTGATCGCTGACCAGTTCGCACTTGCAGTCGGGGAAACGAAAGCGCCCCCGCCGGATGTTCCGGCGATGATATTCGGCTCCTGGAACGTGAGAGACAGAACGTTGAAATTGGTGGGGCCCCCCGCGCTGAAATTGGACCAGGTTGTTCCGAAGTTCGTCGAGACAAAGACGCCGGTCTGCGTTCCTGCCCACACTGTCCCGCCTGTGTAGGCAAGAGCCTGTATACTAAGATCCGGAGGCTGAGTTGCAGTCGGGTTCCATGTCTTGCCGTTGTCCACAGAGAGTGATACGCCGAATCCCGGAATGCCGCAAAAGAGATCACCGCTCGGTCCTGCAAGCGCGCGCACGTCCGGAACCGGATCCGAAGGGCTTGTAAGTCCCTGGTTGCCAAGTTCCCATGTGGCGCCGTTGTCGGATGTGCGGGTTATCCCTCCGTATCCCGCCGCAATCATATATATGCCGCTTGCGGCCATGGCATACACATACTGGTTAATCTGGTTGACATCATTGACTGACGCCCATGTCCCTCCGTTGTCCTTCGAGAGCCAGACCCCGGTGTGCGTGCCCGCAAACAAGTACGTCCCCTGTGCCGCCAGGGAGCGAACCTTCTGTCCGATAAGACCGGAATAGGTCCAATGCCCGCCCTGGTCGGCCGAACTGTATACGCCTCCTCCCCAGGTTCCGGCAAAAGTAGTGCTGAGGATGACCTCAAAGCTGTTGATCTGCCCTCCCGGGATCCCGGTCGTGCTTACCCATTGGGCCAAAGCAGATTCATGGAGCAGGAGCGCAAAGACAAAAGCGACCGCAACATGTAGTGTGTGTTTCATTGTTGGTACTCCCTTTTTTAAGAAATGGCGGAAGAGGAACTCTTCCTGGAGCGGGCACGGAGGGGGGGGTGTGCCGGCGTTATCGTATTGGACAAACGCCTGTGAACAGCGTAACTGCATCACGAAGAAACTCAGTAGATAGCTGTCAATATAATCAATTCTGTCAGGAACGCAAGAGTGACCGGGAATATCTGGTGCCGGTCGCAGAGACATGGAATCCGATGCCCCAAGCAGGGTGAACATACACGGCTGAAGGGAACGGAGACAATAACGAAATATTCCGGATTCGGCCTGTGCTACAGAACACAAAAAGGCCGATTCCTTCAACGCGGCGTCAACCGGGGGGGATTGGACGATTTCGGCGGCTTCCGCCGGGGCCTTACATCTGTTCGGGCGCGGAAATCCCCAGTATCCCGAACCCGTTCCTCAGGACGCACCGCACGGCGTGGCTCAGGGCAATCCGCGCACGCGTCAGCGGCCCGTCGTCCGTGACGACCCGGCATTCGTGGTAAAACCTGTGAAACGAAGTGGCGACCCCCTGGAGGTAGTCCGCAAGCCGGTGGGGTTCATACGCGAGCGCGCATGATTCGACCGTCTCGGGAAAGAGGAGGAGAGTTTTAATAAGGTCGGTCTCCGCCGCCGAAGAGAGGAGCGAGGCGTCGAACTCCCCGGCTGGAGCGGGGGGGACGGACGCATCCCCCGCGTAACGCAGTATGCTGCAGATTCTCGCGTAGGCGTACTGGAGATAGAAGACGGGGTTTTCGTCCGAGTGCTTCTTGGCGAGACCCAGGTCAAAGTTCAGATGACTCGAGATCGTCCGCATGAGAAAAAAGTAGCGCACGACGTCCGCGCCCACCTCGTCGATCAGCTCATCGAGAGTGATGAAATTCGCCTTGCGCGTCGACATCTTCACGACCTCCCCGTCCTGGAGTATCGTGACAAACTGGTGGATGAGGACCGTGACGCGCCGCTCATCGAGCCCGAGCGCCTTCAGCGCGGCAAGGACATCGGGGTACGTCGCGATGTGATCCGCGCCGAACACATCGATCATGAGGTCGTATCCCCGGCGGAACTTTTCGCGGTGGTAGGCGATGTCCGGAAGCCGGTACGTCGGTTCCCCCGAACTCTTGACGATCACCTTGTCCTTCTCCAGTCCCAGGGCGGAGGTTTTCAACCAGACCGCACCCTCGCTCTCATAGACCAGGCCCCTGGCGCGAAGCTCGTCGATGACCTCCCGGATCTTCCCCTGTTCGTAAAGCCAGTTCTCGTTGTAAAAGGAGCCGAAGACGATGCCGAGCGCCGCAAGGGTCTTCCTGATGTCCGCGAAGATTTCCGTCTCCGCCTGCTCCTTGAACTTCCCCTCCGCGGGTTCATCCCGCAGCCGGTCTCCGTCAGACTCCATCAGATGGCGCGCGATGTCCCGGATGTACTCCCCCTGATAGTAGTCCCGGGGGAACTCCACGTTGTCACCCAGGAGCTCGAGGTAGCGTTGACGCACCGAGTCCCCCAGTATCCGCATCTGCCGCCCCGCGTTGTTGAAGTAGTACTCCCGCTCCACCTCGTGCCCGGTCCATTCCAGCATCCTTGCAACCGTATCCCCGAACACCGCGCCCCTTCCGTGACCGACGGTCAGCGGCCCCGTGGGATTGGCGCTGACGAATTCGACCTGCACCTTCCGCCCCTTCCCGATTGCGGACCTCCCGAATGTGTCCCCCGTCCGCACAAGGTCCCCGAGCTGACGGAGATAATACTTTCCCGCGAACGAAAAATTGATAAAGCCGGGCCCCGCGATGTCGATCCCCGCCACGAGGGAGGGATCGGGCGCAAGCCGCGCGACGATGTCGGCCGCGACATCGCGGCTCTTTCTGCCGGAGCCCTTTGCGACGATCATCGCGATGTTCGTCGTCAGGTCCCCATGTCCCGTCCCCCGCGGTGTCTCGAACGACACGGGTGAGGCCGGGCTGACGCCCATCGAGGCGAGGGCCTCGGTGACCTTTTCCCTCAGATACGCTTTCATGCTCTCGCTTTCTTCCCGGCCTTCGCGCGGGGCGCGCGCGCAACCTTGCGCGCCGGGGCCCGGCGGGCGGGGGCGTCGGCAATCTTCCTGATCTTCGCGTCGCCCCAGAGCTTTTCCAGGTTGTAGAACGACCGCGTGTTCCTGTGGAAAATGTGCACGACGACGTCGACGAAGTCCAGGAGCACCCAGCTCGAGCTCCCGGACTCCCTGTGCCACGCGCCGGAGCCTTTTTCCCGCATTCCGTCATCGACGGCGTCGGCGATGGCCCGGATCTGGACATCGGAATCCGCGGAACAGACGACGAAGAAATCCGCCATCGTTGTAAGACCCCGGAGATCCATGACCACGACGTCGCCGGCCTTCTTCGAAAGAGCCAGCCGTGCCACCGCCAGAGCGAGTACCTGTGATTTCAATGCGCGCTTCCCCTATTGTGATGGTTTGAGCGTGGGATAATCCCGCCCGACGAGAACCGAAACATCAACGTAATAGTCCTGGTTGATCTGCTGGATCACGTTCGACTTCCGTATGCCGAGCGCGTACGCCACCTTCTCCGCGTTCTCACGGTTCCCCGCCCTGTCGATGACGAGGGATTCGCGGACGTCGAAATTCCTGTAGTTCCTGTACTCCACGACGTCGAACCCCCGGGCCCGGAGGTACGCGGTGATCGATGTCCCCGCGCCGGGAAGTCCGCAGCCGTTCAGGACGTCGAGCTGTATCGTGCCCGCAGCGGAGGAGCCGGACCGGACCGGATCGACGGGCGGACGGAAGAACATCCTGCTGGAAAACGACCAGGCGAGCACGAGCACAAGGAGCCCGAGGGCGCCGATGATGACATCAAGGACGACGGTGCGGGGATCTTTCCGTGCGGAAACCGGTTGGCCGGAAACGGTCTTCGTGGAGCGCGCCACCTTCATCGGGTCTGCGTCATAGCGACAAAGCCGGGACGGGCCCCGGAGGCGGAGCTTTCCCGGCTTTCACGACACTGCGCAACCCGGCATGTGGTGGTCTGATGCGGGGATCTCGAGATCAGAATCCGTTCTCCCGGAACATCGGGTTGTAAAAGAAGGGTGAAAAGGAATATGATCCGTACGGGAGCTGGCTGTATTGAAGCTGCACCTGGACGTTATCCCACGGCTTGTAGCTGAGCTGGGCGTCCCTCAGGTAGATGCCGCTAAAATTATTCGACCCCTTCGTGCCGAACGAGGAGAACGAATTGGAGGGGGTGAAACTCATGCTGACGTCCGCACGGGCGTTCAGGTTGTCGGCAAACTGGTACATCATCGTGTTCGTGTACGTTCCGAGCGACATCCCCTGCCCTGCGAACGACTGGTAGGAGAGCTCGAAACTGTGGTGCATCTGGAACTTGTTCGGGTCAAACCATCCGAAAAGCACCGTGGAGGGGGGCTGCGTGATAAGACCCCCCGATTCATCGGTGGGATGCGCGGCATCGGGTTTGAACTGCGCCCGCGCCCCGCCCGCAGCCAGCAACGCAAGACAGACAACGGATGCAATCGACAGAGATTTCACTGGAATCCTCCTCTCCGCTCTCAGGATGATACAGAAAACAGGCCTGATTGTCAACTCCCCCCCAGGGCCAGAATCCTCCGCGCCTCTTCGAGTTGAACGGGAGTGTTGATCCCCCCCACCTCCAGGGGGTCACCTGCAATAACAGCCGACACGGGGAGATTGTTCCGCCAGAAATGGCGGAACACATCCGTGAGATAGTACTCGCGCTGCGCGTTGTCCGTCGTGATGTGGCGGAGCCCCTCGAAAAGACTCTCCGCATCGAAGACGTATATCCCGGAGTTGATCTCGGGGATCGCACGCTGTTCCTCCGATGCGTCTTTCTGCTCGACGATCCCCGCGACCCTTCCCCCCTTTTCCCGGAGTATCCTCCCGTACCCTGTCGCATCCTCAAGGACCGCAGTCAGGACGGTGGCGACGGCGCCCGAAGAACGGTGCGTGTCGATAAGTGCCCGGGTCGTCGCCCCGGTCAGCATCGGCACGTCTCCCGAGAGAACGAGGATGTCCCCCGTGAATCCGCGGAGCTCATTCCCGGCCTGCATCACGGCATGCCCGGTGCCGAGCTGGGGGTTCTGCTCGACGCAGGTCACCCCGGGGTGGGCGCCGGCGAGATACGCGATGACCGACTCTTTCTGCCACCCGACAACGACGACGGTCCGGGAGGATTCAAGACGCGAGGCGAGATCCACGACCCACCCGATGAGGGGGCGGTCGTTGATCGTGTACATCACCTTCGCCACCGAGGGGTTATTCATGCGCGTCCCCTTCCCCGCGGCCATCACAACAACGGCAAGTCTGGCGTCCATCGATCTTCTATTCTATCCTGATGTGGATGTTGTCAATGAGGCGGGTTGTGCCAAACCGCGCCGCAAGCGACACGAGGAGCGTCCGCCCCGCGTCAAGCGCGGAAAGGGGCTCGAGGGTTTCCGCGTCGGCGACTGAGACGTAGTCGATCGACGCCGATGACCGGGCCGTGATCTCCGAGGTCACCGCCGCAACGACGGCCGCCGCGGACCGTTCTCCCGCGCGGATGCGTTTTTCCGCGATCCTGAGCGCCCGGTACAGAACCGGGGCCTCGCGACGCTCGGAGACGGACAGGTACGCATTGCGCGAACTCAGGGCAAGGCCGTCCCCTTCGCGGACCGTCGGCACGACGACGATCTCGATCCCCAGATCGAGGTCGCGCGACATGCGCCGGAGCACGACGACCTGCTGGGCGTCCTTCTGCCCGAATATCGCGCAGTGGGGACACGTGATGTTGAAAAGCTTGGCCACGACTGTTGCCACACCCCTGAAGTGTCCCGGCCGGGCCGCCCCTTCCAGGGGGAGCGAAAGCGCTTCGACGGTCACGAACGTCTGGTACCCCGGGGGATACATCGCCGCTGTCTCCGGCGCGAACAGAATGTCCGCGCCGGCTTCCGACGCCGTGCGGAGGTCCCCCTCACTGTCCCGCGGGTACCGGTTGAAGTCTTCCCCCTCGCCGAACTGCGCGGGGTTGACGAACACCGTCACGATGACGACGTCCCCGCGGGTCCGCGCTTCGCGTATGAGGGCGGTGTGGCCGCCGTGGAGGGCTCCCATCGTCGGGACGAGCGCAATGCGTTTCCCCGCGGAACGGAAGCCTTCCGACTCGTTGTGCATCAGACGCGGCTCACGGATCGTCTTCATTTCAGCACGCCGCAGAGGGGGCGCGGGACAGGGAGGGAGCCACGTCAGGAGCCGATATAGGTGAGAAGCTGCGCGACGGTGGCCTTGAGTTCCTTTCTGTGGACGACCATGTCGACGAACCCGTGCTCGAGGAGAAACTCCGCCCGCTGAAACCCGGGGGGAAGGTCCTTCCCAATCGTCTGCTTGATCACCCGGGGGCCCGCAAACCCGATGAGGGCGCCCGGTTCGGCGATGATGACGTCACCGAGCATCGCATAGCTCGCCGTCACGCCCCCCGTCGTCGGATCGGTAAGAAGGGAGATAAACCCGACCCCCGCATCCGCAAGGCGGGCGAGCTTCGCGCTCGTCTTCGCCATCTGCATGAGCGAGAGCGC
>PMJQ01000133.1:22528-25670 GCA_003157485.1 Ignavibacteriota bacterium
ATCCTGTCCCTGTACCGCTTCGTGTCGACAAACTTGAGCGGATCACCGGAGCGCATTCTCCTGTCGTGTTCCTTGAACGAATCCTCGTCAAGGAGTATGGCGATGTATTCCTTGCTGCCGATCCGGAAATGCGCGTTGCACTTGACGCACGTGAAGAAATTCTTCTCGAGCTCCATCCTGTGTATGATCTCGCCGCACTGCTCGCACTTCGTCCAGAGCCCGTCGGGGACATCCTTCTTCTGGGTCTCCGAGGCGATATTCTCTTTGGACCGTTTGAACCACGACATGGCCTCTTGACCTTTCCGGTTATCGTGTCCTGAGGAAAAATTCCTTTATGTAGCGCGGTTCCAGCGCGGACGGGTCGTCCGCCTTCCCCGCCAGGAGCAGCGACGTGCCGAGCACGGCAACGCTCGCCGCACCGCAGCGGAGCGCCTCCGGCGAAACGCTCTCCATCGCCGGGGACATGCCCGGCCACGCGCGCACCCTGGCAGAGGCATCTCCCGTCACGCAGACGGCCGCCCCGCCCAGCTCCTCGCTGAGCGCGCCGAGCTTCATGTCGCGCGACTCCCACAGAGGGACGGGGCCGCGCTCCGTAACGTCGAAGAGCTGACAGTACACCTCGTCGCGCCGCGCGTCGAGGGCGGCCAGGAGCCTCGTCCCGGGCTTCAGGTTGTCGATTGCGGCGGCCCGGAAGGCGAGCGCCTCGAGCGTCGGGACACCCACCAGGGGGATCCCCAGGGCGAAGGCTATTCCCTTCGCAACGCTCACGCCGATCCTGAGTCCCGTGAACGACCCGGGGCCGATTGACACCGCGATACCGCCGAGATCCGCGACGCCGCCCGTACCGAGGACGGCGATGATCTGGCCCATGAGCTTCTCGGCGTGCACCCGCCCTTCATCAAAGAACGATTCGCCGGCGGGCACTCCATCGCGGACGAGCGCCGCGCCGCAGACCGCGGTCGCCGTTTCGATCCCGAGAACGTTCACCCGGCCTGCTCCCGCGGGCCGCGGATCCGGATCGCCCGTTCATTTTCGGCGTCCCCGTGAGCGAATGAAACCTGATACCGGAGGGGAGGGAGCACGCCGGAGACCACTTCGGCCCATTCGACGAGGCAGATGCACCCGTCGTTAAAATATTCCTCGATCCCGAGCTCCGCCACTTCGCCGAGCGTGCTGATCCTGTACATGTCGATGTGCGCCACGACGCCGAAAGGAGCCGGGTACTCGTTGATTATCGTAAACGTGGGGCTTGACACGGGGACGGAGACGCCCAGCCCGGCGCAGACCCCCGCCACAAACCGGGTCTTGCCGCTCCCGAGAGTTCCCGTCAGCGCCACAACGTCGCCCGGCCGCAGCGTCCCGGCAAACGCCTTTCCGGCGGAGACCGTTTCCTCCGCCGAGCGCGAAAGGATCTCCTTCATCCCCTCGGTTCCATGCGGATGACGGGGAGGATCATCTCCTCCATGGATGCGCCGCCGTGCTGGAAGCTGTCCCGGTACTGGTTGAGGTACCGGTGGTATTCCGTCGGGTACACGAAGTAATAGTCCTCTTTCGCAATGATGTAGTTCGTCGCGACGCCGCGCCGGGGCAGCTTGAATTCTTCCGGGTTCTTCACGAATATCGCCGCCTTCTCCTCGGCCTTCAGGTTCCTGCCGTATTTGTAGCGGAGATTTGTCGACGCCTCCCGGTCCCCCAGCACCTTCGATCCGCGGAGGCTCCGGATGCTCCCGTGGTCCGTGGTCAGGACGACGACGACGTTCGGGTTCCGCGCGAGGGTCTTCAGCATCCCCAGGAGGGACGAATGAAGGAACCAGGAGCGGGTAAGAGACCTGTAGGCGGATTCGTCGGGCGCAATCTCCTTCAGGAGCGACGAGTCCGACCTCCCGTGCGCCAGCATGTCGACGAAATTCACGACGACGGACGTCAGCCTGGACTGGGTGTACGAATTGATCGTGCTCTCGACGTTCCGCCCGAATTCCGCGTCGAGGATCTTGATGTACTTGGGTTCCGGCTTGAGGACGATCTTGCGGCGCTCGAGAAGTTTGTCGAGAAACTGCCGCTCGTACCTGTTGCGGCTGTTTTCGTCATCCTCGCTCTTTTCCCAGAGCTCCGGGAAGCGGAGCTCGACGTCGCTCGGGAACGACCCGCTGAATATGGCGTTGCGCGAATAGGGGGTCGCCGTGGGCAGGATCGAAAAGTAATATTCCTTTGCAATCGTGAAATACTCCTGGAGGACCTGTTCCATCACGAGCCACTGGTCAAGCCTGAGACAGTCGATCACAAAGAAGAACACGGACTTCCCCGACTGGAACTCGGGGATCACGTACCGGTCGACGACCTCCGTCGAGAGCGCGGGCCGCTGGCTCGTCCGTTCCACCCAGTCCCTGTAGTTCCGCTCGACATATTTGCTGAACGCCAGATTGCACTCGCGCGTCTGGTCGATGAGCGTCTGCTTCAGACCGAGCTCGGGGTGCTCGTCGAGCTCCAGTCCCCAACCGGTCAGCCGGATATACAGATCGATCCACTCCCCGTGCGTCATGTCCCCCATCAGCGCGCGGGAAATGTCGTTGAATTCCTGTATGTAGTCCTTCGACACCGCCGCGCCGGTGATCTTCCGCCCTTCCAGGAATTTCTTGCATGCCATCAGCACCTGGCTCGGGTTGACGGGCTTCGTCAGGTANNAGTTCCTTGATCTCCGCGAGCGTGCGGAGTCCCCCCATCCCCGACATCATCTCATCGAGGAACACGAGATCGTATTCCGCCTCCTTCACCATCGCGACCGCGTCCTCGCCGTTGGTGGCGGTGTCGACGGTGTACCCCTTTTCGCCGAGATACCTCACGTGGGGACGCAGGAGCTCGATCTCATCATCGACCCAGAGGACTCTCCCTTTTTGTTCTTCCATGCGCTATACGGTTCCCTTCGTTGAAAGAATAGCATTTTGCGGAGCGATATGCAAACGTACTACTGAATCGCGATGTGGATGTCCAGGCCCGCCTCGTTTTCCGTCGTCCCGGGGATGCTCGATCCGGCAAAATCCGGCTGCACCCTTGTGTACGTGTAGTAGACGGACGCGGTGACGCGCTGGCTCAGGACGTATTTGATGCGAGGCTCCATCTGGGTCCGGGTTGATCCCTCCAGCGG
>PMJQ01000159.1 GCA_003157485.1 Ignavibacteriota bacterium
GTAGTCCTCGCCTCCGGCGAATATGTCCGTGGCGGCGGTGAGAAGGACGTTCATCGGATCAGCCGTTGCCGTAGACGTCGCCGATGCCGAATTTGCTTGCGGCCCAGAGAGCGAGATTCGCGGTGATGGCGGTGACGGCGCGGTTTTCGTCTTCCTCGCGGACCACGAGATCGTACGTGTCCGCGATAAACTTCATGTTCCGCAGTATTTTCCGCACCTGTTCCCTCGTCACGGTCCCGTGCCAGAATGCGATCTGGCTCAGGATCATCCCTCCGTGGCGCCGGAGGAGTTCCCTTGCGCTGATCACCTTCTCGGCTCTGGGTGTGCGGGGGACGCATATATAGGAGAGGTCCGTAAAGTATTCATCCCAGAACGTGGCAAATATCTTGTTCTCCGGACGCCTGAGATACCGTGCGCGCTTGAGTGAAAAATGCGCCTTCGTCCTGACGCGGTACCGGGGAATCACCGGGTGGAGGTCATACAGCGTGCGCGTTTGAGTCGGATCCTCGGTGTCGGGTTCGCGGTAGACCCATCGTTTTCTGAGCTTCCGCCACGTATCCACGCAGACCACCGGGGCTTTCCGGCTGTCGATGGAAATGAACTTGTCCCGTTCCATCCCCACGACCGTGATCCAGTGGTTCCATCCGTCAACGCACAGGAGGGCAGGGTACCCCTTTTTGAGCGAGTGGACCAGCTCGCGCTTCGCCCGGAGCGAATCCTTCCGGCGGATTACCTTCATTTCGCAGTCATAGGCCTTGGCTGCCCTGGCGAGCTTTATCTCGTCCGTNNGGTCCGCACTGCCACTTGTTCGGCTGAGGATAGAGTCCCATCGGCGAGGTAAATTCCGGATCGAAAGTAGTCCTGAGAAAACAACTGTGGCCCCCTGGAGGGACCACGTTACGTCATAGAATACGGAAAACGGGGGGGATTTCCAATGAGGAGATATTGCTGATTTTCGTTCATTTTGGGCGTTTTTGGCCGTTCGGGATGATCTTACACTCCCCGGGGGAAAGCGCCTTACTTCCTGGTCCCCCCCGTCTCCCTGACAAACGCGATCATCCCCGTGTTCGGGGGGGTGTGACCCATCTGTCGCATGAGTGTCACGACCTGTCCTCTGTGGTACGTCGAATGGTCCACAACATGCTGAAATGCCTGGGCGAACGTGTGTACGAACTGCTCCCCCGTCGAGGTGGACATCGTGAACGTCTCCTGGAGCTTCCTGTCGGTCATGGATCCGAGGAATTTCGCGGTGGCGAACCCTGTCTGCTCCCACAGTCTTCTGACGTCGGCGATTGTCGGCACCTCGGCCGGCGTGATCATCGCTTTGTCGGGTGTCCCTGTCATGCGGGAGAGCCACATCTTCTCGGCGCCGGCCAGATGCGTAAGCGTCCCGTGAATGCTCCGGTGGCTGCTTTGCAGATCGCGCACGGGGTCCTCTGCGGGGAGGGCCTCCACCGCTTGCAGTATCCTGTTGGTGGCCCACGAACTGTACGCGGTCAGCATCTTGATCTCCTGCAGCGTCATACGATTCCTCCCGTCGTGTGAATGAATGTGTGCGGGGTCGACGCCCGTCAGCCGCTCTTTTCCGCCCTCTTCTTGAGGTCTGCCACCGCCTTCAGCGCGTCGAGGGGGGTCATCGTGTCCACGTCAAGCCGCAGTATCTCCGCCCTGAGCGGATCGTCCTTCAACTCGAAGAGCGTCATCTGGATCTCGCCGGTCCGTATACGCCCCTTTTTCTTTCCCCGGGTCTCTTCGTGGACGCTCAGTCCGGAGCCCTCCAGGTTCTTCAGTATCGATGTCGCGCGCTCTGTGACCTCGTCGGGAAGACCGGCCATCCTTGCAACGTGGATTCCGTAGGAATGGTCCGCGAACCCGGCGGTCACCTTGTGGAGAAACACAACCTTGTCGCCGTATTCTCGGACGTCCACCTTGAAGTTCTTGATCCGGGGGAAGAGATCCGCCAGTTCGTTCAGCTCGTGATAGTGCGTGGCAAAAAGCGTGCGTGCGCCGACCTTTTCGTGGAGATACTCGGTGAGCGACCATGCGATGCTGATGCCGTCGAACGTGCTTGTCCCCCTCCCGACTTCGTCGAGGAGTATGAGGCTCCGGGAGGTGGCGGTATTGACGATGTGTGCGGCCTCGTGCATCTCGACAAGAAACGTGCTCTCGCCCGCGCTGATGTTGTCGCTCGCGCCGACGCGCGTGAATATCCGGTCCACAATTCCCACGGAGGCCTTCCGGGCCGGAACGAAGCTCCCGATCTGCGCCAGGAGCACGATGAGCCCGGTCTGCCGGAGGAAGCTCGACTTCCCGCTCATGTTGGGACCGGTGATGATGAGTATCTGGTCCGAGGCGGTATCAACGCGGACGTCGTTCGGAATGTATTTTTCCCCCGGGGGAAGCAGGCGTTCGATCACCGGGTGGCGGCCGTCCACGATGTCGAGAACGGTCGAGTCGTTTACGTCGGGCCGCGTGTACTCCTGCTCGAGGGCGACGCGGGCGAGCGACGAGTAGCAGTCAAGCGCCGCAAGCGCCCTCGCGGTCGCCTGGATCGCCTCCGTTTCGCGGGCCACTGCCAACCGGAGNNTTCAGCTCCGGCGTGATATACCGCTCGGCGTTTGTGAGCGTCTGTTTCCGAATGTAGTCCGCCGGGATCTTCTCCCTGTGCGTATTCGTGATCTCGATGTAATAGCCGAAGACGTTGTTGAACCCCACCTTGAGCGAGGTGATGCCGGTGCGCTCACGTTCCTTCCGCTGCATCTCCGCGATCCACTGCTTGCCGCTGAATGCGAGCGTTCGCAGCTCATCGAGCTCCGGATTGTAGCCGGAGCGGATGACGCCGCCGTCGGCGAGCGACGCGGGGGGTTCCGGCTCCAGGGCCGAGCCGAGGAGCGCAACGGTGGCGGGGAGCGGATGGAGCCCCTCGCGGACCTCCGCCAGAGAAGGGGAGACGGCCTCCGCGATGGCATCGCGTACTGCGGTGACGGACTCGAGTATCCCCTTGAGGGCAACGAGCTCCCGCGGCGTGGCGCGCCCGGTGCACACCCTGGTGTTGAGGCGCTCGAGATCGCCGATGCGTCCCAGAATCGGGCCGGTCCCCCGGGGGAGCGCTGCGGTGCGGACGAACTCCTCCACCGCGTCGAGCCTCCTGTTGATGGAGGCGACGCTGTTGAGCGGGTTGCCGACCCATTGTTTCAGGAGCCGGCCCCCCATGGGGGTCAGCGTCCGGTCCAGAACGCCGAAAAGGCTCCCGTCGTTCGTCCCGGCGCTCGAGGAGGTGATCTCAAGATTCCGTTTCGTCGCGGGGTCGAGCACGATGTGGTCGCCCGGCTCGTAAGGGGTGATTGTGCGGATGTGCAGGAGATTCGATTTCTGCGTCTCCTGGAGGTAGTGCATCGCCGCTCCTGCGGCAATGACCGCAAGGGGGCGGTCCTCGAGCCCGAATCCTTTGAGTGTCTGCGTCTTCAGCTGTCCCGTGAGGAGATCACGGGCATACTCCGGAGTATAGATCCAGTCGTCGAGCGTGCTGTACAGTCCCGTAAATACGCCGCCCAGCAGGCCGCGCAGCGTCTCCCGGTCGCGCTTTTGCACGATGATTTCCGACGGGCCCACCGACGCCACGTGCTCCGCGAGAGCCCTGAAGGGGAACTCCCCCGCGCGGAATTCCGCCGTCGTGACGTCCACGTAAGAGAACCCGATCAGATCGTCCCCCGTTGAGAGGGGGGTGGGGATTGCAATAGAGGCGAGGTAGTTGTTCTGTTTCTGGTCGAGTATGCGGTCGGAAAAGGCCACCCCGGGGGTCACCACCTCCACGACCTCCCTTTTGACGATCCCCTTTGCGAACCGCGGATCCTCCATCTGTTCGCAGACCGCGACCCGGTAACCGGCTTTCAGGAGTTTCGGGAGGTACGATTCGAGCGCATGGTGGGGGAATCCGGCCAGCGGGATTTCGCCCGCGGCGCCGTTGCCGCGTCTGGTGAGCGTGATGCCCAGAACGCGCGAGGTGATCCTGGCGTCTTCCTCGAACGTCTCAAAAAAATCTCCCATGCGGAAGAGAAGGATTGTATCGGGGTGCTTCGCCTTCACCTCGGCGTATTGCTTCATCAGAGGGGTGGACATGGAGGCAATTAACTCAAATCCGGCTGGAAAATCAACGAATGGAAGGAAGTGACACGGAGGCTATGTCAGCAATGCGGAAGAAGTGAGCGCGATATCGGAGGTGTCTGTCGTCTGATCGAACGCGAGCCCGTTCGCATAGTCACCTGTCCAATATCATGAATATTCCCTCTATCCTTCCCATGGGGGCTGAGAGTTGAACCCCCGCCACATCCCCCTTCACCCGCTCGAATGTCTCGCGCGCGATATTCACCCCCTCCGCGAATCCCTCCTCCTTTGTCGTCGTCCGCCGCATGCGTTCGAGTATGTCCGCGGGAACGGAAGCGCCCGGAACTTCATTGTTCATGAACTCCGCGTTCCGGAATGAGACGAGCGGCCAGATCCCGCAGATGAGCGGCAGCTTCACGCCGGCTATTCGTTTCATAAAACTCTCGAGTATGCGGATATCGAACACGGGTTGCGTGATCATATACTCCGCGCCCGCCTCGATCTTCCACTCGAGGCGTTTCAGCTCCTCGTCCAGGTTGATCGCACCCGGGTTCACGCCGACCCCGATGCTGAACCCCGTCGGGTCGCCGATCGGGTTCCCCGCCAGGTCGAGCCCGTGGTTGAGACGGTTGATGACGTTTGTGAGTCCGATGGCGTCGACGTCGAACACCGCCGTGGCGTTGGGGTAATTCCCGAGCTTGGGCGGATCCCCCGTGATCGCCAGAATGTTCCGCAGCCCGAGTGCCCATGCTCCGAGCAGGTCCGACTGCATCCCTATCACGTTCCTGTCCCTGCACGCGAAATGGAGCACCGTCTCGATCCCGATATCCCTCTGTATGATCGCCGCCATCGCGAGCGCGGACATCCGCGCAGAAGCGCGCGGGCCGTCGGGTATGTTGATCGCGTCGACGCCGAAATGATGCAGCCGCCTGGCTTTTGCCACCTCCCGTGCCGGAGAAACGCCGCGGGGGGAGACGAGTTCTGCGAGCGTCACAAACTCTCCCCGCACGAGCTTTGTCGAGAGGCGCGATTTTTCCGTCCTGTCGACGACGTGCACCGTCTCGGGCGCCGTGACCGACAGCGCTTCCTGATTTCTGTCCATCCGCTTCACCGGCTGGAGCGCCCGAACTGCCCGGCGGATGGCCCGGATATGATCAGGATTCGTCCCGCAGCAGCCGCCGACGATCGTCGCACCCGACTGGATGAACCGCTTCGCGTACTCGGCCATGTACTCGGGGGAAGTCATATAGATGTTCCGCCCACCGATGCTCTGCGGGAGTCCGGCGTTCGGCTGGACGGACAGCGGCATGGCGGTCAGCGTTTTCAGCGTCTCGAGCGCATCGAGCATCGCCCGCGGGCCGACCGAGCAGTTGAGCCCCAGCGTGTCGACGCCCTTCCCCTCGATTCCCTTCACGAAGCTCTCGAGCGTCGCCCCGCTGAGCATATTCCCGTCGTCGTTTATCGTCACCTGTGCCATAATGGGGATTTCGCCGCTCAGCTCCTTCACCGCGCGTATCGCCTGTGCCAGCTCGGCGACAAGTGAAAATGTCTCGAGCACAATGAGATCCACGCCTCCGTCGATCAGCCCCCTGGCCTGCTCCTTGAACGCGTCGCGCGCCTCGTCATACGAGAGCTTCCCGAGAGGCTCGATCTGGACCCCGAGAGGCCCGATGGAGCCGGCCACGAGAACGTCGCCCCCGCCCGCCGCCTTCGCAATCTGCGCCCCCTTCAGGTTGATGTCGTACACCTTCTGCTCAAGCCCGTGCGGCGCCAGCTTGAAACGGTTCGCGCCGAACGTGTTGGTTTCGATCACATCCGCGCCGGCTGCGACGTAATCGCGGTGGACTTCGCTCACGATGTCCGGGTTCGTGAGGTTGAGCTCGTCGAAGCAGGTGTTGATGAATATCCCCTTCTCGTACAGGTACGTCCCGACCCCACCGTCGAAGACGACGACCTCGTTGTTCTGCAGCCGTTCTCTGAATCCCTTCATGCGGTATGCTTATCCTCTGGTCTTCAAGTGAACAATCGTTCAGGCGGCACTTCCGGTGATTCAAGATACGAAAATTCCCCTCCGCGCCCAAAATGACAGGTTTCCCGGTTGATTCTACAGACCGAAATCTCTATATAGAGTGCAAAAGAGCTCCTTCCTGATGAACC
>PMJQ01000139.1 GCA_003157485.1 Ignavibacteriota bacterium
CACACGGCTCCGTTGCGCGGAATGTACTCCCCGGGAGTCGATTCCCACACTTTCGCACGAGAGGTGACTCCCATGAAAGCGAAACGCACCCTTCTCTCCGTTCTGTTCCTCGCCATCCTCCTTCTTGCCGCATTTCCCGGAGCTCAGGCGGCGAGGCCGTGTGCCGATATCCTGACGAGATGCTACGGGCAATGTAACCAGACGTTCGGCGGCCCGTTCGGCGGGATCCTGGTCGCGGGCTGCGACGGCGGCTGCAGTATGGGGTACTTCTGGTGCTCGTCGTCCAACTGACCGTCTGATTTCCGTGAACGTCCTTCTTGTCGCTCTTCTCCTCGCGGCCCCCTGGGACGTCAGCGGGGTGGCCGTGGGGGAAGAGCCTCTTGCCCCCGCGAAGACACCGGCTGCGGGGCGCGATGCATCCCTGTATTCCATTGCGGGGATTGCACTCGACTGCCGCAGCAATGTGTATGTGTCTGACCTCCTCGACTACTCGGTGAAGAAATTCGACCGGCGGGGCGCATTCATCGGAAAGGTGGGACGCCGGGGGAACGGGCCCGGAGAATTCCGGTCTCCGGGTCTCTCTGCGGTCGTCGGTGAGCGGCTCATTGTTCTGGAGCGGGAGAAGCGCCGAATACAGGTTTTTGACACTCGTCTCCGATATGCCGGGGAGTTCGCCGTTCAGGGAGGGATGCCTGTCGACGTCGTCCCGGACGGAAGGCGGGGGATCGCTGTCGCTCTCTACAACGACACATCGAGGGCGATGGTCCTCCGATACGGCGACGCGGAGGGAGGGAGCCCCCGCCGGATACTCCTCAGGCCCACGGGGAGGGTCCATCCGCTGTATGCCGCAGGCAGAATCGCCGTCGCGTGCGACGGTACGCTTGTCGTCGCCTACCTCTTCATGAACAGGGTGGATCTGTACACCCCGGAAGGGAAATACCGCGGCTGTTTTTCCATCGGGAATATGACCCGGCCTGAAAGGGATGTCGATGACGGCCGCCTTCCCGAAGAGACGTATTTCAGGAAGGTGCTCGTCGATGCCGCAGGGAACATACTCCTTCTCGGAGGAAGCCAGTCTCCTCACCCCGGGCGGGATATTTTTCTCTGCGGCAAAGATGGTTCGCTTCTCCGGACTTTTGTGCTCCCTTCGAGGAGCCGCCTGATCGCTCTGGGGGAACCAGGCGCTCTCTATGCGACTGATGAGACGGGAACAATTGTCGAGAAATATTCACTGCGGTAGCCCGCACGCGTCGGACCTGAGACCGTGGGAAACTGAAACCTGATGCCCGAAGACGCAGAGTCCTGAAATCAGTCATCTGCACACTCAGAATCCGGAAACCTGGAGTATCCCATGCTCAAGATCATTCGGTGTTATGCCCCGGAAATCGTCCGTCTTCTTCTGGGGATCGTCCTGACGGTGGCTTCGGTCTCGAAGTTCCTGGTATTCCATTCCTTTGCGGCGAGCGTCTCGCTCCTCGCAGGCATGCCGCATATCATATCGCCCCCCGCGGCGGCGGTTCTCATTCTCCTGGAACTGGGGACGGGAATCATGCTTCTGGTCCGGCGCTCCATGCGTGTTGCGGCAACGTCAGCCGTCATGCTCTTTGTTCTCTTTGCGTGCGTGCTCTCGGCCGCAATCGTGCGTGGTGTGGATACACCGTGTAATTGTTTCGGGAGCTTTGGACCTGATCTCCCCGTGAGGGAGCAGGCCGGTCTGGACATTCTTTTTGCATCGCTTGCGTTCTTTCTGATCTGGAAGAGTGCTGCGGCGGAAGGAAGGGCTAATTTCCCCCTTCCCGTCCGCATCCTCCTTCCGGCTTCCGCTCTTCTCTGGGGAATCGCGCTGACGATCTGGCCCCATCCGGCATCCGGCGGGCAGGCGGGAGCCCCGGTTGGGAATATTCCCCTCCGGGATGAAATCGGCGAACCTCCGGGGCGTCCTGCGGTGATCCTGCTTGCCGACTTCGATGATTTCGGCTGTCAGCTCTGTCTCGATGACTTCCTTGCATTCTGCGATTCTCTGAATAGCGGGAGGTTTCGCTCTGCCGTCAGCGTCCGGCTCATCGCACGCAGGGATTCGACGAGAAGCGTCTCTGCCCAGTCCCGCATGATCGAGGCATGGGCGTCGGGGAACAGCTACCTGTTTCCTGTCTCCGTGGATAGCGGGGCCCTTTTTGAACGGTCCGCAGTGGGGAAAACCTCCGCAATCGTCGTCGCGGCGGACGGACACCTTCTGGATGTGGTGCACTTTCCTGCCGGAATCCTGAGGAGAAACGAAGTTCTTCATGCAATCGGCGGGTGATGTTCCGCGGCCTGCGGCGGCAAGCATGGGGGCACCGTTGCTTCGGGCCGTTCGCACGCGGATTCTCGACGTTTGGGACGTCTCGGCGCTCCTTTGAGGCCTTCCTCCGGGCCTGCAGGAACAACGGCCTGAATGTCGACACCGTTGTCGCCTCACGGCATTCCGCCGATTCGGCCGGCCCGATCCGCCGGGATCGCCCGCTTGCGGTTTTTCAGGACATCCCCCCGGGATCGCCGCTCCTCCCCTCGCTCGTCCGACTCGTCATTTTCCCGGCCTGGTTTCACGGTACGCCCATCTGTTTCTTTTCACCCGCTGCACGGGGCGAGTATTCCGCTCACGGTGATCTTTCCGGTTTCCTCCACACGGATTCCGGCACGGTGGAAGAGTTTCTCTTCAGAGAGCAGATGATCCGGATACTCGAGATCGCGGACGCGGACGCTGTGCGTTCATCGTTCCCTTCCCCTCATTCCCCGAACGGTGTCTCGCATCGGATTCCGCTCGATGCAGACATGGATGTATCGCAGTCTGCCGCGGCAGCCCACGGAGCCGGGCCGATGCGTCTGCTTGCTCCCGCAGGCTCGGGAAAGACAAAGACGATAGTGAACCGCGTGTGTACTCTCGTCAACTCAGGGGTCGAACCTGAGAGCATTCTCGCGCTCGCCTTTAACAGGAAAGCGGCTGAGGAAATGAACGTCCGGCTCGGGGGAAAAGACCTTGGACGAGTTGCCGCGAGGACGTTTCATTCTCTTGGCTACGAAATCGTGAGGCGTGGGAGCCTGCTCCGGTTTGACGACGGGGCCGAATCCACTCTGCCGGGTGAGCTTGCACAGGAAATACTGCGCGACGTCCACCCGGAGCTCCCGCATGGGGGCGTCAACCGGATTGAATGTCTCACGCGGCTTCTGAGCAGGGTCAAAATGGATCTCCTTCCGCTTGAAGGGTTGAATCTCGATACTGATGACGGGTCTGTTCCGTTCGGGCCGGTCTTCTCGCGGTTTTTGGAAGTCCAGACGGAACGCGGGATCATGAATTACGACGACATGATCTACTTTGCGGTGCGTATACTCCTCGATGACGATGCGATGCGGAGGGAATATCAGGAACGATTCAGGTACATACTTGTCGATGAATTCCAGGATCTGAACCGTGCTCAAACGCTTCTTCTCCGGATGCTGGCCCTTCCCGAGAACAACCTGTTTGTCGTCGGAGACGACGACCAGCTGATTTACGGGTGGCGCGGGGCGGAGGTGCGGGGCATACTCGATTTCCCCCGCGTCAACGCGTGCGCGCGCGAATCCGCGCTTTCGACAAATTACCGTTCCGCACAGAGGATCGTCGCGCACGCCGGATGGCTTATATCGCGGAACAGCGAGCGTGTGGCGAAAACCGTCGTCCCGCGCACCGGTGCGCCCCGTGGCCGGTTCGACATCGTGCTGGGGACCGGATTGTGGAACCAGGCGCAGTCTGCGGCGGAATGGATATCGGGGAATGACCGTCCCGCCTGCTGGCACGACACGGCGGTCCTCTTCAGGTACAATGTCCTCCAGTTCCCTGTAGCGCTTGCGCTCGACGGGCTGGGCATTCCGCACACGTGCGCCGGCGACGGGGCCCTCTTTGCCTCCAGGGCCGGGAAGGACATCGCTGCCTGGTTGAATGTACTCCTTCTTCCCGGTAGGGCGGTGCAGAGCGACGTCCGGAGGGTCCTCAGGAGGCCGGAGCGTGTCCTTCCGCGCAGTCGCATTGAACGCGTGGAAGGCTGGACCGACCTGGAACTCCTCGCCGGATCAGGCGCGCTGACAGAAGGCGAGGAGGCCTCGTTACAGACGTTCATGGATCGTGTTGAGAGGCTTCGCACAGTAGCGTGCACTCTCTCATCCTCAGAACTCATCGGGGAGATCGACAGGACGGTGAGTCTCAGGATGTCGTATGCCGGGCGCGGACCTGCGCCGTTTGACCCGGACGAGCCGGATGATCTGACGTGTCTTGACGTGATTGTCGCGGTTTCGGAGACCTACAGGAGGCCTGCTGATTTTCTCGCACATATCGAGGCCTCCCGGGTGGATCTGCCCGGAGTGCAATCGCCTCTCTCCCCTCCGGGGGGGCGGGACGAAGTGATCCTCAGCACCATCCACAGGGCGAAAGGATGCGAATTCAAGAGGGTGGTCTTCTTCGACCTGAGCCGGCGGCGTCGTCCCATCCCGGTGGAGTTTGAGGAGGAGCGCCGGGTCGCCTACGTCGCGCTCACAAGGGCGAAGGATGCGCTCCTTATCACGGCGGATCGGAGAAGGCAATCCCGATTTCTGCGGGAGGCCGCGCTCGATCCGCAGTTTTCCGCAAGAATGCGGGAAGATCTGGAGAGCGAGCTCCGGGGGCTCCTGAAACGCCGGAGGCGGTTGATCGTCAAGGGAAGAAGTGGCCATCTGGGGAACGCCGCAGATTTGCTCCGGGATATCGACGCTCTCCTGGAGGAGCTCCGGTGCCGCGCCATGCTCAGTCACCCCCCGGCGGACTCCTTGAAAGAGTAGCTGATAATTGCTATGATGACTGTGAATATATCAGGATGACGCTTCCCGATGATAACGGCCGTCGGACTCACAAAGACATATCCCGGAAAAGACGCTGTCCGCGGGCTCAGTTTTACGGTCGGCAAAGGAGAGATCGTGGGGTTTCTGGGGCCCAACGGTGCGGGGAAGACCACCACTGTCAGGATGCTTACGGGGATGATACGCCCGACAAGCGGCACCGCGACGGTGGCGGGCTATGACATTACACGGGAGCCGATCGAAGCCAAGAAGCGGCTCGGATATGTTCCGGAATCCGGAGCGTTGTTCGAAACGCTCACGGGGGGTGAGTACCTTCGTTTCGTGGCAGACCTGCACCATCTGGACAGGGATGTCGCAGAACGGCGCGCGGATGAATTCCTCGATCTGTTTGGCATACGCGCGCAGCGGGATCAGCGGATTCAGGAATACTCAAAGGGGATGAAGCAGAAGGTCCTGATTTCGGCGGCGCTCATCCATCAGCCCCAGGTCCTTTTTCTCGACGAACCCCTGAACGGGCTCGACGCCAACGCGGCGCTGGTGTTCAAGGAGATCATCAAGCGGCTCTCGGCGCAGGGGACGACGATGCTCTTCTGCTCCCATATACTTGACGTCGTGGAAAAGCTCTGTCCCCGGATCATCATACTGAACGAGGGTTCGATCATCGCCGAGGGAACCCCGGAGCTGATTGCGAACAGGGCGGGAGAAGAGACGCTCGAGGATGCTTTCTGCCGGCTGACGGGCGTGCGGGACGCGCGGGAGTCTGCACGTGATTTTCTCGAGGCTCTCGGGCGATGATGATCGACAGGTTCCTGACGTCGTTCGGCGTGGACCCCGTCCAGTGGCGTGCACTCCTCCGGGCGTCGTACCTCCTCCTGAGAAGAAACCCCGCCTCCATCAAAGGACTCAAGGCGGGGAAGTCGTCCCGGGCGACCGGGATCGTGGTGATGCTTGTGTTCTACCTTTTCCTCGGCCTGGTCTTTGCCATCGTCCCCTGGGGAGTGGGCGACCCTTCGGTGGCCGCGTCCGTCGTCCTCATCCCCACGTCTTTCTTTATCGCCTCCATCATACTTCTCGAATTCGGCGCGACGATCATCTCGCCTGAGGATTATGCAGTCCTGAGCGTGCAGCCCGTCTCATCGCGCACCTACTTCGCCGCCCGCGTCAGCGTGATCATCTTCCTGACGCTTCTTTTTGCGGGGGTCCTGAATTTTCCGGCTGCCATATCCTATGCCGTGAAGAGAGGGCCCCTCGAAGCTCTCGTGTGGGTCGTAGCGGCAGGCGCCAACGCCCTTTCGACCGGAATGGCGATGGTCCTGCTCTACGCCATTGCCCTCCGGCTCATCCCGTACAGGCGGCTCATGACGCTCATGGCGTACTTTCAGATGTGCATGTCGTTCCTGATTTACGGAGGGTTCGGACTGCTCTCCTCGCGGATTTCCCGGTTCATTGCGGGGATCACGACCGCGGAGCCGTGGTGGTGGTCGTTCCTCCCGCCCGTTTGGTTTTCGTCGTTTACCGCGCTCGCGGCCGGACTCTGGACGACACAGAACATGATAATGGCCGCCTGCGGAGTCCTCTTCCTCTGTGCTCTCCTCCCGGCGGGAATGTCGAAAATTTCGCTGTCATATGCGGAGTCGATATCCCGGGCTGCGGTTCTGGAGTCCGCGCGCCGGGCTCCACTCCGTCTGCGCCGCATCGTCTCCCTCCTGAAACGACCCGAAGACAGGGCGATCGCGATGCTCATCGCTTGCCAGTTCCGGTATGACATCAAGTTCAAGATGACCGTCCTCGGGATCATCCCCCTGACCGCTCTGTACATCTACCAGGGGCTTCACGGGGGGGGAAGATTCTACGATCCGTTTCAGCCGGCGCTGGACATCAGGGGGATGGCCGGGTCATCGCTCCTCTATATTGCCATCATCCTTTTCCCGGGAATTCTGAAAGACGAGATCGGCAGGTCGGACAATTTTCAGGCGGCATGGGTCTTTTTCGCGACTCCCGCGGACAGAGCCGCGCTTGTCCTCGCGGTCAAGAAGATTCTTGTCGTCTATTTCCTGATACCCTATCTCTTCCTCCTGGGATTCGTCTTTTACTATTTTTTCCGGAACATCATGCATGTTCTGATGCACGAGGTGGTGATCCTTCTGGCAAGCCAGCTTCTTCTGCAAATTGCGTTCTTTATCGCACCGCGCCTTCCGTTTTCGGCGCCGCGCGGTGTGGGGGAGAAGATCGGACTTACGACGTTCGTCGTGTTTCTCGGGCCGGTCCTCCTGCTTGCCATGCTCGCGTTTTTCTCCCGCTACTTCTACATCAATACCCTGTTATACATCGTCGGGACCTCGGCGCTCGGCGTACTCGTCGCGATCGTCGAACGGCTTCTGGTCTTCCGGGTATCCCGGAAAGTGGGCGGTCTGGAGTTCGTCGGATAGCGCCCATCGAAGACACTCATACCGGAAAACGGAGAGTTGCGTATGCAGATGCGGATGCTTGGTACATCAGATCTGCGTGTCAGTCCGGTTGGACTCGGATGCTGGCAGTTCAGCAAAGGCTCTGGCCTGCTGGGAAGGTACTGGCCCGAACTCCCGGATCCGGTCTGCCGTGAGATCGTTCGCAGAAGCCTGGAAGGAGGAATCAACTGGTTTGACACTGCGGAGGCGTACGGCTGGGGGACGTCGGAAGAAATGCTCGCAGAGGCTTTGACCTCTGCGGGGAAAAAGCCCGGAGATGTCGTCATTGCGACCAAATGGTGGCCGGCGTTCCGGACTTTCCGGTCGATCGGGCGGACGATTCAAAACCGACGCCGTCGGCTGGCGGGTTTTCCCATCGATCTGTACCAGATCCATCAACCATTCGGCCTGTCGAGCGTCGAAAAGGAAATGGACGCGATGGCCTCTTTGATGGAAGCGGGGAGCATCAGGTATGCGGGGGTGAGCAACTTCAGCGAAGTACTGATGAGGCGTGCTGACAGGCGCCTTCGGAGCCGTGGATTCAGGCTCGTCTCAAACCAGGTGAGCTACAGTCTGCTCCACCGGAGTATTGAATCGAACGGCGTCCTTGAAGCAGCAAAAGAGCTCGGGGTTTCGGTTATCGCGTATTCCCCTCTCTCCCAGGGGATCCTCTCCGGGAAATTTCATCGCCGGGATGCTCCTTCCGGCCGCGTGAAGGGAGTTCGCCGGTACCTCAGGAGTTTTTCCCCCGCGGGCCTTGAGAAAACGCGCCCGCTTGTCAATCACCTTGGCAGTATCGCACAGGCGCACGGTGTGACAATTGCGCAGGTCGCCCTTCAGTGGCTCGTTTCGTTCAACGGCTCCACGGTCGTTGCGATTCCCGGAGCGACGTCCCCTCACCATGCGGACGAAAACGCCGCCGCGATGAATCTCACGCTCTCCGACGGTGAACTTGCCTCAATTGATCTGGAATCGCGACTGTTGATGCGCCAGACAGGCTAGTTGCATCAGCCAAGCTTCCACTCGAAATCGGCTGGCTGGTTGACACTCTCCCGAATCTCACATACATTGACATCACGGAGTTGCCGTGCGGGACCCGATGCGGGTTTCTCGCGGCCCACCGGTTCACGAACTGCAGAGGGAAAGCTCATCATGCAAATCTACGTTGGGAACCTCCCCGTTGACGTCGACGACGCTGCACTGAAGACGATGTTCACCGGGTTCGGAGAAGTCCTTGCCGCTTCGATCGGGAAGGAAAAGGGGTACGGCTTTGTGGAGATGAGAAAAGCCTCCGAGGCGCGGGCGGCGGTTCACGCCCTGCGCGGGAAGGACATGCAGGGGAAACCGCTTCGTGTAAAGATGCTGAAGCCCGGCGATGAATTCCATGCACAGGCCCAGGCGCTTCACGGCGGCCGGGGGATGAAGGGTCCTCCCCAGTCGCGCGGCGACGGGAGCTACAGGGGAAGCGGAGCAATCCGGAGGGGGGGGCAGAGGGGGAGCTGACTTTTCATACGTAACGTGGCAGGATCATTGACAGGGACCTCTTTTGTCCAATTCCGCGGTCAGGACAGAAGAGGTTCTTCATTTTCGAGAGACTCATTCCATTTATTTGGTGAGCGCATTTGACTCAAGACGATGTAAGGTCTTCCGTTCCTCCTCTCCCCGTTGCCTCTTCAATAAATCGACTCCAACAATAATTCGCTCTCTTGACTATCGAAACTTAACGCGATATCTTGCCTTCACGTTCTTCAAAAGTCGGCTCTGTCTTCGGATGGTTGCCGGCTTTTTTTATTGTGTCAGAAGTCCGGGAATCAGCGCTCTGGCCACTCAATTCCTATCGGCCGGCCGGGAAACTCTCCGAGTGCTTTGTGCCTGTCCACCAGGAGGAACAGCAGATGAAGGTTACACTCAGGTTCATCGTGGCTTCGATATGGTTCCTCAGCAGTCTGAATTCACTTCAAGCCCAATGGATTCAGATCGGTCCCTTTGGTGTCAACTGCAACGTTCAGGCGCTTGCCGTCTCCGGTGCGAATTGTTTTGCCGGGACTTCAAGCGGGGGCTATCGCTCGACTGACGGAGGCGCAACCTGGAATACGGTCGCTGCCGGCTCTACGGATATTTCCGCCCGCGCCATTGCAATTTCCGGCACGAACATATTTGCGGGGACTAACGCCGGCGTGTACATCTCTACAGACAACGGCCTGAGCTGGACTGCCGAGGATTCAGGTCTGACGACTCTCGGCGTCTATGCTCTTGCTGTTTCCGGGACGAACCTCTTTGCCGGAACCTGGAACGGCGTCTTCACATCGACAAACAACGGCACAAGCTGGGCGCCAGTCAATACGGGTCTTACCAACAAATGGATCAATGCCTTTGCCACATCGGGCACAAATCTCTTTGCCGGGACTACAAACGGTGTCTTCCTCTCGACAAATAACGGAGCGGGCTGGACGGGATTGAATTTGGGATTATCGGGCCTCGGGGTGTATGCGTTTGCCGTTTCCGATACGAGTCTCTTTGCCGGGACGAATGACGGCGTCTATGTCTCGACGAACAACGGAACGTCCTGGGCACCCGTCAATACAGGGCTGACGGACCGTGGCGTTCACGCACTTCTCCTCTCGGGACAGAATCTCTTTGCCGGGACATCGAGCGGCGTCTTTCACTCCACAAACAACGGCGCTAATTGGAGCACCGCAAGCGCAGGCCTGCCGTCAACACAGGTCAGCGCTCTTGTCGTTGCCGGCACAAAAGTCCTGGCAGGGACACAGGGTAACGGGGTCTTTCGTTCCACGGACAACGGCACAAACTGGACGGCGGCCAGTGTCGGGCTGACGGATTTCAGTGTCAACGCGCTGGCTCTCTACCCGGCGTCCGGCGGCGCGAACCTCTTCGCCGGCATGTATCCCAGCGGAGTCTTTCTTTCGACGAACAATGGCGCTGTCTGGTCGGCGGCGAATACTGGTTTCACCTTTCCCAATACGCCCGTCTTCTCATTTGCCTACTCTGGCTCGAATCTCTTTGCAGGGACGGAGGGGACCGGTGTCTATCGATCCACCAATGGAGGAGCCAATTGGAGCCAGACCGGCATGACGTCCAACTGGGTCGTCGCCCTGGCCTTCAGTGGCACGAATCTCTTTTCAGGAAACGCGGCAGGAGGGGGAATTTCTGTCTCTTCCGACAGCGGCAAAACCTGGACCGCGGTCAACACCGGCCTGGCGAATACTTCTCTGAGGGCCCTCGTTGTTTCCGGTTCAAATCTCTTCGCAGGCACTGAGGGGGGAATATTTCTCTCGACAAACACCGGCGCGAACTGGACCGGGGTCAACTCCGGCCTGACGAACACGCTTGTCTATTCGCTTATGGTTTCAGGAGGTGATCTGTTCGCAGGGACCGCCGGCGGCGTATTTCGTTCCACAAACAGCGGTTCGAATTGGACATCAGTCAGTTCGGGCCTGACCGATCTCGGGGTTCCTGCGCTTGCCGTCGACGGCACGAGTCTCTTTGCCGGGACATTTTCCGGAGGTGCCTTTGTCTCCTCAGACAAGGGAGGGAACTGGACTCCGGTCAATAGCGGTCTCACGTCCACCTGGGTAAATGCCCTTGCCGTCATTGGCGGCAAACTCTTCGCCGGCACTCAGGATGCAGGTGTGTTCATGCGACCGTTGTCGGAGATGATCATGTCTGTCGCAATGCCGCCGGGCGGTTTGCCGGCGCGCTATAGTCTTGAGCAGAATTACCCCAACCCCTTTAATCCGTCAACGACGATAAAGTACGGGCTACCTGAGAGCCAGAATGTGAAACTTGAGATATTCAATACACTTGGGCAGTCTGTCGCGGTGCTGGTTGATTCGAAGCAGGAAACAGGCTATCACGAGGTGGCGTTCGACGCATCCAGGTTCTCCAGCGGTGTGTATCTCTACCGAATTCAAGCGGGAAAGTATGTCGCCGTGAAAAAGATGCTCGTGCTGAAATAACCCTCGCCCGCGTGTTGGAGATGGTCGTGACCGGAATCATTGACTGTTGAACCCCAGTGGGTTACATTTGATTTGGTTCTTTGGAAGTCGGCGCAATCCTCTTGAACGGTGCCGGCTTCTCTGCTCCAGAGCATGCCTCCAACTCGGGAGGTGCGTGGGGGTATTGCCCTGCGAAGATCCGATTGGGTAACCAATCAACTCCTGGAGTGAACATGTCGACAATTCGAAGAGCACCCGCCGCCGCAATTTCTCTCCTTCTCTCAATCCTCTTCACATTTCAATCTCATGCCCAATGGGTGCAGACCAATTGCCCGGGCGGGGGCACCGTTCAATCTCTGCTTGTCAGCGGGACGAACCTGTTTGCAGGAACTGGAGGTGGTGTGTTTCTTTCCACGGACGAGGGGGCAACCTGGACTGCTGTCAATTCCGGGTTGACGCACGCTGTTAATGCTTTTGCCATCTCCGGGACGAATATCTTTGCGGGGACTGGCGGCGGTGTCTTTCGTTCCACCAACAACGGGACAAGCTGGGACTCAGTTAATACCGGCTTGCGGTTCAGGTCTATCCAGTCTCTTGCCGTCGCCGATACGGATCTCTTGGCGGGTACCAGTGGCGATCCTTTGGGCGATCCTACGGGCGGTATCTTTCGTTCCACCAACAATGGGGCGATGTGGACGAATATCTCACCACCCCTGTCGAATACTCATATCCCCGCTATCGCTGTCATCGGTACAGATCTCTTTTTCGGGTCCATATACGGCGCAGTGTTTCGCTCAACAAACAATGGGTCAAGCTGGAAAGGGGCAAGCATCTCTCCTAACGAACCAGTAAGATTTCTCGTTGTAAGCGGAACGAACCTGTTTGTAGGGGTTTCGGGTGATGTGTTTCTCTCGACGGACTATGGGACGTCATGGACGCAAGTCGGTTCCGGCTTGGGGTCGCAAATCAGCGCTCTCGCCGTGTGGTCTGATCAA
>PMJQ01000011.1 GCA_003157485.1 Ignavibacteriota bacterium
CAATGCGCTCTACCTGAATCCCGTTTTCGCCTCCGGGAGCAATCACAAGTACAACACGAGAGACTACCTCCGGATCGACCCGTCGTTCGGTGATGAGAGGGTATTCAGGGAGCTCGTGGACTCCTGCCACAGACGGGGCATCCGGGTGATCCTCGACGGCGTTTTCAACCACACGGGGGTGGATTTCTTCGCATTCGCCGACCTGAAAAGAAACGGGGCGAGATCCGCCTATGCGGGGTGGTACAATGTCCACAGTTTCCCCGTCGGTTCCGCGGGGAAGCCCAACTACGACTGCTGGTGGGGGTTTGGGAGCCTCCCGAAACTCATGACCGGGAATCCAGCAGTCAGGCGATACCTGTTCGATGTCACCCGCCACTGGCTTGCCGCCGGGATCGACGGATGGAGGCTCGATGTACCGAACGAGATCCCGCACGAGTTCTGGATTGAGTGGCGGCGGCTTGTGAAATCCATCAATCCCGATGCATACATACTGGGTGAGATCTGGGATGACGGGACCCCCTGGCTTCAGGGAGACCAGTTTGACGGCGTGATGAATTACCCTTTCCGCGCATCCTGTATAGATTTTTTTGCGTTGGACACGATCACGGTCTCGAAATTCGATTCGGTTCTGGCCCGGGAGCGTCACGCCTATCCGCAGGGGGTAAGTTTCAACCTGTACAATCTTCTGGGGAGCCACGACACTGAGCGGTTCCTCACGCTCTGCCGCGGCGACGTTTCGCTCTGGAAACTGGCCGTCCTTTTCCAGATGACATATCCCGGGGCCCCCGCGATCTACTACGGGGACGAGGTGGGGATGACGGGGGGAAAGGACCCGGGGTGCCGCGGCACCATGGTCTGGGAACCTTCAAAGCAGAACGGAGAGATGCTCCGGTTCACCCGGGATGCGATCGCGCTCCGGATGAAACACGGAGTGCTGAGAGGCGGGAGTTTCGTCCCGAGCCTTCTTGATGACGACGCCCGCACGTACGTCTTCCTGCGCGAAGACCCGTCCACAGCCGCTCTCGTCTTTTTGAACCGGGGGAAGTCGGAGGTCCGTGTGGCTTTCCCCCGGACACATGCGCCGGGAGTTCGTTCGTGGAGTCAGATCTGGCCAGCAGAGGGGTATTCTCTCCCCGCCGGGGGGGATTCACTCATTGTGACGGTTCCGGCGATGTCCGGGATCGTCCTGGAAGGAGAGAAATAACGTGAAGAGAACCAGGTTCATGATCGTGCCTGTCGCGCTCGCGGCGTTATGCAGCACGTCAAGGGGACAGGACAGCATCGATGTGACATTCCGGTATACGAACTCCTCAGCGTCCGCAGTGAACCTCGTGGGTGACTTCGAAGGTTGGAGCAATACGAACCCGGCCTTTGCCATGGTCAATTCGGGGGGTGGCGTTTGGACAAAGACGGTGCGCCTTCCGGTCGGGGGAATTCCCACGGGAACGCTTCACGGGACATGGCAGTACAAATTCTTCCCTGCGGGGACAAGCGGGAGCTGGCCAAATGATCCTCTGAATCCGCACGTGAACGCCGCCGACAACGGGAATTCTTTTGTGTACGCGAAGGACCCTGCGATTTACCAGGTGCTCCCCAACCAGCTCCAGCCCGTGCAGACGACCTCCACTCCCACGCTCTCTTCGTATATATTCCCGAAGGTCGGGGCGACCGTCGATACGTCGAGTATCAGATTCATCGTGGACGGGACGGCGATCTCCGGTCTGGGAAGCTCCTTTGATCCGGCCTCAGGGAAGGTATCGTATACGCCTTCGACGCCCCTTGCGAACGGGAGTCACACGTTCATAATACTTGCCGCGAGTTCGGCCGGCGGATCAAACAGCGACACCGTGACATTCCACACACAGGGCGGGTTTGTGCAGATCACGAACCCCGGCGGATATTCAACGCGGACCTCACAGCGGACTCTCTACGGGCTTGTTCAGGCGATGACCGTCACGCAGGTGAATATCGTCCGGAACAACACCGACACCTCGACCGCCCCGGTTTCCGCCGGGAAGTTCAGCGCCGTCGTGCCGCTCGCCGGTGGATTGAACACGTTCAGGGCTCTCGCCGATTCTTCGGGGACTCAGGTCGCTTCATCTCCCGTCTCGTTTACCCGGCTCGTGGACCACATTCCCAACGCTCTGATATCGTTCAACGACCACGGGTCGATCGATCTTCAGGCGACCGGGAGCACGTCGCCGGATTCGGGGAGGACGCTTAAATTCATCTGGGGGGAGGACCCTTTGAACCCCGCGGTGATCGGGGGAATCAACGGGAACACTTCCCAGGTAATTACTGTGGCACGACCCTCCGTGCTGGGGGAGTATTATTTCTCACTCATCGCCACGGACACGAGCGGGAACAGCGACACGACGCGCAGCTACTTCACGCTCATGCCCACTCCGCCAGTCGTTGTTTCGACGATCGCCGGCGTCCCGCGCTGGGTTCGCGAGGGGCAGATGTACACGATGTTCTTCAAGATGCACACGGCGGCGGGTACGATCAACGCCGCACTTCCGGACCTGAACAGGATCGCGGCGATGGGGTACAATATACTCTGGGTCCTCCCTGTCATGAAAAACAGGGACCCGATCAACAACGGTCCCGGGCCGGGGTACAACATCGTGGACTTCACCACGGTGGCTCCCGAATACGGGACGAACCAGGACATGAAGAACTTCATCGCCGCGGCGCACGCGCTCGGGATGAAGGTGATACTCGACATCACCCCCAACCACACGAGTTCCTCCCAT
>PMJQ01000238.1 GCA_003157485.1 Ignavibacteriota bacterium
CCATGGGCCGGCCTCCAGCTCTTCCCTCCGTTCGAACTCTTGTAGACGGCGAACCTTCCTGTCGCCGGACCCCCGTTCACGCTACGGGAGTATGATCATCCTTGAACTTATGGAATAGGCGGCAAAATAGCCGAGTGCCCCGTTCGTNNGTTGTTCAGCGTGTTGAAGTAGTCATACGACGCCTTGTCGATGGAGAGGAGGTCCACCCAGACGGTGTCCCCCGTGCTGAAGTGATTCCGCATCCGAATCCTGACCGCGGCCTCGTTGCCGTTGGAGAGTTTGTCGTCGTACAGGTGATATCTCCTTCCGTCGATCGAGTCGGGCGATATCGGGACGCTGACCCGGAGATTCATCCGGTAGTAGTTCCCGGGCTCGGGCGGGTCCTTGAAAATCACATAGAGGTTGTACACAAGGTCCCCGTCGGACTCGCGGGTGTGAAAGGCAACGAGCGTGTCGATGGGGACGCTCGCGGGCATCGTGGAGACGGCGTCGTATTCTTTCCCCTCTGCGATAATCCGGAGTGCATAGGTTCTTCCCTGCGTGCCGTGAAGGGCCGACGTGTGATACGTCCCCTGGGAGGTCTCCTTCAGCGTATCCGTGGCTCCCGCGTTGTCCGCAATCGTCACGAGCGCGTGCGTGACGGGGGGAAAGGAGAGGGAGGGGGTGAAGTAATCTCCAGATTTTGAGAGTGTCACGGTGTACGGACCCGGCGCGCTCGTGACGATCGCCTCCGCGACCATCTGGGGATTGGCATTGTTGAGATCGATCGAGACGACCTTCTGGCACGAGATCGATGCTGCGGCAAACGCCGCGGCGAAGACCGGTGCGCGATGCACGAACATGGGGTTCATTGTCCTGCTCCGCTTGTGTTCAGTAGTTGAAATTGTACGTGATCGATGGGATAATGGGAAACAGCGTTATCTGGACGGCCTGCGTTTTCGTCGCATCGTTCGGGTCCTGTCTGAAATAGATGGCATAGGCGTTCATCCGGTCGTACGCGTTGTACACGGAGAAGTTCAGGTTCGAGTGTTCGCCGAGCTTCCACGTTGCCGAGAGGTCGAGTCGGTGGTAGGCGGGCATTCGGTAGCCGTTCCGCTCGGTGTAGTAGGGCACAAGCCGGTTGTCCACCCAGTAGTTCCCCGCAGGGAACGTGACCGCGTTCCCGGTGTTGTACACCCAGACGGCTGACAGGTTCCATGTCGGGCTTAGGTCGTAGATGGCGACGATCGAGATGTCGTGCGTCCGGTCCTGCCGGGCGGGGAAAACCCTGCCGTTGTCGATGAGAGGGAACTGCTCCTGCGTCTTCGAGAGCGTGTAGCCCACCCAGCCGCTCAGCCTCCCCGTCCGTTTCCGTATAAGGAATTCCGCCCCGTAGCTCCACCCCCTGCCGTAGACGAGGAGCGATTCAACGGTCGGGTTGATCTGCAAGTCGGCACCGTTCCTGTAGTCGATGAGGTTCAGCATGTTTTTATAATAGACCTCGAGCGACGATTCGAATTCATTTTCCTGGAAGTTTCTGTAGTATCCCAGCGCAACCTGGTCCGCATACATCGGGGGGACGTTGTTGCTCGACGGAACCCAGAGATCGCTCGGGTTCGACGTCGTCGAGTTCGAGAGGAGGTGGAGATACTGCGCGGTGCGCGTGTACGATCCCTTGATCGAGCTTTCGTCGTCGAGAAGGTACGTGGCGGAGAAACGGGGCTCCAGGCTCCTGTACGTCTTGATGACCTTGCCGGCCCCGAAGCTGGCGGTGTCGGTGATGTCGCCGTACCTGTCGTACGTCATCGTGTGGCCGGGGCCCAGGAGGCTGAACATGGAGGCGCGCAGCCCGTAGTTGATCTTGAATGCGGGGAAAGGCTCGATCTCATGCTCGACATAGGCGGCGCTCTCGAGCGCGTACCGGTGTTCGAGCGACACGCTGTTGGCGGAGCTCGTCGGCCCCGCCGTGACCGACCCGGGCATGAACGTATGGGAGATCGCGTTGACGCCGAACCTGATAGTGCTCGTGGTGTTCATGAAATACTGAAAATCGATCTTTCCGTTCACGTCCTGGATCCCCGAGGTGATGTCGTACTGGCTCGTGCTCGCGCCCACGAGGTTGGAGTACGTGTAGTTGCTGAAGGTCAACGTCGTGTTGCTGAAGAACTGGTCCCCGAATATGTGGTTCCACCTGGCCGTAGCGGTGGTGTTGCCCCATTGAAGGCCGATGACGTCCGGATAATCGAGGTTGTCGGCGCCGATGTAGCCGGAGAGGAAGACGCGGTCTTTCTCCCCCAGCGTGTAATTGGCCTTTGCATTCAGGTCGTAAAAATACAGGCGCGTCCTGTTTATGGAGGTGTCGCTCGAGAGCCGGAGAAACAGGTCGGCGTACGTCCTGCGGCCTGAGATCATGAACGAGCCTTCGTCTTTCACGATGGGGCCCTGGAGCGTGAGCCGCGCGTCGAGTAGCCCCACCCCGCCCGAGGCGCTGTATTCTTTCATGTTCCCGTCGTTCGTCCTGATGTCGAGAACCGAGGAGAGCCGCCCGCCGTACTCGGCGGGGATCCCTCCCGTCATGAGCGTCACGTCCTTTATCGCGTCCGAGTTGAACACGGAGAGATACCCCAGGGCGTGCGAGGGGTTGTAGATGGGCGCCTCGTCGAGGAGGATCAGATTCTGGTCGAGTCCCCCTCCCCGCGCATAGAACCCGGTGTTTCCTTCCCCGGCTGCCTGTACCCCGGGGAGGAGCTGTATCGTCTTGAGTATGTCCTTCTCCCCCAGGAGGACCGGGATGGACTTGACCTCCCGCATCTCGAGCTTGTTCGAGCTCATTACGGTCGAGGTCACATTCTTGTCCGAACGTTCGCCGGAGACGACAACCTCGCCGACGGTGATCGGTTCGGGGATAAGCGAGAAATTCATCGTCCTGTCCCGCGTCAGGTCGACGGAGTCGGAGAGTACGCGGAAGCCCAGGTACTGGATGAGGAGCGCATAGCGACCGGAGGGGATCGTGAGCGAGTAGAACCCGTACGCATTTGTGGACGCGCCGGTGTTCTTCAGGTCCCGGACGACGACATAGGCGCCGATGAGGGCCTCACCGTTGTCCGCGTTCTTTACGGTCCCGCTCAGCGTGAATTTTCCCTCCGCATTTGCGCGACCGCTCATCCCCGGGGTCACGAGGGCAGCGGCGGAAAGGAGGATAAGGATCGGCAGCAGCGGTGGGGCCGGTTTCATTGTCCACCGGGGTTTGAACTGAACAGCAGCCTGAGGAATGAGGGGATGGCCCGTTGAAGGGCGGTCGGCTGACGCATGAGGGTGCACTGAAACCTCGCCGGGATGAAATCAGGGGTGAACAGGTAGTATCAAAACTGGCCGGTTGCGTGCCTCCTCATGAGAGGATAACGAAACCGGGAGTTGCAACGTTCCCCTTTTGGAACCGACGGATGTCCCGGCTTGACTTGTGGACTGGAATTCCCCAAATTGGGCTGGATTGGGCAGGTTAAACGTTTCTCTCTTATAACGGTCAAAGAGTGAACAGACTATTCTCGCGTGCCATTCCCTGCGTAACGCCCTGCGCCTGCCACCACATCCGGGGATTTCATGAACGTTCTTTTTCTTAATTCGTGTCGTACCTGGGGAGGGGGGGAAGTCTCGCTGATGCAGATCGTGGACTCCCTGACCGCCCGGGGGCACGGTGTGACTGTTGCATGCCGGCGAAATTCGGCCCTGCATCAGAGGCTGATCGACTCGACGATCGATAAGGTCCCGGTAAGGTTCGGCGGCGATTTTGATCCCTTCACAATTCTCCGGATTGCGCGGCTCATCGTCCACAGGAACATTGACGTTGTCTTCGTCCACACCGAAAAGGAGCTTCGCATAGGCGGCATCGCGTCTCTGCTGGCCGATGTTCCGGTCATCGTCAGCCACGAGGTTGACTTCCCCATCAAGAATTCATTCCTCAACAAACTGTTCTACGGCAGGATCGCCTCCGTTGTCGTCGCGAATTCGTACGCGACAAAGAACACGCTTCTCACAAGCGCACCATGGCTGTGCGCTGAGAAGATCCATGTCGTCTGGAAGGGGGTCGATGCGGGAAGATTCCGTCTTCCGTCGTCGGGGAAGCTCCGCGAAGAGTTTCATATCGGCGGAGAAGACAGCGTTATTGGCTTCGTCGGGCGGCTGGATGAACAGAAGGGGCTCCTGACGCTTCTCGAAGCCATGGCGATCGTGGTCGAACGGCACAGGAACGCGAGGCTCATCCTGGCGGGGGAGGGGAATCTGCGCCCCGCGGCGGAGAAATTCCTGACGGACAGGAATCTGAACGGGCACGCGTACTTTGCAGGGTTCCGTGAGGACATCCCGGAATTCCTCAGGGGGATCGACTTCCTCGTGATGCCGTCGAACTGGGAAGGCTTCGGTTACGCGGCGGTCGAGGCGATGGCTGCGGGAAAAGCCGTCATTGCATCGAACGTAAGCAGTCTTCCGGAGATTGTCGATGACCACAGGACGGGCCTTCTTGTTCCCCCCCGCTCTCCTGGGAGGCTCGCCGATGCGATAGTAACCCTCGTGGATAACCCGAAACTCAGGGACTCGCTGGGAAAGGCCGGCGCGCGTAAGGCGGGAAATGTCTTCTCCCTAACGACGATGGCCGCTCACGTCGAATCGCTTCTTCTCGAGGCGTCCGGCTCCCGGGCGGGAAAGCAGTCGGCCGGTTCCGCGCGTCCGCCTGTCGCCGGCTGGCGGCTCCTCTATCACTGGCTCCTCTGAATCGACCCCGGCATTCAGGCTCCGCGCGCCTCCAAGATGGCCTCTTCCGTCAGATCCGCCGCACAGTTCATATCCTCCATCGAGCAGTAGAAATGAGGAGAATATCTGAGCATGCCGTCCCTGAGCGCGATCGTCGCTCCCCGTCCGATGAGTTTCTCGAAAACGGCCTGAGGATCGAGCTCCGGTTTCAGCGAAATCGTGACGATGCCGGCCCTCTCCTCATCGGGAAGAGGAGTGAACACCGTTACGCCGTCGATCGCCGCCAGCCGCTCGATGAGCCGCCCCGTAATGGCGAGTATGTGCGATTCGATGCGGTCCGGGCCGAACTCGATGAGCGTGTTGATTGCCGCATGGAGCCCCCAAAGCCCGGGCATGTTGAGGCTCCCCCCCTCGAAGCGCCGGGCCGACGTTGCCAGTGGCTGCGCGTAATTGTGGAAGTCCCACGGAGTTTCCACGGAGAGCCATCCGAGGTATTTTTGCCTTATGCGTGACTGGAGTTCCTCCGTCAGGTAGAGGAACGCCGCTCCGTGCGGTCCCATCTGCCACTTCTGGGAACCCGCGGAAAGCGCATCGATCCCCATTTTCTGAACGTCGATTCTCACTCCCCCGACCGCCTGGATCCCGTCGACCGCGAATATTGTCCTGTTGTTCCGGCAGAGGCTGCCGATCGAGCGAATGTCCGCCCGGTATCCGGAAAGGAACTGGACGGCGCTGAGCGCGAGGAGCCGCGTGTGCTGCCCGAGTCTGGATGCGATAATGTCCGTTGTCAGCCTCCCGTCCGGGGCCGCAATGAAATCAATCTCCACGCCGAGCTGCCTGAGGTTGAGATACGGGTAGACGTTTGCGGGGAATTCCGCGTCTGAGACAAGCACCCGGTCGCCGCTTTTCCAGGGTATCCCTGACGCGATGACGTTGATGGCGTCCGACGTGTTGAACTGGAATGCGACCCTCTCTGCGGACTCAGCCCTGATAAGCCTTGCGATGGCCGTCCGGCACTCGCTTACCATGGCGAGGTCGTTCTGGTAGGTATCGATCTCCTCCTCCGAGCGGCGGTGAAGATAGGAGGTCATCGCCTGCACGACCCGTGTGGAGAGCGGGCTCGTCCCGGCATGGTTGAGGTAATACTTCCCCTGCTTCACGTGAGGGAAAAGATCTCTCGCTTTTGCGAGCGTCTCTGGAGAAAATGGCTCTGGCATTGTCCGTCATGGTTCCTGGAGTTTCACATTCCCTGGCGGGGGAAAACAATTGCACAATGTACTCAAGAACATCACGCCGTTCAAGATAGTGTGCCCGTCAGCTCGCGCGCCTGCCTGTTGCCTTTTTCCCGGCAACTCGGTAGCTTTTCCTCCGGTTATGGACATCCAGGCCGAAATCCTGAAAGAGCACTCCCGGCGCCAGGCTGACCGGATCGTTTCCTGGATCGGGAGCGACGCCGCGCGGTTCCGCAAACTCATGGACCTCTTCCTCCGCGGGGAATACATCGTCGCGCAGCGCTCGGCAATGGCAGTGGGCCTGTGCGCCGACCGGCACCCTGCGCTTGTGAGGCCGTACATCGGGCGCATGATTACCCGGATGGACGAGCCGGGTGTCCACATCGCAATCAGGCGGTGTGTCGTCCGAATACTCCAATGTGTGGAAATCCCCCCTGCGCTTCTTGGCAAGGTGGCGACGCAGTGCTTCCGGTATCTCTCCTCGGGTGATTCACCCGTGGCCGTGAAGGCGTTCTCCATGACCGTTCTCGGCCGGATTGCGGAGAAGGAACCCGATCTCGGGCGGGAGCTCCGGCTCGTGATCGAGCAGCAGCTCCCGTACGGGAGCAAGGGGTTCCGCTCCTGCGCCGCGCATGTGCTGAAAGGGCTTCGAAAGGCCTGAGGGGGCGGAGAGATTCCCGGGTGGAATCCGGCACCGCGGGAGCGGAATCGCAACGGGCATGCCGCGCCCGCCGCAATTCCGCTCCCTGTCGTTGAAGATGAGCTGCTACGGATACGCTTTCACCGTCACGATGCCGTGAGCGGCAGTGTGGACCGTGACGGCATTCCCGTTCACGGCTGCCGGCGCACCGTCCTCCTCGACAAAATTCGACACCGTCGCCCTTGACGGGTGGAAGGGGAGCGAAATCACGGCGTCCGATGCCTCGCCTTTGACGTCATACCACTGCAGAACCCAGGCATTCCCATCCTCCGCCTTTTTCACTGATGTCAGGACAAGGTTCGACGGTCGGATGCTGAGGAATGAGTGCGAGGCCGGAAGGTCTCCTTTGTGCGGATCTGTCATCATTGTCAGGAACGGGTTGTTGAACTCGTATCCCCTCTGATGCGTGAGAGACGACTGCCACCGCCCGGCATGCGGGTAGAGCGAGTACCGGATGAGATTCTCCCCCCTGTCCGCGGTCGGATCCGGGGACTTCGGAGAACGGAGGAGCGATAGCCGCATCACGTTCCCTTTTATGTCGTACCCGTACTTGGCATAATTGAGGAGCGACACGCCGTAGTCGTCCGTCGAGACGTCCGCCCATCGTGCTGCCGGCACTTCGTACTGCGCCTTCTCTATGCTGTTCCGCACCTGCGTCGACCGCCGGATCGTCCCGTAGGGGGCTTCATATGTCGCCGCGGTGTCCGAAAATGAAAGAGGGAACGCCACCTTGACCATCGTGTGGTCTTCCCACCAGTCGGCGTCCGTCGTGAAATCTATCCTGTCCAGCCCGTTGTACAGTATGATGTCCTGCGTGAAAAACGACGAGGGAAAATCTTCCGTCGGGAATTCCTTCCGCACACCGGGTTTCAGGTAGTCGCGCCGGAGGCGCACAACTGTCCGCACAGGACCCTGTTCGACGATTTCTGCGCCGCGGAATGAGGTCGGAAATTCCTTCCCCGTCCATCCGATGTTCCATGCGTCGTACTCCCGGGGGATGTCCTCGAGGAGCTGGAGCCTGTTCCCCTCCCCGGAGAGGATCTCCTTCCCGTTTCGCTTGTCGACGATGCTCTTCACCCATCCCGTTGTGCTGTCGATGGCGATCCGGAAGAGGGCGTTCTCCGGCGCGAACGTGGAAACTCCGGCCGCCGTGATCTGCGCGGGGGGAGCCTTTCTGAGTTCGAACGTGGAGTAGCCGAATGCCGGGACGTGCGCGGCGACGAACATTACTTGGCGCTCGAAGCGCGATTTCCTGACCGTCTGTGAAGGGATCTCCTTCCCCGGCGCATCATAGACCGCGTATGTTCCCTCGTCGCCGGACTTCAGGTCGAGCGTCGCAATGTCCGACCGTTCCCAGGAGAGCGTGTTGAAGACCGTGAAGGGGATGCCGTGCCTGAACGCCGCCGTGTTCACGCGCGACTGGATGTGTTCAAGCGAACCGGAAAGCTCGAAGCGCCCGATCGATTGTGCCTCCCGGTGCGTCGCCCCGGCGTCGATGTACACTTCGCGAATGCCCGAACCGGGGAGTATGTCGTGGAACTGGTTGAACATGACGTGCCGCCACGCCTCCTGGAGCGCCCCCGCGTTGTACGGGCGGCCGGAGAGGGAGGCGAATGATGAGAGCTTCTCCGCGTTTGTAAGGAGGGCCTCGCTCGACCGGTTGAACTGCTTCATGTCCGCGTGCGTCGTGAACGTCCCCTGGTGATATTCGAGATAGAGCTCGTTCTTCCACACCGGGAGATCGCCGAGGTCGTTGCTCCGGAGCCATGTGAGATACGTGCCCGCCGTTCCCTCCTCGATCCGCGGGAATATGTCGAGCGTCTTCAGGCGGTCGATCCTGTCAAGCATCTCCAGCGACGGCCCTCCTCCATGGTCCCCCACGCCGAAGAGTATAAGCATCTTCGAGAACCCGGTGTTTGCCTCAAACTGCCTCATCCAGTCCACGAGCTGGAACGGGTCGTCGATCGTGTTCACGTAGTCAAAGGGGAAATAGCTCAGGATCCTCGAACCGTCCGGGGATTCCCACCAGAAGGTCCGGTACGGGAACACGTTTGTTTCGTTCCATCCGATCTTCTGTGTGATGAATGCGTCGATCCCCGCGCTCCGGTAGAACGCGGGCATGTTCAGGTTGTAGCCGAACGAATCGGGATTCCAGCCGATCGTGACGTTCGCGCCGAGCTTTTTCCTGAAATAGCTCTTCGCGTACAGGAGCTGCCGCGACCATGACTCACCCGAGGGGAGGTTGCAGTCCGGCTCCACCCACATTCCGCCGATGACCTCCCAGCGTCCGTCCTTCACGCGCTGCTGGATCTGCGTGAAAAGGTCGGGATAATACCGTTCCATCCAGTCGTAATACGCCGCGGAGCTCTGCGTATACGTGAAACCCGGCCGGGCGGCCATCATGTTCATGACCGAGGAGAACGTGTTCCGGCAGACCAGGATCGTCTCCTTCGAGCGCCACAGCCATGCGGCGTCGATATGGGCGTTGGCGTCGAGGTAAAGCGTGAACCTGTGGACGAATTCCGCGACGGGCGCGAGCGCCGTTCGTGCGGCGGCCAGGGAGGTGCGGAAGCGGTCCACCGATCCGTTCACGAGCGCGTCGATGTCGACACGGGAGGCGGTTGCCTGCAGGAGCGCGTTGAGCTTCGCCTTCTCGGCCCTGTCCATGTGCGATTTGTCTGTTCCCGGATCCACCTTCTGACGTGAGTTTGTCTGGTACGTGTCGTTGCTGAGAAGCTTCTGCGCCACTTTCAGGCCGAGCGAAAAATCATCGACCGCACGCACAAGCGGGTTGTCGCTCCCCGGGACGATCTGCGCCCGGATCAGGCGCAGCGGGCCGCCGGTGTTGATCGCCTTGATTGCAAGGAGGAGCTTCTCCCCGGGCTGGGCGTGCTTCGTGAGCTCGAATTCCCCGTTCCACGGAAAGCGCCCCCTGTTTTCCCCGTTCACGAAGAGTGTCCCGTAGTCATCGACGGTGACGAGAAACCGGACCGTCCCCGACGTCGGCTGCCCGGCCATCCGGGCGGGGAGCGTGATTTCCTTCCTGATCCAGCACGAATCGATGTAGAGGTGCTCGTCCAGTGCCAGCGTCGTCCACTGCGAGTCGTCGAATCCGGCTTTTGTCGGATCTCCGGAGAAGTTTGTGCTGTACTTCCACCCCTGGAGCGTCCCCTTTGTCTCGGACTCGAGTTGCGCGACGAGCCTGTCGACGTTTGATTGACCGAAGAGTGCGAGGGGGAAAAGAAGGACGAGAAACACTGCAGCGAGAGTTTTCATGGAGCTGTTCCCTGTTGTATGGAGTGCAAAGCCGCGGCCGTCCGGGCGTCTGCGTGAAGCACCCCCGGCGGCCGCAGGGTGCGCTTACTTTCTCTTTCTCCTGATCTGATCGAGCATCACCGCAAGGAGAATCACGACGCCGACGATGACCTGCTGGACATAGGAGTTGACGTTCAGGAGGTTCAGGCCGTTTCTGAGGACGGCGATAAGCATCGCTCCGATAAATGTGCCGACGATCGAACCGGCGCCGCCGGAGAGGCTTGTCCCCCCGACGACGACCGCGGCGATGACGTCGAGCTCGTACGCGACTCCGGCATTCGGCTGCCCGGAGTTCATCCGGGAGGCCAGGAGTATGCCGCTCAGCGCCGCGAGCGCCCCGGAGAGGATGTACACGTTGATGAGGACTCTCCCGGTCCTGATTCCCGCAAGGCGCGCGGCTTCGATGTTTCCCCCGACCGCGTAGACGTACCTGCCGAATCGGGTCCGCGTCAGCATAACGTGCGACGCGATGAACGTCAGGATCATGATGATCGTCGGCACGGGCACGGCGAGGATGCGGCCCGTTCCGAGGAATGCGAACCCTTCGGGAAGCTCCCACACCGGGCGGCCGTCCGTCCAGACGAACGCGGCTCCGCGCCAGATCGTCATTGTGGCGAGCGTGACGATGAAGGGGGCGATGTTGAATCGAGTTATGCAGAATCCCGCGAACGCGCCGGACAGGGCGCCGATCGCGAGCCCGGTGACTATCGCCACGGCAAACCCCGCGGCGGGGGGGAGCCCGGTCTTGAGGAGCGACGTTGCGACGATCCCCGCAAACGCCACGAGCGAGCCGACGGAGAGGTCGATTCCCCCGGTCAGGATCACGAACGTCATTCCGGCGGCGATGATGGCGGTGATCGACGCCTGGAGCGAGACGTTCAGGAGGTTGTCGGGGGTGAAGAAATAGGGGGAGGCGAATGCGAAGAGCGCGAATTCCAGGATGAACGCGATCCCGATGCCGAACTCGCCGGAGAGTTTCCTCGTGATGCGGTCTGAAGTCATCTGCGGTTTTTGTGGGCGTATGTCATGACGGTTTCCTGTGTGGCCTCGGTCCCCTCGACGATCCCGGTCAGCTCCCCTTCGCACATCACCGCGACGCGGTGGCATATGCCGAGAAGCTCGGGAAGATCGGAGGAGATCACAATCACGCCGATCCCCTCCCGGGCAAGCCGGTTGATGAGCGTGTAGATCTCGTACTTCACCCCGACGTCGATCCCCGCCGTCGGCTCGTCGAATATCAGGACCCTCGCCTTCGTATTGAGCCACCGGGCGAGGACGACCTTCTGCCTGTTCCCCCCGCTCAGGTTTTCGACGATAACGCCCGTGTCGGGCGCCTTGATCCTCAGGTCGTCGGAAAGCTGTCGGGCGGCGGTCTCTTCTTTTCTCCTGTCGATGAACGGGCCCGTGAGCATCGCGCGGAGGCTCGAGAGGGAGATGTTCTCCCGTATCGACATTTGCATGATGAGACCGTACCTGTTCCGGTCCTCTGTCAGGAGACCGATCCCCTCGCGGATCGCCTCGTGGGGCGACTCCGGGGCGATCTCCTTCCCGTCGAGGAAGATGCGCCCCCCGGTCCTCCTGTCGGCGCCGAACACGAGCCGTGCGAGCTCGGATCTCCCCGCTCCCACGAGTCCGGCGAGACCCAGAACCTCGCCCCTGTACAGCGTCAGGTTGACGTTCGACACACGGTCGGAGCTCAGATTCTCGATCCGGAGTATCTCCGTTCCCCTCGCCAGCACGGCGCGCGGGTATTCATTCTCGAGCTCGCGCCCCACCATCTTCCGGATCAGCCCCCGCCTGTCGATCTCGTTGATCCCGCATGCGTGAACGAACGCACCGTCGCGCAGAACGGTGACCCGGTCGCCCACTTCGAAGATCTCTTCGAGGCGGTGGGAAATGTAAATGATGCCGACCCCGCGGTCCTTGAGCGAGCGGATTACCTTGAAGAGGTTTGCGGTCTCCCACTCGGTCAGGGGTGCGGTGGGTTCGTCCATCGCGAGTATCCTGACATTCCGGGAGAGCGCCTTGGCGATTTCGACCATCTGCTGCTTTGCAACGCTCAGGTGGCCGACGGGCGAACGGGTGTCGATTTCCTCGCCGAGAAGGCCGAGCGCCGCGGAGGCCTTCTCGTCCATCCCCTTCCTGTCGATGAAGGGACTCCGTCCGACGACCGGCTCCGTGCCGAGAAGTATGTTCTCGGCGACGGTGAGGGCCGGGACGAGCTTGAAATCCTGGTAGATCACGCCGATCCCCAGGCGCTGTGCGTCGGCGGGGGAGTCCAGATGGGCCTCGTTCCCTTCTATGCGTATCGAACCGGCGTCCCGCACGATCGCGCCGGAGAGGACCTTGATGAGCGTCGATTTTCCCGCGCCATTCTCGCCGACGAGGCAGTTGACCTCGCCGGCCTGGAGCGTGAAATCGACGCCGCTGAGCGCAAGGACGCCGGGATACCGCTTGATGATTCCCTGCATCGCAAGGAGCGGTTCCATTCTCACTTCTGCGGGTTTTTGGCGAAATAGTCCGCGTCGGCGATCCCGACCTCAACCGGAACGACGGCCGGCACCTGCTTCCCCGCAAAATAGTCGTGAATCATGTCGATCGTTATCGTCCCGATCTTCGCCGGGTACTGTATGACGTCGGCCTTGAGGGGCGTCCCCCGCGTGATAGCGTCCGCCGCCGGAGGTGTCGCGTCGTATCCCACGATGATGATGTTCGTCCGTTTGAACTGCTGGACGGCGTCGAGTGCGCCGAGTGCGGTTGCGTCGTTGATGCCGAATATCCCGTCAAGCTGGGGGTTCGCCTGGAGGACGTCGGCGGTCACCTCGAGCGATTTGTCCCGGACGGCCTGCCCGTTGACGTCCGCAACCACGGTGAGCCCTGGAAATTTGCCAATGGCGTCCCGGAACCCCTGCACGCGGTCGAGAACGGATGTTGCGACGGGATTGTTGACGATGGCGATCCGCCCTTTGCCGTTCAGGGCTTTCGCCATGTACTCCCCGGCGAGCCGTCCACCCGCGACGTTGTCGGAGGCGATATGGCTGACGACCTTTCCCCCTTCCGCCGCGATATCGGCGGTAAACACGGGGATGTTCGCATCGTTCGCCTTCTGTACTCCCGGCGCAACCCCTTTCGAATCGACGGGACAGACGATGACGGCGTCGACCCTGCGGGCGACGAAATCCTCGATCTGGTTGATCTGTTTTCCCAGGTCGAATTCCGCGGACGTGATCACGAGTTCGTAATGCTCCTTGGCCGCTTCCTGGCGGAGCCCCTCTTCAAGGTCTTTGTAAAAGATATGTCCCCGGGTCAGGAGCGCGACGCCGATGGTTCTTGTCTGTCCCTTCTCTTCCTTCTTCGCACAGGCGAACGCGAGCGCGCACAGCACAATGATAAGCGTCCGTTTCATGAGTTCTCCTTGTCGTTCCGTGTCACCCGGCGATCCGGCGTACGCGGGCCCCGTCGTCGATTGCGCATACGTAGAGGGAGGGATCCCTCCCGGTCTTTCCGCGATAGCCGGCGTTCAACCGGGCCATCACTCCTTCGGTGAAGCCTTCTTTCACAAGAGCGATTGCGCAGCCCCCGAATCCCGCGCCGGTCATCCGTGCTCCTATGACCCCGTCGGCGCCGGCGCACAGATCGACAAGAAGATCAAGTTCGGGACAGCTCACCTCGTAGTCCCGGCGGAGGCTCAGGTGCGATTCGTACATCAGCTTTCCGAATTCGGAGAGGTTCCCCTCCCTGAGTGCGCACGCCGAACGTATCACCCTCTCATTTTCCGTCACCACGTGCATGCACCGTTTCCGCACGACTGGGTCAAGCATCCCCTCAAGCTCCAGGAACCGGGCGGCCGGGACGTCCCTCAGGGCGGTGATTCCCTTCAGGGTGGAAGAAAGTATCCGGACCCCGGTGCTGCATTCCTCGCGTCTCTGGTTGTACTCCGATCCGGCAAGCGCGCGTTTCACCCCCGTGTCGCACACAAGCAGGTCCACCCCCGGGGGGATCGGCACGTGTTCGTAAGCCAGCGTCCTGCAGTCCAGCAGGAGCGCATTGTCCTTCTTGCCGAGGCAGGAGATGAACTGGTCCATGATGCCGCACTTGACTCCCGCGAATTCATGTTCAGCACGCTGGCAGAGCTTTGCGGTCTCGACGGGCGTTATCGTGAGCCCGTTCATTTCGATGAGCGCAAAAGCGGCCGCGAGCTCGAGGGCTGCCGACGAGCTGAGTCCGGACCCGCGCGGGACGTTTCCGTAGACGTACATGTTCGCGCCGGAGAGCGGGGTCCCCCTCTCCTGCAGAAGCGAGGCGACGCCGGTCAGGTAATCGGTCCACGCCCGCTGTTCGGAAGGGTAGAGGCGCGACAGGGCAAACCTCGAGTCCTCCGCCGATCCCGGGTTCATGACGAGCCGGTCGTCATCGCGGGGTCCGATCGCCACAGCCGTCGCGCGGTCGATCGCCGCCGGGAACACAAACCCGTCGTTGTAATCGGTATGTTCGCCTATGAGATTGACCCGACCGGGGGCTGATGCCACGGCGGCGGGGGAGGCTCCGAAGTGCTTCGCGAATGCGGAGACCGCCTGTTCTTCGATGGAGTGTCGAGAGGGATTCACGTGGTGGAGTGGTTTTCAGAAGGTAAGGATTCCCGGCCGGGATATCAATCGGAGAAGGGATGGCCCGCCGGCGTATCTGCGTATTGCGCTCCTGGCCCGGTTCAGGTTCCGGCGTGTTCATCCAGCATCTCCGCCGTTTCCGCGATGCTTGACATTGACTTTCCTTCGGACGTCGTCGTCGATGAGAGATAGACGTTCGTGTTCCCGAGGGGTGCGCCTGTCGTCGCATCGGTGACGATTCCCATGAGTGTTCCTCTGTCCACACACAATGCAGCGGAATCACCTTTGCCGCGTGCAGGGCACGATCCTCGCGGGTAAAAGCGCCAAATTACCTTCTTTGAAGGTCATTATTTCCTCCTCCGGCCCCTGATTCTACACTTAATGCAAATCTGCGTCAAAAAAGGCAATAATTTGGCTTCTGGAATCTGGCACAATGTCTGTGCATACGGGCACCATGTGAATTCATAACAAACGAAAACCGGAAAACAACTAACTTCAAAACCACCAAGGAGCAACTCATGAAGAAGTCCCTCTCTCTGATTCTCGGTCTCAGTCTCTGCGCGCTCTGCGTCGGGACGTCATTCTCGCAGGCGGCTGCAACGCAGACGGTGAATCTTGCGGTCAACTCGGTCCAGAAGATCGCCATCACCGGCGGCGTCATAACGCTTACGATCTCAAACGGTACGGCGGGAAACAACACCCTGACCCCCGTGAGCGACGCGACGTCGACCTACAGCATCACGCACAACTCGGCAACCCCGCTCAGGATCACCGCGAACCTCGATGCGGCTCTGGCCGCGGGATACCAGCTCCAGATTGCCCTTGCGCCGGGTGCCTTGATGGGTACGAGCGCAGGGACTGTCGATATTTCGAATGCCCTGGCGGCAAGCGCGGTGGCGGTCGTAACAGGGATACCGAAGGGTGCTGACGCGGGACGTACGATTACATACACGTTCAATGCGAATGCGTCGGCCGGAATCCTGACGTCGACCGCAAAGACGGTCACGCTGACGCTCACGAACTGACAGGAAGTCTCTTTCGTTCACTGCCACCCCGTCCGCTCTCTCGTCCCCCCATCGGGCAGAGAGTCGAACGGGGTGGTTGTGTTTTCAGAGTGCGGGGTTTATATTGGTTCGGCACAGAGAGACCACCCGGTGAAAAATCACCTCCACATTGTCGTGAATCGTGTCTGGAAAACCGCCGCGATGGCGGTTCTTCTGATGAACGGGACCGCACGCGCGCAGGTATACGGTACGGGGGGGCATACGGTCACGATGCAGGTTTCCGTCATTACGTCTGTCCGGGTGACGGTGGGTTCCGTCAATCTGAATATCAGCAGCGCAAACGTCGTGGCGGGGCAGAACCAGATGAGTGTCACTGACCAGAGCACGTCTCTCCTCTGGGGAACGAACAGCAGCCTCCGGAAAGTCAGCGTCAGCACGAGCCTCGCGGCCCCGAAATTCACGCTGAAACTTCTCGCCCTGAACCCGACGGTGGGAAACGCGGCTCCCCAGGTGACGCTCTCCACTTCGGCGCAGGATCTTCTCCTGAATATCGGGCGCTCTTCTGGGTCCTGCACGCTCCTGTACACCGGCATCGCGCTCGCTTCCCAGGGGACGGGTAACGATGTTCATGTGATCACTTTCACTGTGGCTGCCCAATGAGTCATACCATAATGAGATCGTTCGCGATATTCGTCATTCTCTGCTCCGCCGGGTCCCTGACGCAGCTCCGTGCACAGATCTCGGTCCAGGGGGGGAACCCTCTCATGAGCGTCACGACCGGAACGGCGGGCGCGCAGCCCGTCTCCGTCACAAACGCCGCGACCTCCCTCAGATGGAGGAAACAGAACGTGATTACGAAGATCACCGTCTCCACGTCGTGTCCCGGACAGCGGTTCACCCTGACGGTGCTTGCAACAAATCTCACGTACGGCGTTGCCGCGCCCCAGGTGACGCTGTTCAACGGCATGCCTGCGACAAACTTCGTCCTGAACATACCGACGGGAAACCCGGTCCATAAGACGTGCACGCTCCAGTACACCGCGTCCGCCACGTTTGCCCAGGGGAACAGTGCCGAGCTGGGAAATGACGTCCATGCAATCACATATACGCTGGTGGCTCAATGAGAATCCTCACGCGTGCACATGCTCTTTCCCCTTTTCTCCTCCCTTGCATCGTTCTCCTCGGCACTGAATGCGGCCTGGCGCAGGTCTCCATCATCGGTGACCTGAGCCAGGACCGTGATGCGCGGCCGGGTGAGTCGTACAGCGGATCCATACTCGTCAAGAACGACACGGAAGAGCCCCAGGAGGCGAAGCTGTACCAGACCGACTATCTCTTCTCCTTCGAAGGGACAAGCAACTACGCCGAGGCCGGTTCAACCCCCCGTTCGAACGCCCGGTGGGTGAGCTTCAGCCCTTCGTCGCTCGTGATTCCTCCGCAGGGGATCGTCACGGTGAACTACACCGTCGCAGTGCCGGAGTCGCTTGCGGGAAAACCTCTCGCGGGCTCGTACTGGAGCATGCTCATGGTGGAGGGGATCTCCAAAGAGTCCCCCGAGTCTTCCCTGCAGGAGAAAAAGAACAAGCCGCAAATGGGTGTCCGCCAGACGCTCCGTTACGGCATTCAGATTGCATCACACATTGCAGGGACCGGGTCAAAATCCATACGGTTCATCGGGGCAAAGCTCGTCAGGGGGAACCAGGGCGAAACGCTCCTGCAGGTCGATCTCGAAGACAACGGCACGCTCTGGTTCAGGCCCGACGTCTACGTGGAGCTGTTTGACGGGAAAGGGATCTCGAAGGGGAAATTCCCCGGGCACACGTACCGCATGTATCCCGGGACATCTGTCCGGCAGATGATCGAGCTGGCCGGGATCGCAAAGGGGACGTACAAGGCACTCGTCGTCGTCGATGCGGGGGGGGAGAACGTGTTCGGGGCTCAATACACACTCGAATTCTAAAACCTCTCCGTGGAGACTCCGGGACCCCATCGTCCACACGCTCCTTTCCGGATCGCCTACGCTCTCCCGGTTCTTCTTCTCTGTATCCCGCACCTTCTCTTCTCGCAGGGAAACTGCGTCACGCTGTCGCGCGCGGAGGAGGGACCGCTTTCGACGCTTCCCGGCCGCGTCCTGACGGCGGCCATTACCGTGACGGGTCTCTCCCCCGTCGATCGCCGGCTTGAATCGCGCCTGGAGCTTCCTCCGGGGTGGCGGAATCTGACCCCCGACATCCCGTTTACGCTCGGGGCGAACAGGACTGACATCCGCCTTGTGAGCATCGCCGTCCCCGCCTCTTCTCCGGCGGGAAACTACACAATCCGGTATTCCGTCAGCGACAACGCCATCCCCCCGTGCAGAACGGAGATCGCCGTCGGTGTGAGCGTGGAGCCGTTTCGCCGCATCGAGCTTCAGCTCGTTGAAGCGCCGCGCTATCTCGTCTCGGGCACCTCCTGCAGGTCTGCGTTTCTCCTCAGGAACCTCGGCAACGAACAGAGCACCGTGCGCCTCTCCGTGCGCGGCATGGAGAACATAAGCGCCCTCCCCGATTCCGGATCTGAAACGTTGGGCGCGCTGGAATCGAGAGAGGTCACCGTCGTCGTCAGCGCGGATCCCGGCATCATGGAAGGCACAAAATACGTCCTCGAGCTCCGCGCGGTGCTCGGCCAGGACACCACGGTTGTCGTCACGGCGTCGACGCTTCTGGAGATCGTGCCCCGGGTGACGTCAACCGATATCAAGTTTCACGAAATCCCCCTTGACGTGAAACTCCGCGCGGCGGGTGAATCGGGACAGTCCGGCGGCCAGATCGAAGTGGCCGGAGGGGGGACGATCACGGACAGGGGGACGGACAGAGTCGACCTCCTCCTCCGCACGCCCGACATACAATCCCGCTCCGTGCTCGGCCTGCACGACGAATACAGGATCAGCTATCTCTCCGGGAAGTACCGCGCATATGCCGGCGACAGGCCGTACGAGCTTTCCCCGCTCACGGAGCTCGGGCGCTACGCGTTCGGCGCGGGGGGACAGTTCACCGCGGGGAGTGTCACCGCTGGCGGGTTCATCAACCAGACCAGGTTCTATACGCCCCTCCAGAAGGAGCAGGCGGGGTTCGTGACGTACGGGTTTGAACCCGGGACGTCCGTGGGGGTGAATTTCCTCCGGAAGGAAGACTATCATGTGAGCAATGTGGCGACTGTGCGCACGCTCCTCCGGCCGCTCGAGGGGACGGACGTTGATCTCGAATACGGGAGGAGTTCTCTCGACGATGCGCACGACGACGCGTATGCCGCCCGCGTTCTGGGGAGCGAGAAGTGGGTGTCGTATGATTTCAGAATTGTCCACGCGGGGCCGGACTTTGGGGGATACTACAGAAACGAGGATTTCAAAAGCGCCTCCGTGAACGCGAGGCCGTGGGAGAACATCCGGCTGGAGGCATTTGCCCAGGATCAGAGGCAGAACCTTCTTGATGACACGCTCCAGCTCGTGGCTCCACGTGACAGGTTTTACCAGTTCGGCGGGGGGTGGGGGGAGCTGCTTGCGGTGTACTACAGGCAGATCGACGGGGAGGATCTGCTCCCCTCGCCGAAGTACAACAGGCGGGAGAGCAGCGTGCAGCTCCGGAGCGGATATTCGTTCCCCGCCGCGAGCATTTACGGCAGCGTTGATCTCGGGACGAGCAGGGAATATCTCCTCGGGGATGCGGGTCCGCTCCGGCGGTACCAGCTCTCGGCCAATTTCAGGCCGGAAGCGCACCAGTCGTACGGGTTCACCGCCGAGTATCTCAGGGAGGAGAATCTTACCTCTGCTGTCGGGATGGAGACATGGTCGGGGAGCCTGAATGCAGCGATCACGATCGCTGCGCGGACCCGGATCCTGGCAAGCCTGTACGGGACGCGCATCGGCCCCCCCTTTGAACAGTCGTACAGCCTTTTTGACGTAAGCGCGGAGTACGAATTTCCATTCAGGCACACGCTGACCCTGAGGGGGAGACAGAGCCTCTTTGCCCCGTCGGCGGAAGGAAAACAGGTCGCATATCTGGTAGAGTACTCCATACCTCTGAGCATACCCCTGACGCGGCTTTCCGGCTCCGGAGTTCTCAGGGGGAGGGTGGAGGATGCCCTGACGCGTGAGGGAGTCCCGAACGTGGTCCTCTACGCGGGGAGCGCCACTGCAGTCACTGACGAATCCGGAGAATTTCTTTTTCCGTCGCTCAAGCCCGATGTCTATGCGCTCACGCCGGATCTTGCCAGTGCCGGAGTCGACAGGGTGACGACGCGCCCCGCCCCGTTTCTTGTCACTGTGCTCGGTGGAGAGGAATCCCGGCTTGATATCGGGGTCGTCCGTTCTGCGTCGATCACCGGGGATATCACGGTCTACGATTTCAACGAGTCTGCGGCTCAGGATACGGCCCGGGGAGAGATTATCGAAAAGGGGAAGGGATCGAACGTCATCGTGGAAATCGCCGGGCGGGATGAAACGCTCAGGCGCTTCACCGACAACAGGGGGAGATTCCAATTCTCCGATCTGCGGCCGGGGGAGTGGACAGTGCGCGTGGCGGGGGAGGGGATCCCTGAATACCATTATCCGGAACGGGATTCCGTCCGGGTGACAATCCTCCCCGGGGAGAAGAAGGAGACGCCGTTCAGAATCCTCCCGAAAAAGCGGATCATCCGGATTCTGCAGGAGGGGAACATCCACCGGGAATCCCGGCCCCCTGTCGTCAGCCCCGCGCCCGGGTCAGGGGCGGAAATCACGGTCCCCGGGAAGAAAGCCCCTTCCCCTTCCGGTACGAAGAAGAGCCCTTCGCAAGGGAAGAAGTCTCACGCCCGCCGGAAAACCGCCTCGCGCTACCGCTCCGGGCGCGGGCACGAAAGGAGCGATCCATCGGGCCGGCCTCTGGCCGTCCGCAGATGATCAGCATCCCGCCGCGCTGAAGAATGCGTGAACCTTCGCCGGCACAAACCCGTTGTCAAACCTGCCGGATCCGCGCATCCTTGTTGTACCCCCTCTCGCCGAACGGCTGCGTCTTCTCAATCCAGATTTGCTCGAGGAGCGTCAGTTCATCCTCCAGGTTAAAGTTCGGATCGTCGCTGACCTTGACGGCCTCGAGCACCTCGAATGCGAACGCAGCGGGACCCTCCCTGTTCCATTCTTCCTGAAGTTCCTCGCTGGGGTGCCTCCCGATCGTGAGCAAAAACCGGTGGCGGTTGAGCGGCCCGTCCAGATTCAGGCTGCTCCCGAGCAGTATCCTGCCGCTCAACATGTTCCGCACCTGGAAAACTCCAGCGGTGATGCGTCGTTCCTTGTATTCCCTCTTGAGTTCCTGCCGTGATTTCGCCATGGAGCGGATGTCGTCATTCAGAAGTGTTGGAACTGCACTGCAAGCTAACGACAAGCCCTTCAACACGCAAATCGGGTACCGGGAGAGATGGGTGGGGGGAATGAGTGTGTAAGAGACGTGTGGGTCTTCCAGGCAAAAAAGGCGGACGGCGATAACGCCGTCCGCCTGATCGGACAACCTGCGGGTGGTGAAGAAATTACGGCAGGTTACTTCTGGAATATCATCTTCCGTTGCTGGACAAATCCCGGCGTCTGGAGCCTGTAGATATAGACTCCGCTCGAGAGCTCTCCCGCATCAAACCGGACCTCATGCGAGCCCTGCGGCTGCACGCTGTTGACGAGCGTCGCCACTTCGCGTCCGAGTATGTCATAGACGGCCAGACGGACGGGGCCGGACTTGGCGGTCTGGTACGCGATCATCGTGCTCGGATTGAACGGATTGGGAAAGTTCTGTGACAGGGAGTATGAAACAGGCTCTGTCGATTGTTGTTCAACACCGGTTGCGGTTCCCGACAGGGTCAGATCATCAAGTGTGAACGTCGACCCGGCATGGATGGTGTCCCCATTTGCGCTCGAGCCGATGATTGCGAACCACATCCAGCAGCTGTCGGGCACGCCGCCCGCGAAGTAATTGATGGTAGCATTGAATTGTGTGAATGAACCCCTTGTCGTTTTGTTGCTGAACACCGAGACGCCGATCCCGGACCCCCCTTTGTACATCACAAGCCAGCCGTAGAGGCTGTCCCCGCCGACGGGGGTGAACGTGTACCAGCCGGAAAACGTGGAATAGCGCTGTGCGATGGGGAACTCCGCCCAGATCCACGGGGGGAATGAAACAAGTCCCATGAAAGAGGCAACTTTCCCCTTCAGCGCCCATGACCCGGAATGACTTGTGGAAGTCTGTGTCACCGTTGTATCGAACCCCGGGGTGTTGTCGGTAATCCACCCGGTCGGTTGACCGGCGGCCCAGGTTTCAAACCCCGGATTGGGGATCTGCGCTTCCGTCAATGATGGAGCCGCGACGACGAGTGCAAGAAGGAAAATAAGAGCAAGACTTTTCATACCCCCTCCATATGTGGTTGAGAAATAACAGCGGATCGTGAGAGTTCGGACCGGAAAGGTTTTCTCTAAGGTAGGAGGGCGTGTGTAGAGCCGCAACTGAACAAATGTACGGTTTGTACAGGGGTCACCTGCCGTTCAGGGCTTTTGCCACCGCTTCGGACCGCGAACTGACGTGGAGTTTTGCGTAAATATTGTGAAGGTGAAACCGGACCGTGTGGACGCTCACGAAAAGCTTCTCGGCGATTGCCTTGTAACTGTGCCCTTCCTTGAGCGCCTCGAGGACTTCTATCTCCCTGTCTGAAAGCGATGCAAGGAGTTTGGAGGGTTTCGGCGGGCGGAAGTAGCTCAGAACCTTCTGGGCCACCTCGCTCGACATCGGCGCCCCACCGGCAAACGCGTCGCGGATGGCGTCAAGGAGCTTCTCCGAAGGGGTCTTTTTCAGAAGATAGCCGACCGCCCCGGCGCGGAGCGACTGGAATATCTTCTCGTCGTCGCTGTACACAGTGAGCATGAGGACCTGTATGTCGGGGAACCGCTCCTTGAGCGCGCCCACGCACTCTATCCCCGATTTGCCGGGCATGCCGATGTCCATGAGAACCACGTCCGGAGGGTCGTTCTCAATGACCGCCAGCGCCTCATCGCAACGCGGGTACGACCCCGTACAGACAAATCCGTCCGAATGCTCGATCATCCATTGAAGCCCGGTTCGGATCTCCGCATCGTCGTCGATTATTGCGACGTGAATTATGTTATCGCGCTCGGGGCTGCTTATCATACGTCCCAATGTATCCGATTGCGCCCCGATTGCAACTGAACAAATGTACGGTTCATTCAGATGTTCGGAAGCGAGATGAAGAGCCTCGTGCCGCCACCGGGATTGGATTCGACGGCAAACGTTCCCCCTGCATTCCCGGCGCGTGAGCGCATGTTCATCAGCCCGTTCCCGGCAGCCGCCGTGGTGGGGAGAAAGCCCTTTCCGTTGTCGCTCACCTCGAGCGTGACCTCCCTCCTTCCCGTCACGAGCCGGATATGAGCGGCGGAGCATTCCGAATGTCTGACGATATTCGTGACGGCCTCCTTGGCGACAAGGAGAAGCTCGCGCATGATCTCCGGGCTGATGGCCGCCGTGTCCCGTTCGCCGAGGGTTTCGAACGAGAGCGCAATTCTCTTCGCCTCGCAGAGTTCGAACGCGTATACTTTCACCCTCTGCATGAGGCTCCCGGCCGTGTCGTGGCGCGGATCGATCGACCATACGACGTCGCTCATGGCGTCGACGAGCTCCCGGGCGATGTTCCCGACTTTCGTAATCGAGCGGGTGACATCCGCGGGCCCTGTCGATCCGGCGCCCGGCTTCTGGAGATCCTCCGCCTGGTGCAGCGCGACGTCCGAGAGGACGGCGATACGCGTGAGGCCCGACCCGATGTCGTCATGGAGATCGGAGGCGATTCTCGTCCGGAGCTTTTCGATTGTGAGCAGCTTCGTGAGCCGGAGCCTGTACGACAGGTATGTCCCGAATGCAATGACCGCGGCGACCGCCGGAAGAAACCACCAGGTCATGTAAAACGGCGGATTGATATGAAGGGGGAGCGCGATGCCGGCGTCATTCCATATGCCGTCGTTGTTCGAACCGATCACCCGGAAGACATAATCGCCCCCGTTCAGGTGCGTGTAGCTGACGTACCTCCGCGTGCCGGAGGGGATCCAGTCCCTGTCGAAACCCTCCAGCTTGTACGCGTACCTGTTCTTCTCCGGCGTGGTGTAATTCAGAGCGGCGAACTCGAACGAAAAGAAGTTGTCACGGTATGACAGCGTGATTGTGCCCCCGCCGGCCGCGGTCGCCGGCACTGGCCTGTTGAAGACCTGGAAACCCGTGATCACGACGGGCGGCGGTTCAGGATTGTCCCTGAGGCTGTCGGGCCGGAATGCGTTGACCCCCTTGACACCCCCGAAATAGAGCGTTCCGTCCGCGCCCCTGCAGTACGCCCCCTGATTGAACTCGTCCGCCTGAAGCCCGTCGAGCGCGTCGTAGTTTCTGAACGTTAAGGCCTGAGGGGAGAACTTCGAGAGTCCCTTGTTTGTGCTCAGCCAGAGGTTCCCTCTTCCGTCCGGGAGTATGCCGTACACGACGTTATTGGAAAGCCCGTCCGCCTCCGTATACGCTTTGAAACCTCCCGTTGACGGCTCAAACCTGTCCAGCCCGCCTCCCCAGGTCCCGAACCAGAGAGTCCCTTCCATGTCTTCGTATATCGACAAGACCGTGTTGTTGGAGAGGCTTCCGGGGTTCACGGGGTCGTGCATGTATCGCGCGAGCGTATCCTGTCGTCTGTCGTACCTGTACAGCCCTTCCCCCCATGTCCCCATCCAGATGTTGCCGGACCGGTCTTCGTGTATCGCCCAGATGTCGTTTGCGCCCGCCGTTCCTCCCGCGCCGGGACGGAAGTGGACGAATGTGCCTGACCGCCTCTCGAACCGGTCGGCCCCTCCCCCTGATGTGCCGATCCAGAGGCTTCCCTCCCTGTCCTCGGTGATCGCCATGACGGCGCCGTCCGACAGCGACGCGGGATTGTGGGCGTCGTGCCTGTAGTGGACGAACCTCCCGCTTCTTGCGTCGAACCGGTCCATCCCGGCGTCTCCGGTGCCTATCCAGATGTCGTGCCGGGAGTCTTCAAAGAGGGAGAGGACTGCCTGGCTCCCGGGGCCGGAGGCGCTCTGCCTGTCATGGGCGTAGTGGATGAAACCCTCCCCTCCGGGAAGCCGGCGGTTGAGCCCCCCGCCGAACGTTCCGATCCAGAGATCACCCCGCTTGCTTTCGAGTACCGCGCGGACCACGTTGCTGCTCAGGCTTGCAGGATTCGACGGGTCCCGTACAAAAAGAGCGAATTCGTGTGCAAGGGGGTCATACCGGTTGATCCCCGCGTCACCTGTCCCGACCCAGATCGCGCCGGTCCGGTCCCTGTAGAGGGAGAACACGCGGTTGCTCGAGAGCCCGCCGCGGTCGAACGGATCCGACCCGAAGTGTGAGAAGATGCCGCGTCCGGGGTCGAAACGGTCGACCCCCGCGTCGAGCGTCCCGATCCAGATGCGGCCTTTCCCGTCCCCGGTCATGCACCGGATCGCATCGCTCCCGGGAGTCCGTAGTCTGTCGGAACCGTGTGTGAGCCTGAAAAACCTCCCCGTGTCTCTGTCAAACCTGTTGAGTCCGGAGTCGAACGTTCCCACCCACATCACCCCGGAGGCATCTTCGAAAAGGGAGATGATCCTGTCGCCGCTCAGGCTTCCGGGATCATGCGCGTCGTGGGCGAAGTGCGCAATGGCGGCGCCGCTTGAATCGATGAGATCGAGCCCTTCCCACGTCCCCACCCAGAGCAATCTTCCTCTGCCGCGGTACAGGCACCGGATTCGTCTGTTCGCGGGCTGCAGCTGGATGAACCGGTTGCTCCCCGGGTCGTATTTCTCCAGGCCGCCTCCCCACGTGCCAACGAGGATCTCTCCGTCGGCGCCCTGGCAGAGGGCCGTAACGTTGTTGTTGCTCAGGCTTGTCGGGTCTCCGGGAACGTGACTGAAGTTCCTGAATTCTTCCCGTTCCGGATCGTACCGGCAGAGGCCGTTGTTAAGCGTCCCGATCCAGAGACAGCCGTTCCGGTCTTCCGCCATCGTCCAGATGTAGTTATCCGGTATGGAATTCGTATCGGAGGGATTATGCCGGAAGATCGTGAACGAGTATCCGTCGAACCGGTTGAGGCCGTCCTGTGTGCCGAACCACATGAAACCCCGGCGGTCCTGGACGATCGTATTTACCGTTGCCTGCGAGAGCCCTTCGGCGAGCCTCTTGAAATCAACCTGTTCCGCCCGGGCCGGCAGGGGGTGCGCCGTGAGGAGGAGGAATGCGGCTATAAGGGGGAATCGCGGGTTCATTTTGGGGGTCGATCGTTGCGGGGAGGAATGCCTCCGGAGGGTGTCAACCACCCCTGCCCTCCCCCTCGATCTCAATCTATGAACGGCCCCTCAAAAACTCAAATGCGGCGTTCGAGGAACCGCTTTTGCTTCCATTTTCTCCGTTTCCTATATTTGGCCAAATCTCCGGGAAGACTGATGACGGTGATCGATCCGGCGCGCGAAAAGGCGCGCGTAGCCCTCACGTCCGTGCTCGCGGCCGTCTTCATAACGGCGCTGAAGCTCGTCGTGGGGCTTGAAACCAACAGTTTGGGCATCCTATCGGAGGCGGCCCACTCCGGACTGGATATGCTTGCCGCGATACTCACGCTCGTAGCGGTGGTGATCGCCGCCCGCCCGCCGGACAAGGAACATCCGTACGGACATGGAAAGGTCGAGAACATTTCGGCGTTTGTCGAGACTCTCCTCCTTGTGGCGACGTGCGTCTGGATAATCAAGGAGGCGGTGGAGCGGCTTGTGACGGGGACGGCGCATGTTGAAGCGAACATGTGGGGCTTCGGCGTCATCGGGCTCTCCATCGTCGTCGATTTCAGCCGCTCGCGCGCACTCGGCCGCGCCGCGCGGAAGCACCGGAGCCAGGCCCTCGAGGCCGACGCGCTCCACTTCTCAAGCGACGTCTGGAGTTCGCTTGTGGTGCTGGCGGGTCTCCTCTTCGTCCGGCTCGGACAGCCCCTCGTCGACGCCGTCGCCGCGATTGTCGTGGCGGGACTCGTTCTCGTCGTAAGCTACAGGATGGGGAGGCGGACCATCGAAGCCCTCATGGACCGGGTGCCTGACGGGCTTGAGGATGAGCTTCGGGGTGTGATGGGAGGGGTGAAGGGGGTCTCAGAGATCAGGGGTATCCGCCTGCGTCAGTCGGGCCCGACGATGTTTCTTGACACGACGGTTGCCATACCGAGGACAATGCTCTTCCAACAGGCGCACGAAGTGATGGACAACATCGAAAAGTCTGTCCATGTCAGGTATCCTGACATGGACGTGATCGTTCACGGCGAACCGTTCGAGCGGAACGATGAAACGATCGCCGAGCGGATCAGGATGATCATACTCGACAGGGGCCTGGGTGCGCCCCACCACCTGGAGGTCCATCAGAAGGACAACAGGTACCACGTGGAATTTGATATCGAATTCTCGCGGGGGAAGGACTTTGTCGAAGCTCATGACATCACCACCGGGATCGAACGCGAGATCCAGGAGAGGGTTCCCGGCGTGGAGAAGGTGACTATCCACATGGAGGAGTACCATCCGGAGACGAGTGAAGTCGCTCACGAGACGGGACGGGAGGCAGGTCTCCGTGAGCGCGTCGCTGAATGCATCCGGTCGGAGAACCGCGTCGTCAGGTTCACGGACCTGGATCTCCTGAAGATCGGTGACCGCTACAATCTCTCGGTAGCGTGCAGGTTTGACCGGGGGAGGACTCTCGGAGAGATACACGAGATCGTCTGCGATGTCGAAAAGCGGCTCTATGACAACATCAAGGAGCTCCGGCGCGTGACGATACACGCGGAACCCGCCTGAGGAGCCTCCCCGGGATTGCCGGTGCAGCCTGCATCTTTCCTCACTTCTTGAATCGCGCAAGAGCGTTTTTGAACGCCGAGCTCATCTCCGTCCAGCTTTTCTCAAATCCAGCGCGCACGTCCTCCCATGCGTCGGGCCCGACTGCCTGAATCTGCTTGAGTTTTGACTGGGCGTCGTCGAGCTTTGAGTTGAGATCCTTGATCTGGCTCTGGAATTCAGTTCTGGCTTTGGTCCCCGCCTTTTCCGCCTTCGCGCTCAGATCGGTCAGTTCCTTCTGCCAGTCGGTGATCTGTGACGAAAGATTGTTCATGAATGTCTTCTTGTCCATGACGTGCCTCCTTGTGTGATGGCCGGATTGTGGGTTGTCTGTGGCCTGTGTCTTTCGCTCATTCGAGGTGACCGGCGAGTGCATCGTTCATCGCCGGTTCCCCTCATCCTGCTTGTCCCTTTTTCCTTCCTGACGCGGCTTCGGATTCTTGCGGAAGTTCTTTCCCCCCGGATTCTTGTTGGCGGGGTTCCCCCGCGGAGGGCCACCTTGCGCGCGCCTGACCCCCTGTCTTCCCGCACCGCGCGGCCCGGTTGCGGGGGCGGGCCGGGCTTCGGGCCTCGCCATATCGACCGCCTGGCGCGGTCGTTCCCCGGCGGTGGGTCGGGTCACTCCGGCCGACCATCGGTCGTACATCGTCGGGGTGCGTACGGCGCCCGTGAATCGCGCACCCCCTGTGCCGGGCCCGCGCACCCCCCGGTCGGGAAGCATCGGTCTGTACACGGGGCGGTAGCCTTCCCTGTAGACGGGGCCTGCATACGCTCTGTACATCGGCCTGTAGCCGACCGGGCCCCACCACCCCTCGCGCACTCTTCCCCAGTTATTGTATGCGAACCACCCGCGGGGGCGCCACCATCCTGTCGAATATCCGAGAGACCACCCTGTCCACGGATTATAATGAAACCCGAAACCCCATGTCCACGGGCGCGGATAATAGTAGTGGCGATACCATGGACGGTAATAATATCCCGTGCCGTAAATGACCGTCCCCCCGTACACGTACGATCCGGTGTATCCCGGAGTATATCCGACATAGACGACGTCGGGCGTGTAGCTGTATACACGGACGTACCGTGTGTAATACACGGGGTACCGGGGGGGAATCGTGTATATGGCAGGCGGGACCGCATCGCAGACCGCCCAGGGACCGGAGGGGGTCGGTCCTACAAACCAGACGCCCCTGTCGCAATCGTAGAACAATCCCCGCACGCGAATCACCGCCGTCGATGCGTTGACCGCATATCCCATATCCGTATTCTCAATCGGTTCAAATTGCGGCTCGCCGTCATACTGGACCTGGCTTGTTGCCTGAGTCCTGTCAACAGCGGCCGTCTGGGGGATCTGCGCATCGAGGACCGCCTCCTTCGCNNGGGACGGTCCCGGCGACGCTGGCGAGAACGTCATCCCGTTCCGATCCGGGGGGAATCCGGGCGAAATCCCCGGGCAGCCGGTCCGAGGCGACGAAGGACCACGGTCCGTTCAGTGAGCGCGCATCGTACCACCTCCCCGAAACCAGTATATAATAGTCCTGTGACGCGATCGAAAGGAACAGTTTGCTCGACGTGTTGGCGGCATACAGAAGTCCGGTCCCCTTGATGGGGGAGAACTGTACAGGCCCGTCCGTGGCGACAAGCTCGGCGGGCACCGTGCTCACGACGATCTCCGGGATTTTCCCCGTACCGGTGGCGGCGACAGCGGATCCGGAATCCTCTCCCGCCTGTGCCTCGGTTTCTGATTTCGCCGCGAGGTCGAGGGCTTCATGCGGGGGATTTTCCGTCACTGTCCAGGGGCCGGCGATCTCGCGTGCCCTGTACCAGATGTCTCCCCCCTTCAGGTAAAGATCAGCGCTCCCTGTTTCCTGAACAAGGAAGAACGGGGTGTTCGCGACGCGGCGGAGCGAGGTTCCCTCGGCGTCGATGAAGACCGGCTCTCCGTCCAGAAGCACGAGCACGGCCGGATGATCTTTCACGATGATCCTGGGGGGCGTCACTTCGATCTGGCCGGCGGTCTCCTTTTCCTTCTGGGCTGCGTCAAGGGCCCCCCGGACCTCGTCCAGTGAGAACGTGATATCGAGCGCGGGCATCTTTTCCTCAATCGCCGATGTGATCGCACCGGTCTCCTCTGCCTTCCCTTCGGGGAATTTGATCTCGCTCACCTTGACGTCCATCAGCCGGACTGTCTTCCTCGGCCCGTCCGTGGCGACCCGGCAGTCCAGCCAGACCGCCCCGAACACCGGCTCGGTCGCGCCCGTGGGTGTGACCGAGAGCGCGGCGCGGGCGCTCATGGAATTCTCCCTGTACGTATCGATCTGGGGCTGGTACAGTGTGATCATCCCCTGTGGACTCTCGATCTGGCAGGGCCAGTCCGACGCCAGCACGGCTCGCGCCGGGAAAAGGATGAGTGCTGCTGAGAGAATTCTGGCGATCATGGAGCTTCTCCTTCGGTCAATGAGTCGGTGCTGACGGACTTGACGCTCTTCACGGCGGAGAGGAACAGGTATCCGCCGAGTCCCGCGGCGGCCGAGGCCGCCAGCACCGCTGTGACGGAGGTGCCGGCGATCCGCGGGTCGCTGAATGCAAGATTCGAAATGAATATGGACATCGTGAATCCGATCCCCGCAAGAACTCCCGTGCCGAAGAGCTGTGCCCACCCCATCCCCTCGGGGAGTGAGCAGAGTCCCGCCGCTACGGCGAGGAAGCTGAACAGGACGATCCCTGCCGGCTTGCCTATGACAAGTCCCGAGAGTATCCCGACAGAGTTGCTCTCGAGAAGGTGGACCTGCCAGTTGTGCGCGAGCCTGATCCCTGTGTTCGCAAGCGCGAAAACGGGGAGTATGACGTACGCGACCGGCGCGTGCAGAAAGTGCTGTACGCGTGAGGAGAGCGAAGAGGAGTCCTCGCCGCCGGACGGAATGGCAAAAGCAAAGAGCACTCCCGCTATCGTGGGGTGAATCCCCGACCGGACCATGCAGTACCACATCGCGGTCCCTGCGAGTATGTATGGCAGGAGCCGTTTCGCGTTCAGGCGCCGCATCGCAATGAGCACGGCGAAGAGACCAAGTGACGCTCCCAGATAGGCAAGGGAGATGTCCTTTGTATAGAACAGTGCGATGACAAGAATAGCTCCCAGATCGTCCATTATCGCAAGCGCGGCAAGGAACACCTTGAGCGACGGCGGGACCCTGTTTCCGAGGAGAGAAAGGACGCCGAGCGCAAAGGCGATGTCCGTCGCCATGGGAATCCCGAATCCCGCCTGTGTGGGAGTCCCTCTGTTAATAAGATAGTGGAGGGATGCCGGGACGATCATCCCGCCTGCGGCGGCGATTGCGGGAAAGAGGGCGCTTCGAACGTCAGAGAGCTCCCCGCGTGACATCTCCCGCCTGATCTCAAGCCCCACGAGGAGGAAAAACGCCGCCATCAGCCCGTCGTTGATCCAGCGCAGGAGCGTGAAATCCAGCTCCACTGGGCCGAATGACAGAAAAAGGGGAGACTGCCAGAATGCGACATAGGAGCCTGAAAACGGACCGTTGGCTGCCAGAATCGATAGGACGGTGCACAAAAGAAGGACCGTCCCCCCGGTCTTCTCGCTCCTGAAGAACTCAATAAAAGGTCGTGTGAGCCTCATCCCCTCGCAGTCCGCTCAGATTAACAGGTCCTAAACTAACGAGTTGAGAGCCAAGACGCAACATCGCAGCAGCCGGACTGTGCGGACATCGGTTACGTCTTCGCTCCCGTTCTTCGCTCCCGTTCTGCTCCGGACCTTGTTTCTCCACGAAGGGAAAAGTATCTTTGCATACTTTCGGGCGCGCGCGCTTCACCCTTCACCTTTCACGATTGACAACGGGGCTCCCCATGCTGGCATTCGTCCTGTTTTGCCTTTTTGTCTTCATCGTCGTTCTGATGCTCGTCTTCGCCCGCATGAGCGTCCTTGCCACGCGGCTCGGTGATCTGGAGAAGAAGCTGCGCGACACACAGGTTCTGATCGCCGGGATTGAAAAACCGGCCCCCGGGGAGAAAGAGAAACCGGTCGTGGTCCGGAAAGGAGGACTCGATGAGCCCCGTGATCGGGTCTCCCCGGTCCGTCGACCGATCGCGCCGGAGACCGGAGTCCCCGCGTCCATTCCGGCGGCGCCCGTTACGCCACAGGCCCTCCCGGCGGCGCCCCCCGTCCGTGCAAAATCGCGGTCAAAAGAGGAGTGGGAGGCTCTGATCGGCGGGAAACTCCTCAACCGGATCGGTGCGCTCGCGCTCATACTCGGCGTCGGATTCTTCCTCCAGTACGCATTTGCGAACGACTGGATTACGGAGCCTGTCCGCGTCCTGATCGGCGTGCTCCTCGGCATCGGGCTGCTTGCGGGCGCCGCCCGGAGCGCTTCCGGCGGCTTCCAGATATTCGCACAGGGGCTTGTCGGAGCGGGAATTGCGATCCTCTATCTCTCGGTGTACGCGTCATTCAATTATTACCACCTCGTAGCGCAGCCGTGGGCGTTTGTCTTCATGTCCGCGGTCACAGTCATCACGTTTACCCAGGCCTTCCGCTACGATTCGATCGTCGTCGCCCTCCTCGGCCTGACCGGCGGTTTCCTGACCCCGTTCCTCCTCAGCACCGGCGAGATGAATCCTGCGGGGCTGTTTACCTATCTTGCGCTTCTCGATCTCGGACTCCTCGCCGTTGCCTGGCGCAGGGATGCGTGGATGTCCATCGAGCCGCTCAGCATGTTCGGGACCTACTTCACGTATTCCCTCTGGCTTGCACAGGGGTACACCGAGACGAACTTTCTCACCGGCTTCCTCTTTCTCGCCCTCTTCTGGGTCATGTTTCATGCGATCCACACGGTGAGGATAGTCCGGAATATCACGTCGTACGCGCGTATCCGCCTGGTCTTCGCTTCGATGCATGGTGCCACCGTCTATGTCCTCCTGTATATCCTTGTCAACAACGATCATCCGCAGTGGCGTGTCCCGGCGACACTTGGCGCGGCGATCCTGTATGGCGCGACCTCACTTGCTGCCCGAAAGTGGCCGGGTGATGAAGGCGTATTCCTTCATTCCCTCCTGACGGCGATACTGCTCGTGGTCTGCGCGACGTGGATACAGTTCAAGGGCCTGGCGCTCGTCCAGTACTGGAGCATCGAGGCGCTCGCGTTGGCGTGGGCGGGATCGCAGTGGCGCCTCCGTCCGGTCATCGCGGGCGCGCTGGCGCTTATCGCCGCGGCGATTCTCCAGCTTCTCTTTACACGAGGTGCGCTCATTGCCCCGGTGTCAGAGCCATTCACGATTCTGTTCAACAGCCGGGCGTTTACGTTCCTGCTTCTTTCCGCGTGCATCGCGCTCAGCGCGGTTCTCCGGGGACGGAGTGAGGAGACGGGACACACCGGCGTACGCATGCTCCTTCACGTTGCCTGGAGCTGGACACTGTTTACACTTTTCACCGCTGAGACGATAGACTTCTTCGCTCAGATGATCCGCAGCACGGGTGTGGCCCGGGAACAGTATTGGGAATTCCTCCGGGTCATGACGCTCCCCGCAGTCTGGGGCGCATGGGCGGTTGCCCTCATAGTGGGCGGGAGCCGCAATGCCGTCCGGCCGATTGTCCTCTCCGGGGTCATGATGATCCTCATGGCCGTGTGCCTCGGTGCGCTCCGGGGGCTGATGTTCGCGCCGATCGGTGATTTCGAGCCTGTGCTGAACATGCGTGTGCTCCTTCTCCTCCTTCTGATCGCCGAATGTGTTATTGCGCGGCGGGCCCTCCTCTCGCAGGAAGGGTACACAGGCGTGTACAGGACGTTCGCGCCGGGACTCCAGGGGGGGATCGTTCTTCTCTTTCTCGTCCTGATAACGGGAGAAACGTGGGACTTCTACGCGCGGGGGATCTACCGTCTGGCGCTCATGGCGGGTTCCATAACGATCGCAGATGAACTGAACAGGCTCCAGAATCTGCGCCAGCTTTTCCTTTCGGGAGGGTGGCTCGTCTATTCGATCATCCTCATGGCGATCGGAATCTGGAGGCGCGCGCGCGTCGTCCGGATCGAGGCGATTATCCTCTTCGGTGTGTCCATACTGAAGATATTCATATACGACCTTTCGTTCCTCGATACGCTCTACCGGATATTCTCGTTCGCGGGACTGGGGATTATTCTCCTTGCGGTGTCGTATCTGTATCAACGCTACCGGGGGATCATACTCGGATCGGCCTGAACGATTTGTCGGGAGTTTGTCCGGAATGCGCGCTCCTCCTCGCAAGTCGCGCATTGTCAGTCATCTCCGTGCGCGATTTTGTCCGCAATTCGTCTGTGGTGATCCGCCTCCGCTTATCCTGCATCCCGAACGTGGAGGCGGGAACCGGATGCGCCCTTCGTTCCCGCAGGCGCGTTTGCCTTTCATTCCCCTGCTTCGTATGCTGTTCTCGCCCGCCACCGACAGAGCACTCACAACCACCAGGGAGCACGCCCATGCTCGTCATTGTGAAAGAAACCTATGATGCAATGAGCAAAGAAGCAGCCAGGCTTGTTGCCGAACGCCTTCGGAAGAAACCCAACATGGTCCTGGGACTCGCCACGGGAAGCACGCCCCTCGGACTGTATAGAGAGCTGATCCGGATGCACAGGGACGAAGGCCTCGATTTCTCGAAGGTCACGACGTTCAATCTCGACGAATACGTCGGCCTTCCCCCGTCGCACGACCAGAGCTATCATTATTTCATGCGGGAGAATTTCTTCAAGGACATCAACCTTGACGTGCGGCATATCCACGTCCCGCAGGGGATGGCGAAGGACGTCGACGCCTTCTGTGCGTGGTATGAACAGAGGATCGCCGAGCACGGCGGGGTGGATCTGCAGGTCCTCGGGATCGGCGGAAACGGCCACATCGCGTTCAACGAGCCTGGATCTTCGCTCGGATCCCGCACGCGCATCAAGACGCTGACCGGGACGACCCGCATGGACAACGCCCGGTTCTTCAAGACAAACGAGGAAGTCCCGCGCTATGCCATCACGATGGGGGTCGGGACGATCATGGATGCGAAGGAGCTCCTGCTCCTGGCCAACAAGACCGGAAAATCCGACGCTGTTCAGGCCGCGGTCGAGGGGCCGATTACGGCGATGTGCCCCGCATCGATCATTCAGATGCATGCCAAGGCATTCGTGTTTCTTGACAGGGAGGCAGCATCGAAGCTCACCGGCAACTACAACGACAGCTGGGAATCGAAGATCTTTCAATGAGGACTGAGCACAATGACTGACAGAATCTGTCTTTTTGAGGATCAGTTCTATCGCCGTCTGCTGCCGCTCGTGTACACGCGTCCGGCGTACGACCTCCGCTGCGGGATGCTGACGCTCCGCGAGAAAGTCGGGAAGCGCTATCCCGGAGTCAGGCTCTCGCTTCACTCGCGCGGCTATCTGGCGGATCTCCTCAGGGAAGAGAATCCCGGGACGGCGGTCAACAGGATCGAAGGTCAGGGATGCCTTTTTCTGAACGGCAGGATCGTCGCTTCTGAGGAATTTGCCCGGAACGTCCCTCTCGAGGGCCCGGATATGCTCTATGTTGCGGGGGAGATGCTCATTGCCGCCCGTGTCAGCGGCAAATTGCTCGACGCATTTCGTGCGGGGCTTCCGGAGAGCCTGGGGATATCGGCATTCCCCGGCGTGCCGAAGACCGATCTTCCGGTGAAGACCGTTTCCTATCCGTGGGACCTTGTCAACTTCAACGGTGCGGAGATTGTCGCGGACTTTGCGCTCATGGCTCCCGAAAAGTCCGGAAGGATGCGGGGGAATGTCTACGAGGGAGCGCATCTCGTCAATTCCGGGAATATCGTCATCGGCGAAGGGGCAAAAGTGAAGCCCGGTGTCGTGCTTGACGGCGAGACGGGTCCGATCTGGATCGGGGAGAACGTGACGGTGTTCCCCAACGCCGTCATCGAAGGTCCGGCGTATATCGGGAACCGTTCCATGATCAAGGTCGGTGCCAAGATCTACGAGAATACGAGCATAGGCCCGGTATGCAAGGTCGGCGGCGAGGTGGAGGGGGCGATCATTCACTCATTCTCCAACAAACAGCATGACGGGTTCCTCGGTCACGCCTACCTCGGGATGTGGGTCAATCTCGGCGCCGACACNNGGGAACGTCAAGCTTGTGATTGACGGAGAAACGGTGGACAGCGGGTCGATGTTCATGGGGCTTGTGATGGGTGATCATTCGAAAAGCTCCATCAATTCCATGTTTAACACCGGAACCGTCGTCGGCGTCTCGAGCAATGTTTTTGGGAGCGGGTTCCCTCCGAAATCCGTCCCCTCATTCGCCTGGGGAGGTGCCGAGGAGATCAAGACATACGATCTGGAGCGAGCCCTCGATGTGGCCCGGCGCGTCATGGGGAGGAGAAAGATCGTCCTTTCGGCCGCCGGGGAGAATGTTCTGCGGACAGTGTTCGATTTGACGAAGAAAGAGAGGGGCCAGGCCGGCGTCGCGGGGTAAATCGTTCTCGGGCCGTTCCCGTCCGGGTGTTCGGCGTTCTCGTCGCGGGTGTGTTCGCGGGTACAACGGGGCTGGCTGTTGTGACGGGACACTGGCAAAACGGGATCTCGCGGGCCGAGTATCAGCGGAGGTTTGGACAGATTGATTCTCCTCTTTACAAGCACATCCGCGGCCATGTGCCGCAGTATGGGCCCGATGACTGAAAACGGATTACCTGCATCGCTTGACGCGCCGGCATTCTACGACAGGCTTGCACCCGACTACGATGAAATGACCGGATTCGGGAAGCGCTTTGCCAGGGAGACCCCTTTTTTCAAGCTGATCGTGGAGAATCACCGGATAGGGACCGCGCTTGACGCCGGCTGCGGGACCGGATTCCATTCCCTTCTTCTTGCGCAGCTCGGTGTCCGTGTAACGGCGGTGGATGCCTCGCGCGAGATGATNNGAGCGGTATGACGCCGTGTTTTGCATGGGGAACACACTCCCGCATCTCGCCGGAGACGCTGAATTAGTGAATGCGCTTTCCGCGTTCGCCTCCCGGACACTCCCCGGAGGGATACTCATCCTGCAGATGCTTAATTATGAAAGGATTCTGGTGACGCGGGAACGGATACAGGGCGCCGGGGAAGCTCACGGCGTGACGTACGTCAGGTTCTATGATTTCGAAGCGGGCGGCAGTCGGCTTCTCTTCAACATACTCAGAATCGAGAGGGTCGAAGGAAATCTCAAAACAAACCTGATGAGCGTCCCCCTCATTCCGATCACAAGCTCGCGCATCACGAAATTGCTGGAGAAATCCGGCTATCGGAACGTGCTGAAATTCGGGAGCATCGCGATGGACCGGTTCGACCCCGCAGCCTCGAAGGATCTTGTGATTGTCGCAACTCTTCCGTAAGATTCAACCGTACAGAGAATTCTCCTTCCCCGCCTTTCAACATTCAGGAAAGAAAGCCGCTTCAGAATAGAACTGAACGCGCACGCATGTATGTAACGCGCATGTCATCGATCAGAGTTGTGTAGAATCTGCAATAAGCCCCATCTCCTCCTCGCGGGTATTCGCGAAACAATTCCGGCCTGCCGCCGGATTGTCAAGTTTTCTAGGGGCTCGATGAATTGTGATGCGTGTAATTTCGTGGCATCACCTTTGCGATTCCGGTGTCTCGAGAACAGGAGTGTGTACTCTGAAACCATCCCGCACTACATACATTGTCGCAGCCGGGTTGTCACTCATGTGTTCCCCGGGAGCCCGCAGTCAGAACGCCTCGGCGACACAGGAGCTCGCGATCGAGGTGAAGCCCGTCACGAGGCTCATCGTCTCCGGCGCGCCGCTTCCGCTCGTTGTCTCCTCCGGCGGAGGGATCTCCTCTGCGACCGACGCGAGTTCCAGGTACAGTCTTGTGACGAATCTGAAGAGCATGAAGATCGTGGCATCCATTGACAGTCCCATGCCTTCAGGGACATCGCTCGCGATCATGCTGGAGAGCACGAAAGGGGTGAGCAGGGGAGAAGTGGAAATTGCGGGCTCGGCCGAAGTCGTGACCGGGATAGGGCCGGGGGGTGAGACGGATCAGCGGATCATGTACAGGTTTTCCGCTCTTCCCGGTGTTACTGAACTTGCGTCCGGGGAACGGACCGTGACACTGACATTAACCGATTGAGAATGGCAATGACAGGAAAAAGGACTCTCGTTGCGCTCCTGCTTTTGATCATTGTCCCCGGCATACACGGATTTGCCCTCGCGCAGCATTCGGCGAGCGTCTCGGAAACTGTCCGTTTCGTGGTGTTGCCTGTCCACACAGGTGCTTCCGGCCCGGTCACGCCTTCCGCGATTTCCGTGAATGAGACTGTATCGGCCGAACGAATTTCGGTGGGAATCATCCCTCCTTCGGGTCAGTCAACAACCCACATGCTCAGCACGCCCGGTTCCCTCCTCCTCCGCCCCCGCCGTGGATCTTCCGTTATCATTACGATTACCGGCTGATTTCCTCCCCGGAGAGCCGGGGAGAAGGGATCGTCATTCACCCAAGCCGCTGGAACTTCCGGCATGCACGTCTTCGTTTTATTGTCAGAGACACGTGCGTGATTCGACCGGTCGCAAAGTGAGGGAATAGATGGGGAGCCAGGCAGTGTCGATCAATGAACCAGATCCAGCTCCCGCGGGATGGATACTCTATGATGATTCCTGCGGCGTATGCCGCACATTGATCCCCTTCGGTGAAAAGACGCTTCGCAAAAGGGGATTCGCCTTCGCCCCGCTCCAGTCCGCATGGGTGGCCGGGAGATTGAATCTCCCCACGGAGGATCTTACAAGAGACCTGCGTCTTCTCCTCCCCGGCGGGCGCGGCGTTCAGGGTGCGGACGTCTACCGTTACGCGATGAAGCGCATATGGTGGGCATATCCCCTGTATCTCTTCTCTGTGGCTCCGCTCCTGCGAAACGTCTTCAACCTGGCCTACAGAACGTTCGCGGATCACCGTTATCAGGTCTCCCGGATCTGCAGGCTTCCGGGCGCCGCCTGAACGGACGCGAATAAGTCCGCCTCGTACACACGCTCACCGCGCTCAAGGTCAAGAAGCGCGCGTTTGCGCCACAGGCCGCCTCCGTATCCCCCGAGCTTTCCATCCTTGTTGACGACCCGGTGGCACGGAATGACGATCGCGATCCGGTTGAGCCCGTTTGTATGGCCCACTGCACGCTGCGCCCCCGGCGCTCCCACTTTTGCGGCCAGTGCCTCATAGGAGAGCGTTCCCCCGTATGGAATGCTGAGAAGCCCCTTCCAGACCCGCTGCTGGAATTCCGATCCGGGAAACTCGAGCGGGACTGTGAATTTCTTCAGCTTCCCCGCGAAGTATTGCTTCAGCTCTGATTTGAGCTGTCGCAGCACGTCGTTGTTCCCCGGGACGATGGGGCGCTTGAACACCTTTCCGAGCGTCCCTATCTGGGCCTCGAGCATTCTCCTGTCCGTGAACTCGAGGAGCACAATGTGCTTGTCCGTCGCCCCGGCGACGAGCGGTCCGAGCGGGCTTTCAATCCACCCGACAGTGATGCACTCCGTGCCGTCCGCCCTGCCGGGCGGTGTTCCGAATATCCGTCCGAATGCCTCCCGGAACCCGCTGTGTGATTCGTAGCCGTGATCGAACGTCACGTCGTCAAGGCTTTCCCCCTTTCGTATCCGGTCAAATGCCTTGCCAAGCCTTCTGCCGCGGCAGTATGCCTGGAATGTCATCCCGTAATTCCTGTTGAAAAAGCGCCTGGCTCGGGCCGGATCGATGTTCATGGAACGGAGCGTCGCGTCTGTAAACCGCCGGGAAGGATCGCGCTCGATCTCCGATAGGAGCCGCCCGGCCCACGGGGGCGGTTCCCCGATCGCTGAAAGGGGCTGGCACCGCTTGCACGGCCTGTATCCGGCGAACACCGCCTCCCGGGGCGTGGCGAAATACTCCACATTCCGGGGGAGGGGCTTCCTGGCGGGGCAGGAGGGACGGCAGAAGACGCCGGTTGTCCTTACGCCGAGGAAAAAGACCCCGTCGTACGAGGAATCGCTCTGCGTGTAGGCCCGCTCCATTTCCGATCGCGTGGGAAGGCTCGTCATTGTTGGTCCTTTCATGAAACATGCACCCCTGTTTTCCAGTAACAATAGCAGATACGGGGTTCGAAATCCACCGGAAAATGGACGTTGATATCGCCCCTCCCTCCGGCAACTATCCGCCGCATCAGCAGGTCTAACTCAATGTCCCTGGACAACCCACAACGATCGTATCTCATGATGGAAGACGCTGATCTGGTCAGGAAAGCGCAACAGGGGGATATTCTCGCGTTCGAGCAGCTCGTGTTCCGGCACGACAAGAAGGTCCTTTCGATTGCCGCCCGGTACGTGACGAGCGCGGATGACGCCAAGGACATCTATCAGGAAGTTTTCCTCAGGGTGTACCGGGGACTGAAGAAATTCCGTTTCAGGAGCGAGTTCTCCACGTGGGTCCACAGGATCACGGTGAACGTCTGCCTCACGCACAGGTCGCGCCGCCGCCGGACGATGCAGACACTCCTGCTCGACGACAGGGACGAAGACGGTGAGGCGCACGGGGAAATCCGGGATCCCGCGGGGGGGCCTGACAATCTCGCGGTCGACGCGGACATTGCATCGAGGATTGAGCGCGCACTCGGGGTCCTCTCCCCGAAGCAGAGAATGGTGTTCACGCTGAGGCACTTCGAGGGATACAGGCTCGGCGAGATCGCACAGATGATGGACTGCATGGAAGGCACGGTGAAACGGTATCTGTTTACCGCCACGCGGCGGATGCGTGACCAACTGAAGGACGCAGTATGACACACGACGACTACAGGGAACTTCTCTTCATTGCCGCCTCGGGGGAGATCGACGCCGACGGCCGGGACGTCCTGGAGAGGCATCTCCGGACGTGCGAAGAATGCAGGAGGGAATATGCGGGACTGGAGGAGCTCCACGCGCGCCTCATTGCGCACCGTCCGGGGATTGAGCCGGACGACCGCCTGCTGAACCAAGCGCGCCAGGAGTTCAGGATCGCGCTGAGGAAAGAGGTCGCGCGGCGCTCCTCCTGGTTCGGATGGTTCGATCCGGCGGTGCTGGCGCCCGCATCCGGGCTCGCGCTCGGGGCGGCGTGCACGGTGGCGTTCGGATTCTTCCTCGGGAGGATCGCTTTCCCCCCGTCCGCGGCCGAGCTGCCTTCCCCCGCCGTGTCCCTCTCTCCGGCCGGCGGAGTCCGTCCGGTCGAGGAGGAGACGCGGATCACGAACGTCCATTTCGCCGAACACCGGAGCGGTTCGGACGAAATCGAATTCACGTTCGACGCCGTCACGCCTGTCCGCATGCGCGGCAGCATCGACGATCCGAAGATACAGAAAGTCCTCACGCACGCGATGCTGAACGAGGAGAATCCCGGCGTGCGCCTGAAAGCGGTTAACGCGATAAACCGTCAGGGTCTGGAAACGCAGGACGTCGAGACGAAGGCCGCCCTCATCAAGGCGATGGAGACCGATAGCAACGCGGGCGTCAGGAAAGAGGCGCTCAGCGCGCTCATGAGGCTTCCGTTCGACGCCGAGATCAAGAAAGCTCTTCTCCACGCGCTCATGTCGGACGGCAATCCCGGGCTGCGTGTCGCCGCCATCAACGCCCTCGACTCGGCGCGGACGGGTGCGCTCGGCGTGGACTCCGACATGCTCGGTATTCTGAAACAGAAGGCCGAGACCGACGACAACAACTATATCCGCGTGAAAGCCCGCGCGGTCATCCAGGAGGCGACAAAGCAATGAATCGCACAGAAGGTCTGTTTCTGGCGCTCTTCCTCGCCGCAACGTCCATCTCCGCGGCGGCAGACGACGGCGGGAACCGTACCCGGACGTTCCCCGTCGGCAGGGGTGGGAAGCTCGAAGTGACGATACGGGGGGGAAACATCACGATCAATCCGTGGGACAGGGACGAGGTGCGCGTACGGATCACGGGTGTCGACAGCGACGAGGATCAGGGCATCGCCATATCCCGGAGCGGAACGACGGTCACGATCGAGGATAGGGACGAATCGTCCGACGACATCACGCTTGAAATCAATCTCCCGCCCAGGTTTGACGTCCGGCTCCAGTCTTCGAACGGCGACATTGAGATCAACGGTCCGCTTGAAGGGAGAATGAAAGGGATGACCGGAGGGGGGAACGTTCGCCTGGGGAACCTCACCGGGGCAATTGAGATGCGGACTTCGGGCGGCGATATCACCACCGGGGATATCGGCGGGGATCTGGACCTCAATACGTCCGGCGGGGATATCGTGATGGGGAAGGTCACGGGAAACGCGGCGGTGACAACGTCCGGGGGGGACATCACCGTTGCAAACGTGGGGAAGACGATTCATGCGAACACCTCGGGGGGGAATATCTCCGTAGGTGATGTCGGAGGGGAAGCGACGGTATCGACGTCGGGAGGTGACATCACGGCCGGGTCCGTCTCCGGCAGTGCCCGGTTGACGACGTCGGGCGGCAACGTGATGCTGCGGGGCGCCGCCGGGACCGTGCGCGCGACAAGCGCGGGAGGGGATCTCGAGCTGGAGAACATGACAGGGACCGTGGACGGGAACACCGCGGGGGGAAACATCCTCGCGGTCCTGAACCCATTGAAGAACGGCAGGAGCCGCCTGACAACGGCGGGAGGGGATATCCGGCTTGTCGTGCCGGACGGTGCCCGGGCGACGATAAGCGCGCGGATCCGCGTCGGGGGCTGGTGGCGCATCCAGAAGGACTCGTACGAGATACGGTCCGACTTCAAGATGGACAACTACGAAAAGAACGAACAGGGACACGAGATCCGTGCTACGGTCCTCCTGAACGGCGGCGGGGAAGAGATCTCGCTCGAGGCGGTATCGGGGAATATCGAGATCCGCAGGGAGAGGAAGTGACATGCTTCTCGCACTGCTGCTTCTCATGCCGGCGGCCGGTCCGGGGGGCGGTCCCCCCTCGCCTCCCCGTTTGGAGGTTCAGGCAGTTCGCCTCAGGGGCCGGGTGACTGTCGACGGGAACACGGGGGACCCCGCGTGGCGCGACGTCCCCGTCTTCGACACGTTCATCCAGCGCGACCCCGCCGAGGGTGGAGTGCCGGGGATGAGGTCAGAGGTCCGCGTCGCGTACGACGACAATGCGCTCTACGTCGCGGCAAGGATGTACGACCCCTCCCCCGATTCCATCGTTGTGCGGCTCGGTCGCCGCGACGTAGTTCAGAACGCGGACCTCTTTCAGCTGTACATCGATCCCTATCACGATGGCCGGTCCGGCTTCTACTTCGGGCTCGACCCCGCGGGGACGCTCTATGACGGGATACTGTACAACGACGACTGGAGCGACGATTCCTGGGACGGCGTATGGGAGGGGAAAGTGCAGAAGGACGCGGAGGGCTGGACCGCCGAAATGCGCATCCCGTTTTCGCAGCTCCGGTTCCACGACGAAGAGGGACAGGTGTGGGGGATAGACTTCCGCAGGGACATCGCCCGGAGAAACGAAACCGACTGGGCGGCGTTTACGCCGAAGAACGGAAGCGGTTTTGTGTCGCGGTTCGCGGACCTCACCGGGATCCGCGACATACACCCCCCGCGGGACATTGAGATCCTCCCGTACGTCACGACGCGCGCGGAATACCTGCAGCATGCGGTCGGTGATCCGTTCAACACCGGTTCCCGGTACTTCCCGAGGATGGGCGCGGACATCAAGATCGGACTCAGGTCGAACCTGACGCTCGATGCGACGGCGTACCCCGATTTCGGACAGGTGGAGGTGGATCCGGCGGTCGTTAACCTGAGCGACGTCGAGACCTACTTCAACGAAAAACGTCCGTTCTTCATCGAGGGAGCGTCGACGTTCCGGTTCGGAAAGGGAGGAGCGGTCAGCTACTGGGGCTTCAACTGGGGCGATCCCGAGTTCTTCTATACGCGCCGGATCGGCAGGGCTCCCCAGGGGACCATCCCCGCCGCGGATTACGCGGACGTGCCGACGGGCACGGACATACTTGCTGCGGCAAAGATCTCAGGGAAGCTCGGAGACAGCTGGAACATCGGGGCGGTCCAGGCTCTCACGGGACGGGAGTATGCAAGCCTCCAGACGGCTGGCGTCCGGTCGAGTCTGGAGGTGGAACCGCTTACCTACTACGGCGTGGCCCGCGTGCAGAAGGAGTTCGACGGAGGGAGGGAGGCGCTGGGGATGATCTCCACGACGACGTCACGGTTGTTCCGTGACGGTGCGCTCCGTGACGATCTCAACAGCATGTCCACCGTCGCGGGGCTGGACGGCTGGGCCTTTCTCGACGGGGACAAGACCTGGGTCATGAGCGGCTGGGGTGCGGCGTCTCTTGCCCGGGGGGACCGGACGAGGATGATCAATCTTCAGAGCGATGCCCAGCACTATCTCCAGCGCCCCGACGCGGTCCACTACAGGCTCGACAGTTCCGCCACTTCGTTCGCAGGATACGCAGGCAGGGTCGTTCTTGTGAAGCAGAAGGGGAATTTCTTCGTGAACTCGGCGTTCGGCGTCATCGATCCGCGGTTTGACAACACCGACCTCGGATATCTCTGGCGGTCGGGCGTCATCAATGCCCACGCGGGGGCCGGATATCAATGGACCGAGCCTGCGGAGTGGTACCGGAGTGCCCAGGCGATGATGGCGCTCTTCCAGACGACCGATTTCGACGGGAACCTCGTCTGGCGCGGGGTCTACGGACAGGGATGGCTCCAGCTCCTCAACTATTACCAGCTCCGGGTCGACTATGCGTACAACCCCCGGACTGTCAACGCAACGAGAACTCGCGGCGGTCCGCTGACGATGAACTGGTCGGGATACCAGTTCGACGAGGAGATCACAACCGACGTCCGGAAAGACGTCGACATCGACATCTCGTCGTACATGTACTCGAACAGGGAAACAAGCTGGAATGTGTACGCAATGCTCGACGTAAAACCCTCGAGAAGCATCTCCATCAGTCTCGGACCCGGATTCGAACGAAACGTGGATTTCGTGGGGTGGGTCGGCGCGTTCGCCGATCCCGCGGCGGCCGCGACGTACGGGAGCAGGTACGTGTTCGCCCTTCTGAACCAGACGACGCTCTCCGCGAACATACGCCTGAACTGGACGTTCACCCCGGAGCTCAGCCTCCAGCTCTATGTCCAGCCTCTCATCTCCGCGGCCGGTTACAGCAACTTCCGGGAGCTCGCAAAGCCCCGTTCATATGAGTATGTCGAATACGGGACGGACGGGTCCTCCATTTCGCTCAGCAACGGGACATACACCGTCGTCCCCGCGGGCGGGCACGGCACCCCCTTCACGTTCGCCGATCCCGACTTCAACCTGAAGTCGTTCCGCGGAAACGCCGTGCTCCGATGGGAATACCTTCCCGGCTCCACGCTCTATGTGGTCTGGACGCAGACCCGGTCGCAGTCCGACGTTACCGGAGATTTCCAGTTCAATCATTCGCTCGGACAGATGATAAACATCCGGCCCGATAATATCTTCATGGTCAAGCTGAGCTACTGGTGGAACAGGTGACCCCACAAACACAAGGAGCTGCGCAATGAAACGACTCATGCTGCTGCTGATGTTTGCCCCCTTTTTCGTCTGCGCCGCGCGGCAGGCCGACTTCGAAAAGGAATTTGCAACCTCCGCCGGAAAGAAAGTTGACATCGATCTCAAGACGGGAGGGGGGATCGCCATACGGGGTTGGGCCAGGGATTCGGTGCTTGTGAGAGGGTTCCGTGAAGGGCGCGATGGGGACGACGCGACGCTGGAGATGGAGCTGACCTCCTCGGGTGTGTCCGTCCGGTCGTACTACGCCGGGTCGCGGCGGAACAGGAACGGGGGGATCCGGCTGGAGATATCCGTCCCCCGCCGGTACGACGTCCGGGTTGAATCGATGGGGGGAGGCGTCTCCATTGACGACGTCGAAGGGACGATGACGGGGAAGACGATGGGGGGGGAACTGACGCTCACCGGGTTGAAGGGGAATCTCGATCTCCTGACGATGGGTGGAGCGGTGACGCTCAGGCATTCGGATGTCGACGGGAGCGTGAAGACAATGGGGGGTGCGGTGGACGTGGAGGACGTGACCGGGAATGTGAAGCCCTCGTCCATGGGGGGGAACGTCACGCAGAAGAACATCACGCGNNCGTGGATGACGCCCCCGAGGGCGCCGTGCTCAGCACGATGGGGGGGCCGATACACGTCCGTTCCGCCGCGCGGTTTGTTAAGGCAAAAACAATGGGTGGAGAAGTCCGGCTCGACGCCGTTGACGGCTGGATCGATGCGACGACGATGGGAGGGGACATGAAAGCAACGATGACCGGCGATCCCTCCGCCGGGAAGAGGTCGGTTGCGCTCTCGTCGATGGCGGGGGACATCACGCTGTCCGTCCCCGCGGGGCTCTCGATGGATATCACTATCGAGCTTTCGTACACGGAGGGGCATGAGGGGGAATACACGATTACGAGCGACTTTCCGATCCGCCAGGAGGTCTCCCGGGAGTGGGAGAGGGACAACGGTTCCCCTCGCAAGACGATACACGGCACCGGAACCGTGTCGGGGGGGAACAACCGCATCACGTTGAAGACAATAAACGGAAACGTGACGCTGAAGAAATTGTAGTTCTCCGGTGCACCCGGTGCTCCCGGAGAGCGTGCGGGACTATCCTCGATGTGCACGTCTCTCCCGACGCTCCGCGGAGGGTCGAAGGGAGGATTGCCGTCCTCGCGGGGGCGGGACTCGGTATCGATGTCGACGAGAAAACACTCGGGATGCCGGTCGTGACGGTGCGGGGCTGAACTCGCCCTGCACCCGCCTGCATGTCAATCGCGGAACGAGTCGGGATCGATCTGGAATTCCCCCATCTTCCTGTAGATCGTCTTTCTGTCGAGCTCCATCAGTTTTGCAATCTGGTTGACGTTCCCCTTGTAGAGACGGAGCATCTGAAGGAGATAGGACTCTTCTGCGTGCCTCGTGATCGTCGAGAGGTACTCCTTGAACGACGTGTTCATCCGGACCGAGTCGTCCGCGGGCGCGGCGCTCTGCACTCCTCCCTGGTCGGCCGCCCCGAGTTCCACCGAGGTGATCGAATCCCCCGTGGTCTTGATGATCGCCCGTTTGATGAGGTTTTCGAGCTCCCGGATATTCCCCTTCCACTGGTAGTTCATCATCGCCGGGAGCACGCCGGGTGCGAATCCGGTCACCCTGTTCCCGGCGAGGCCCGCATGTTTCTTCAGGAAGTGCTCGACGAGATGGGGAAGGTCGTCCATCCGTTCCCGCAAAGGGGGGACCCGGATCGGAAAGACGTTGAGCCTGTAGAACAGGTCCTCGCGGAATTGCCCGGCGGCGATCATCGCGGAGAGGTCCCTGTTCGTTGCCGCAACCACTCTCGCGTCCACCGTGATCGTCTCCGTCCCTCCCACGCGCTGTATCTCCCCCTCCTGGAGAACCCTGAGGAGCTTGGTCTGTATGTGGAGGGGGACATCCCCTATTTCATCGAGGAACACCGTTCCCCCCCGGGCCTCTTCGAATTTTCCGATATGCTGCCTGTGCGCGCCGGTGAATGATCCCTTCTCGTGGCCGAAAAGCTCGCTCTCTAGGAGCGTCTCCGCGAGCGCAGAGCAGTTGAAGACGACAAAGGGCTTGTCGCGCCGGGAGCTGTTGTAGTGGATCGATTTTGCCACGAGCTCCTTCCCGGTCCCGGTCTCGCCGAGTATGAGCGCCGGGACGTCAGTCCCCGCGACCTGCTGGACGAGCGTATACATTTCCTTCATCTTGGCGTTCCGGCCGACGATGTTCCCGAACCCGTAAACCCCGCGGACTTCGTCCCGCAGGCTCTTCAGTTCCTTGTCCTTCTGCTGTTCCTCCAGCGCCCTGCGGATCTTGATGAGCAGTTCGTCGTTGTCGCACGGCTTTGTCACGTAGTCGCGGGCCCCGAGGCGCATCGCCTCCACCGCCGTGCCGACGGAGGCAAACCCGGTGACCATGATGACCGGGACGCCGGGGTAGTTGTTTTTAATATGCTGGAGGAGTTCGATCCCGTTCATGCCGGGCATGACGAGGTCCGACAGGACCAGGTCGACGTGCTGCTCGCCGAGCTTCCGCACCGCCTCGTCGCCGTTTGTGGCGATCGTCGAGGCGTAGCCGTTGTCCTCGAGAAGTGCCAGCGTCCCGACCCGGAACGCCAGATCATCGTCGACGATCATGATCCTCACTTCAGCTTTCTGTGCCATCTGCTATTCCCCGCATGGAAGGACAACGGTGAACGTCGAGCCTTTGCCGGGAGTGCTCTGGACCTCGATCGAGCCCCTGTGCTGGCTGACGATGCCGTAGCTGACGGAGAGCCCGAGCCCCACGCCGCTCACCTTCCCCTTTGTCGTAAAGAATGCATCGAAGATCCTGTTCAGGTTCTCCCGGGGAATGCCCACCCCGGTGTCCTTCACCGCGAGCCGGATCGTCCCGTCGTCCCGGGCGGCGCACATGACGAGTTCCCCCCCCTCCGGCATCGCGTCGAGCGCGTTGGCAATCAGATTGAGGAGGACCTGTTTGAGCTTGTCCCGTGAACCCTTGATGCTTGGGAGTCCTGGCTCGATCTCCGTCCGCAGGAGTACGTTGCGGTCCTGGATTTCACTCTGTGCGAGCGCGATGACCTCCCCCATGAACTCGTTGACGTCGGTGGGCTTCATCTCCTCTTCCACGAACGAGCTCCGGTACAGGCTCAGCATCTGCGCCGAAAGGCGCGAGAGCCTGTTGACCTCCTCGTACGCAACATCGATGAGGTCTCTCCCCTTTGTCCCTTCGGGGAGGCGCCCCAGGGCGGTCTTGAGGCAGCTCTGGATGTTGTGGATGGGGTTGTTCACCTCGTGGGCGAGCTGGGCCGTCATCTTCCCGGTCGCCGCCAGCCGCTCACTCCTGACGAGATCCTCCTGCGCGGAGCGGAGCTTCCGGAGCGTGTCGTCAAGGTCCCTGTTTCTCTCCAGGAGGTCGCGGTTGAGTTTGTCGAGCTCGGTGATCTTCTCCTTGAGCGAAAGACTCATCGCCATGAACCGGCGGGCGAGGATTCCGAGCTCGTCGCGTCCCCCGAGGCGTATCGCGTAGTCGTAGTTGCCGCGGCTGATTTCGGTGGTCCCCTGCACGAGCTGCGAGATGGGCCGTGTCATGCTCCGCGAGATCACAAGCCCGATCGCGGTCGTCAGCCCGAGGAAGATGAGCGACACGATGCCGAACGTTCCGAGTATCGACCTCATGGCCTGCCGCACTTCGCTGCTCAGCGGCTTGATGATGAGATACATCACGCCGTTCCCGCTCTCCTCCCCCGGTCTGCTCAGTGCAAACGAGGTCCCGAGGTACGTCCCCGTTCCGGTTGTCAGCCGTATCGGCGTTACGGAGGAATCCGTCCCGGCCGCGGGGGCGGGCATCCTCCCGGCCTTCACCGCCGCCAGAAGCGCGCCCGATTCCGCGGAGTCGAGCGTCGAGAGGACGGGGGCTGTGCCGCTCACGAGAACGAGGTCGCTGTTTGTGATATGCTTGAGCGCAGCGAGGTCGGCCGCAGTTATCTCGAACCCGACAGTCAGCGTCCCCACGATGTCGGTGGCGATGACGACGGGGACGGACACGATCCTGTATACGCGTCCTCCCATCGTGGTGACCTCCGTCGACGAGATGAAACGGAGCGCGTCCTTGATTGTCTTCGATCCGGAGACGTCCCAGGAATCCCGCTTCCCCCGCAGGAGCTGGACGAGGGGCGTTCCCCTCCTGTCGGTCAGGACGACGACCTGCGTCAGCATCGTTTGGTTCATCTCCTTCAGGAGCTGGTACGCGGTCTTCTGGTCTCCGAGTTCCGCGACCGCCCGGATCCGAGGGGATTCCGCGATGACGGAGCACGCCCGGATGAGCTCGGCGGACTGGAGTTTCTCCTGGACAAGAACCGTGGAAGATCCCGCGCCGAGCTCCCGTGCGAACGTCTCTTCGAACCTGCTTCTCGTCCAGTAGTTGATGATGAAGAACGTGATGACGAGAAGGCTCAGCACCACCCCCCAGATGGATAACAGTATTTTGTTTCTGAACGTCATCAGTACGATACCACGAGTTGAATCACGCTGAGGTTGTCTTTCGGCCCGCTCCCCCCGCGGATGCGGGTCTCCCGCCTGACCGCTTTCAGGAGAACATCCTTGTCGATGAAATAGCCGAATCCCCCCTCCCATTCCACGAGGTCGTAATCCCACGGCTCATCGATGCCGCCCGTGCGGATGTTTCCGAATTGCAGTCCGGAGAACCGGAGCGCCGCATACAGCCGCGGCATCAGCGTGTATTTTCCTTCGACGTAGTATCCGAACACGTGCAGGTCCTGGTCCCCTGTGGTCAGGGGGACCGCGTATGTGGACGTGACCGCCTCCCCGTACAGGACGGCGTGGCCCCTGCTGAATTCTATGTCGGCCTCCGCCGCTCTCTGCGTATACGCACCGGCGTTTTCGCCTCCGGGGACCGGATACGCCTCCTGCATGTATGCGCCCCAGGCATATGCGCCCCCGATGGTCAGTCCGGTCAGGGGAGTGACGGCGAGCCGCGCCACCTTGCCGAGGTCGCTGTTGTAATTGTCGGAACTGTATGACGACGTGCTCACTGTTCCCGTCGTCACCGCGAAGGCATAGTCGAGTACCCCCGCCGAACCGAAGATCATGGCGCCGGGATGGTACATCCCGAGGTCGAGAAGCCGCATTCCCCGCCCCTGTCCGGATCCGGCGATGATATCTCTCTCCGGGATGACGAGATTGTCCGACCCGGGCGAGAAATGGTCCGGCAGGGCCGTCCGGTACTCGTAGATGGCAGGAAGACCGAAGAGGAGGTTCTCCCGGGGGAATCGCCGTTCCCCCAGGTTCCCGAACGGGAGATCGAACTTACCCGCCTGGAAATTGAGCCCGAGCGGCGTGACGTCCGTGATGCGGATGGCGATGTAGTCGAACGTCACGGCATCGACGTTTGTCGCGCGTATGTTCGCCAGCGCGGACACGTGTTCGGAGACGGTGCCGTCGACGAAGAGCTGCGTATCCCAGCCGAACGACGGCCTCCCGTTGTCCACGGCGCGCGGTGACTGCGTGACCGCGCTCTTGTAGAACTCGGCGGCTGTCTGTCCGCTCAGGACCACCTGTGCCGGCAGGGCGGGGGGGAGGGCCGAGAGGCAAAGGAGCGCGGCGATTCCGGTACGGGTCATTCCCATCCCTAGTCTGTGAAATCGAGTTGCAGGTTTTCCCCCGCTCTGACGTCGACGGTTTTCCGTTCGACGACGTCCCTGTCGCACCAGAAGACGACCCGGTATTTCCCGGGGGGGATGCGGGGGAGCGTGTACTCGCCTGCGTCGTCCGGAGAGGTGAAATAAGGATGTTTCAGGACGAGGATTGTCGCGCTCATGTGCGAGTGGATGTCGCAATAGACCCGTACGACTCCGGGTCTGTCGAATATCACAGACCGTGAGTCGTCCTTGGGGTACCGGCCCAGGTCGAATTCCTTCGCCTGCGAGTACGAAAAAACGTTGTGGAACAGGTTGTCGCGATTCGGGAACTCGACTTTCGTTCCGGCGAGGATGGCGAGGACCTCGGGATGGAACTGGAGATTCTTCTGATCGAGGGACGGGCTTTCGGCGGGGAGCGGATAGGGTCCTCTGCTCAGTTCATCGCTCTCCAGATAGACGATCGCCCTCTCGGAAAGTCTCCCCTGCGCAGGGGCGGACGGGTGCAGGAGTATCGACGCTTCCAATCCGCCGTGCATGGAATACATGCCGAACATCTGGTCGCGCATATGCGACTGACGTGTGTCGTCCTTTTTCGATGCGATGATTCTTCCGTGTATTGCGGCCAGCGAAGGGTCGGCAGCGGGCTCTCCGGCTTTCTCCTGGGACGAGGCCGGAAGTGTTGAGAGTGCCAGATGAAGAAGAACGAGGGACGTGACCGTAGTCCCGGGTATTCGTGGTCGCATGGGGGAAATGAGCAATGTCAGATACAGATACGCAATTTGCTTGAGACATTCAACGAAGGGCATTCCTTCCCTGAAGCAAATATGGGGCCCGTTCGGGCGCCCCGTTTTCGCGCTATTTCCTCGTTCCTCCCCTCGTTATTCCCCGTTTTTCCAATGTACTCATGATGCGTTTGTGCCTGTGTGGCTCCCGTGCCACACAGTGAGTGCCGGTGGGCTCCCCGTGTGTGGCGCCGCATCCACACCGCCGCCGCCTCACGCCCGGAAATCGACTGCAGGACCTCAGAATCAGTCTCTGCGGACAAGGGGCGGTCTGGCATGCCTGTTGCGTGTAGAGGAGTCATTGCTGACAAACGAATCTCACTAATCAGGTAGTCATCACAATGAAAAAGATTCTTCTTCTCTCTCTCCCCGTTCTCGCACTCGTCTCGCTCTTCGTCCTTTCGGGCTGCACGAAGGCCAGCACCAGTCCCTACGGGGCCACGTCCGCTCCCCCCCCTGCGCTGGCTCAGCCGAACACCGTGGTGATCGCCAACATCGCCTTCGGCCCTGCCGCACTCACCGTGACTGCCGGGACATCCGTCACGTGGCAGAACAATGACGGGATCGCACATACCTCCACGAGCGACACGGGAGTGTGGGATACGGGGAAGATCTCGCCCGGGGCAAGCAAGACCGTCGTGTTTGGCACGGCGGGGACGTTTCCGTATCACTGCACGGTCCATCCGATGATGATGGGGACAATTACCGTGAAGTAGTGCCGGCCCAATCTGTTGCCACAACATTCGAGGAGCATCCGCATGACGCAGTCTCAGATGTTCGAAGGCGAGGCGCTTCCGCACATGGAAGCCCTCGGGAAGTTTGCCTACCAGCTCTGCCGCGACGAGCACCGGTCCAGGGACCTCGTCCAGGAAACGATGCTGAAGGCGTTCAAACACTTCGACACGTTCCGGCAGGGGAGCAACTGCAGGGCCTGGCTGTTTCAGATCTGCAAGAATTCGTACATCAACGCGTACCGGCGCCGCCAGCGGGAACCGATAGCGATGGATTTCGAGGATGAGAGCGTGCAGGCGGGGATGGGCCTTGACATTGATCAGGTCCGCTCGGCGCGTGTCATTCTTGCGGATTCATCCGATGCCGATGCGCACGCGCGGAGCCTGGGGGATGAGGTGGTGACTGCTCTTCAGAGCCTCCCCCTTGTGTTTCAGACTGCGGTCATACTGAGTGACATCGAAGGTCACCCGTACGACGAGATAGCGGAGTTCATGCAGGTCCCCGTAGGGACGGTGCGGTCGAGGATCCATCGCGGCAGGTCCATGCTCGCCGGCATGCTTGCCGGGTACGCCCGCGATCTGGGCTGCAACGTTGCAGCCTGAACAAGCGTAATCGCGTGATAGGGCACCGGTTGCGGGGAATCAGGTCCCGGCCAACCGGTCTTTCGTTGCTGAAGAGCTCCGCCGGGCAGTGCTCTCACGTGACGGGAAAAAAGACCTTGCGCTGCATCATAATTTTCGCCAGATTACTGTTGCATCAGGCGCGGACGGGGGTGTCAGGGATGCTCCACTTCCTTCCGGTCTTTCCCTGTCGTGCGATGTCACTGCAAGTCTGTTGACACTGTAGCGAACCTTCGAGTAGATTCATGCAATGAGGGAATCGCGCCGTCAAATCGACAGAATACAGTCCCCGCTCGGGGCGGCGCTTAAACGGCGGCGGCTCGACCTCGGTCTCTCACAGGAAGAACTGGCAAACAGGGCGGGACTACACCGGACGTACATCACTGACGTCGAAAGGGGTTCACGCAACCCTTCGCTCGACACCATCCAGAAGCTCGCGGGTGCGCTGCAGGTTGCACTGAGCGAGCTTTTTCTTCAGATCGAATCCGCCGGAGGGGAGACCGTACCCTCGAAAGGTGTTGAGGCGGTCGAGATCCTCGTTGTGGAATCGAGTCCTGCCGACGCTGAAACGACTCTCCTCGCGCTCAAAGAAAACAGGATTACGAATCACATCCAGGTCGTCCGAGACGGGAACGATGCCATCGATTTCCTCTTTTCGACCGGATCCTACATGGCGCGCGCTCACCTGGCTGTTCCTCGGGTTATCCTCCTTGACCTGAACCTCCCCGGAATCGGCGGGGTGGAAGTCCTCAGGAGGATCCGCGCGGACAAGCGCACGCGTTCGATCCCTGTCGCAGTCATCACGAGTTCCCACCCCGAAGGAGATCTCAAGGCCTGCGCGGAAATGGGAGTTGAAGTCTACCTCACGAAGCCGGTCGACTTTGCCCAGTTCAGCCACGCGATGCCGAGACTCGGATTCGGGTGGCTCCTCCTCTCGCGGCACACCGAGCACCCGACATCCAGGACCGACGCCGACCGCTCCGGATACGCCGGCACACTTCCCGGTTCCTGAGCCCTCTCAATCTTCCTGCGACAGGCCGTGCAGGGTCTATGCGCGTTCCTTCCTGCTCGCAATAACGTAGAACACGATGAGCGCCGCGCCGCCGAAGAGTGCGATTAATGCGGGGTACACGCCCCCGCGGACGTCGTACGCGTTCTGAAGCCACAGGCCGACGAGTATTGCGGCGCCGACCGCGACGAAAACGATCCCCCACTTTAACGAGCTCAGGGGGCTCCACGGGCGAATGCTCTTTTCGAAGAACGGCTTCAGGTCCTCCGCCTTCATCCCCTTTTCGATCATCGACATCCGCTCTCTGTGCTTTGTAAATATGACCGCGCCCAGGACCGTGCAAAAGCCGAGCACCATGAATATCACGAATACCGCATCTGAAACTGGCATATCGGGCTCCTCTCTGTGAAATGATCGGGTGTGTCTGTTCGCTTACTAAGACTGCAGGATGACCCGAAAAGGTTTCAGCGAATTCACCCCGCGGGATGAAACATTTTTGAACGCGGTGCGGTCTTACTGTGAGAGGGGTTTACCTGAAAGCATGATCCTTGATTGATCCTGACCGCGAAATACTGGACTCCGTGAGAGCGGGGAACAGCCGACGTTTCAGCGTGCTTGTCGACCGTCATAAAGACAGGGCGATGACACTTGCCGTCCGGCTCGTCGGAGCGCGCGATGAAGCGGAGGAGCTTGTGCAGGATTCCTTTCTCCGGGCGTTCCGGAGCCTTGACACGTTCAGGGGCGATGCCAGATTCTCCACGTGGTTCTACAGGATACTCTACAATGTCTGCATGACCCGCATTCAACGGCGGAGGCCGCTCTCCACGCAGGAGCCCGCCGCGGATCCGGCGAACGGCGCCCGGGAGTGGGCCGACACGGAACCCGACATACTTGAGAGGCTTGAGTCGGAGGAAGTCAGGCAGATGCTCATGGAGGAGATGCTCCGGCTTCCGGAGGCGTTCAGGGCCGCGCTGACGCTTTTTTACGTGCAGGATCTCAGGTATGACGAAATAACGCTGGTGCTTCAGATCCCGCTTGGGACCGTGAAGACGAACCTCTCGCGCGGGAGAGCGCTCCTCCGCGAGAGGGTCCTCGAAAGGATGAAAGACGAGGTACACACGCCATGAACGAACTGCATTGCACTCCGGATGAACTCCAGAATTTGATCGACGGCGGCCTTCCGCCCGCCGGGACCGGGAGTGCGGCCGCGCACGTGCGGGAATGCCCTGCGTGCAGATCACGTTATGAGCTTCTTCTCAGGTTCGACCGTGCCGTGAGGAGCCTCCCGCTTGCGGTGGCCGGGGCAGGGTTCACGGACGCCGTCATGTCACGGCTCGACCTTTCGCTCCCGGCGCCCCGTGGATTCCGTTTTGTCGCGTGGATGGCGTACCAGGCCGGCCTCTTCGTTGTCGCCGCCGTCATGGTGGGCGTGTTCATGGTTACCGGCCTGATCCAGCCCGAACAAGTACAGGCGGAGAAAGGCCTGCTGCCGGAGGCCCTCGGCAGTTTCGCCACGCTTCTTGACGCGGGCGCGGGCGCTGTTGCAGGTTGGATGAAAGGACTGATTCCCGTTCCGTCTGCCGGCTCCCAGGCCATGTTCGCCGGCACCGCGATCGTCCTCCTCATTCTTCTCCTCATTGACAGAAATTTCGCAAGGAAACCTCTCCAGAGAACCCGCTGATTCCCCGGCCGCGGGGCCCGTTCGCTCCGCGGCTGTGATTCCCGCCCCTCTTCCGCTCACCTCCCCCGTGTCGTCCTGTGTGGCGCCATCTTTTACAAATCCATGACAGAATCATGACAGATGTGGCTCCAGGATTCCTGATCATCTCCCATTCGTCAGGATGGTTCGGTCTCCACCCCTTGACGCGCAAACACCAACCCACACACGAAAGGAGTATTTGAGCCATGCAGAGCTATTATAAGAGCGCACTGCGCATATCGATCCTCCTCTTTCTCTGTGCAAGCATGACGTTTGCAGGGGGGAAGATTGTCACGATCGTACACGTGAACGACACGCATTCACATCTCGATGCGTTCGGCCCCAAGGATTTTCATCTGAACGGGACGATCGGCGGGATCGCGAAGGCGGCACATATATTCGGCTCCATCAGGGCGACGGAGCAGAACGTTGTCCTGCTTCACGGCGGCGACGCCTTTGTCGGTGATTTCATGTACAACGCGTATTTCGGCGTTCCTGAACTTACGTTGATGAGCCGGCTCGGGTTCGACGCGATGACGGTAGGGAATCACGAATTCGATCTCTCCCCGGACATGCTTCTTAATTCGCTCCTCAATGTTTCTCCTGCGCCGTCATTCCCGCTCCTTTCCGCGAACCTGGACATGTCCGGATACGACGCGCAGAAAGCCGCCGCCCTCGGGCAGTTTGTGAAGCCGTACATCGTCATCGACCGCGGCGTGAGGATCGGTATATTCGGCCTGACTGTCTGGGACAATCCCACAACGAATGCGGCGCCGATTCAGATTCTCGATCCTGTCGCCTCCGGAATAGCCGCGGCGATGGTGCAATCGCTGAAGGGCCAGAATGTGGATCTCGTGATATGTCTCTCCCACATGGGATTCCTTCATGATCAGGCGATCGCCGCCGCGGTCCCCGGTATCGACGTCATTGTCGGCGCGCACGACCATTACCTGTTTCAGAAGCCGGTTCGTGTGCCGCAGGGAAACGGGAAAGAAACACTGATTCTGCAGGCCGGGTCGTTTTATCTGAATGTCGGGGAACTCCGCCTGTCAGTCGAAGGGGGGAAGGTCAAGTTCCTTGACTACAGGATTATTCCGGTGGACAGGAATGTTCCGGAGGTTCCCGAAGTGCAGGCGCAGATTAATCAGCTCAAGGCGGGGATCGTGCAGACGTACGGGGATGTCTATCACAAGATCGTGGGTCTTGCCCCGTGCGACCTCGACATGTCCTATGACGCTACGAGCCAGATCAGGGATACGCCGTTGGGCAACCTTGTCACGGACGCATTGAGGCGCAAAGGCGCAACCCAGCTCGGTTTTTCCGCAATCGGCATGATGAATGAGAAGATCTATGCCGGCCCGATTGTCGGGGCGGACGTGTTCAGGTCGTTCCCCTACGGGTTCGACCAGTCCACCGGTCTCGGGCTCAGGCTCGTGAAGCTCGGCATCGAAGGGGACTCCCTTATCGGCGGGATCGAGGGGGCACTCTCCTTCCTTGGCGTCAACGAGGACTACTTTCCGCAGATATCAGGGATGACGTTCAAGTATGACGGATCGAAGCCACCCATGGAGAGAGTAATACTGAGCTCGATTCGTGTGGGCGGAAAGCCGTTTGACCCGTCTGCAAAGTATACGGTGACCGTTGATGAAGGCCTTGCGGGTCTCCTCCCGGCGATGGGGGTCAGCGTCACGATGCTTGAGATGATGCCCGACGATGAATACATTGTCGTCAGGGATTACATCCGCCGGCTCGGTATCGTGGCATACCGGCCCGAGGGGCGGATCCGCGACGTGAGCGTCAGGTGCCGCAATGAGCACTTTGCGGACGACGACGTCCAGGCTGCGGCGGCCGCGGAGAGCGCCCCTGCGGCAGTGAAGAATTTCGAACTGGGTCAGAACTATCCGAACCCGTTCAACCCGAGCACGGTTATCCGGTACGCCCTTCCGTTGCGCACGCGGACGAACGTGACGGTATTTAATGCGCTGGGTCAGGTGGTGAAGGAGCTTGTCAACGAGGATGAGGACGCCGGCTATCATGAAGTGCGGTTCGACGGGACCGGCCTCGCGTCGGGGGTCTATTTCTACAGGCTCCAGGCGGGGAGTTTCGTTGAGACAAAGAAGCTGACTCTTCTTAAATAGTATCACCTGCCGGGACGCCCCGTCTTCTCCGGCGGGGCGTCCCTCTCCTTCCCGTTACGCCGTCAATTTCACGTCAGGCAGATGCGTCATCGCCTCGCGGACAAGGCTCTCGGGATACGCGTAGTCCTCGAGTTTTCCCTGGTGGAACGCGTCGTACGCTCCCATGTCAAAATGGCCGTGCCCCGAAAGGTTGAATGCGATCACCTTCTTCTTCCCCTCCGTGCGGCACAGCACAGCCTCGTCGATTGCCGCGCGTATTGCGTGCGCGGATTCCGGCGCGGGAATGACCCCTTCGGCGCGCATGAATGCCACCGCTGCCTTGAATGTCTCGATCTGGTTGACCGCGCGCGCTTCGATGTTCCGGTTCTCCACGAGCGCGCTGATGCTGGGCGCCATGCCGTGGTACCG
>PMJQ01000137.1 GCA_003157485.1 Ignavibacteriota bacterium
TGGTCTTGTTGATGATCGTGCTGAGCGCCCCCGGCTGGACCGAGCTCCGTTCGACGTCCACATTCATGTGGATGAAATTCACCCCCTGCTCCGTGATCACCTGCGGGGTGATCGTCGCAATCGTGCCCGCGCTGTAGAACTTATCGAGGAGGTTCCCCGCGAAATCACGCTCACGGATGGAGAAGTCCTGGCCGACCTGTATGCGCCCCTGCATCCCCGACCGGACGACAAGCGTCGGGCTGCTCATGATATCGCCGAGTTGGTAATTCGAGAAGATGCTCGCAATGAAATCAAGATTTGCGAAGCTGACGTGCGGCGTCACCTCGGTCTTGAAGATCGTGCTTGTGACCTGCGTCGCTCCCAGGAACGAAGAGTTGATGTCGACGTTGCTCGTGCTCTTCATGAACTTCCAGTCGATTCCTTCCTCGACGAGCTTCGTCAGGTTGACCTCGAAGAACACCGTCTCGATCTTCACCTCGCGGCTCCTGAAATTGGCGGGTTCCTTCTGGATGTCGACGCTTCCTCCTCCTCCGCCACCGGGTCCCGTCGTCGTGATGTTGGCGCCGGGCTGCCCTTTTCCACTCTCCTGAGTGCCTACGCCTATCTGGATGTAGTTCTCATATTCAGTGAACCAGATGTCGTTCTTTCTGCAGATCGTCTCGAGGGCGTCCTTCCACTGCATCCCCTGGATGTCCACGTTGATCGGCATCGTGCGGTGCTCGGTGTCGACGATGATCTTCCCCGTGAATTTCTTACTGATCTCGCTTATCGCCGTGAGCGCCCTGTCCAGTGGCGTTGTCGGTGCTATGGACACGAGCTCCTGTGGGGACGTGTACGGCCGCGTCTGCTTGTTCCATGCCTGGTCCCCCCCACCCTGGGCATAGGCAGGTTTCCCTGCGCTGCACGCGATTGTCAGAAGCGCCAACAACGCTATCTTCTTCATGATTCCCTCGATCCTATTTTTTTACAACTGTTTGAAGTGGTCCGTACCGGATCTTCAGCTCAACCTTCTCGATGATCCCTCCCTTGTTCAGGGTCCCCTCGACGCGCCCCCCCTCGGGGTCGATCTTTGTCAGATACCCCAGATAAATCTCGTCACCCTCCTGCAGGGTCCGGATATTGTTGTCCTGGTCGAGAACATACGCTTTCCCGGTGATCACCGCTTTGAGATCGGAGCGCTCGAGCTCCACGAGCGAGCGGGTGTTCGGCGGGATGCCGCTCGAGATCACGGGCGTGAATGGATCCACGTTCAGCGTGTTCGGCGTGATCGAGCGCTCGCCCATCGAGCTGGAGAGTTCGGCCACGGACGAGAAGTAGGCCTGCACGACCATGTCGAAGGTCACGAGCACCTTCCCCTCTTCCTTCTCGGTCGGGGCCACCTCGATCCCCTTCAGGGAGATGGTCTGTATCTTGTAGAGCTTTCTGTCGTTCTCCAGGTACCAGATGAACCTGTAGAAATTGTCGAACGGGGCCTCCCCTTTCAGATTGTAGACGTTGTACCCGTAGTTCCCATGCGACTGCAGGCCGTTGTACACCATGTCGAGCTTCACGTAGCCGCTAAGGTCGATCAGGCGGCTGAAATACGCGTAGCTCTGTGAGGTGATATCCACCGGGGGAATGTCCTTGTTCCTGTTCTCCCACCGCTTCTGCGTGTCGGTGAGAAGCGCGCTCAGGTCGTTGAACTGGTTGACGAGGTTCGGCGTATTCTGCAGCTCATCGTCGATCTGCTTCACCTGTTTCTGGATCGTGTTCGCCTTCCGGGGAAGGTTGAACACGCGGATATACGTCCCCACCCCCAGGATCAGAAGGAAGAGTAAGCCGAGCGCGATGCTGTTGCGGATTTTATATGACACGACGGTTCTCCTTTTCCTGAGTGATTACTGACCGGGGGCCGGCGCAGGGACTTCGATCTGGTACCGGTAGACGGTCTGCTCGCGTATCGCCTGCACGTCAACCTCCTTCAGGAGAGAATTGTCGAAGAGAGTTGAGAGCCGCGGGATGCGCGTGCGGTACACCGCAAACCCGTTCATGTGGAGGACGCTGGTCTCCCCCGCGGTGAAATCGGAGAGCCAGATCGAGTTCAGATCTTCCACGCCGTGGCTGATCTGCGTCAGGACCTTGCTCCACCGCTCGGATCCCGGGACCAGGGAATCGTACAGCGCAAGAGAGGTCTTGTACCGCACGAGCTGCAGCTGCAGGGCGTCGATCGAGCTCGCCAGCGTCTGGTTTTCCGCGCGCTGGCCTTCCTTCAGCGTCAGGACCTCTTTGAGCTCCTTGATCTCCTTCGTCTTCTGCGCGATCGTCCACGTGAAGAACAGCGTCGAGAGGAACAGGAGCAGCATGAGCAAGTAGCCGTGCCACGCCAGCTTGAAGACGCGCTGCCCCTCGCGGACCTCCGCCGGGAGCAGGTTGATCTTGTAGACGCTTGCGTTGTTGGGATCCAGCACCTTCCACGCCGCGCCGATCGGGACGGCGTAGTCGGAGATCGTCTCCTGCTGTTCCGCGCTGAGCTGCGACGTATCGAGCCGTGGGGCCAGGAGGTATTCCACCTCCTGGTCCGGGAGCTGCTGGAGCAGGAAGTCGCGGAATCCTATCCGCTTTGATTCCCCCGCGAGGATGATCCTGTTGATCCGCGGGATCGCCAGGTTGTCCTGTTCCAGGAGAAGGCGGCTGTAGACCGTATTCAGGAGGTTCGGCGAATCGTACCCTTCGCCCAGGATAGGGGCGAACTGGTAGAACTGATCGCCGCGCATGAATATCAGGCGCGTGAACTCCACCCCCACATAAATGATGACCGAGACCTCCTGCGGCTGGAGGTCGTAGTTGAGGCGGACCAGGTTCATCAGGGACACGTCGGCGCTGTCAATCGCCGGGATGAACGGAATGCGCCCGCCCATAAAGCCCTTGATGTTCTCGAGAGAGTTGATGAGGCTCAGGCCGTCCTCGCGGACGATACAGAGCAGGTTCCCCTCGTCCGTCCGGATCGCGTCCACCGCATCGGCGGCCGGCTGGAACGCGCGGATGTTCTTCAGCTCCTCGAGTATGCGGTCCTTGAGCTTCGTCCCCTTCAGGCCGAAGTCGCTTTCGAGCACATGATAATAGATCGCCGGTTCGGCGAGGCTGTACGTGAGCGAGTACTTGTTCGCCGGGTACTGGGCAAGGAGGCCCAGAAGGACCGCGTTGTTGTCTTCCGTCTGCGTTTCGGGAACCGCATCCGTCGACGTGCCCTCGCCGAGGCTAAATGCGTCGGTGCTGTCGCCCATGGCCGGGGCCATGGTCTCCGCCAGCTTCTGCTCCTGGAGCTTTGTGATAAGCGTGGCGGACTTCAGCTCCTGGACGACAACGCGCTTCTGGCGCATGGTCAGGTGTGCGAGCTTGACATCCAGACCATCGACAAAGACGCCCAGGACCGATTTCCCTCGTCCTGCTACCGTTGCCATAGGGGGACTATGCCTGTTGTGAATGGAGACACATTCAATCACCCACCTGGGTGAGGTTCATGATCTGCGAGAAGCGGCGTTTGTTGTTCGCCGCGACGATTGCGTTTTCCAGCGAGATCTTCTTCGCCATGTACAGCCTCTTCAGATCCTGTTCCAGCGTCGTCATGCCGAGATCAGCCGATTCGGCCATCATCTGGTAGATCTCGCCCGTGTTGTTGTTCTTGATGGCAGCCCGGACGGACGGTATCATCCCCATCACTTCCTTCGCCAGGAGGCGCTTTCCGTCGAGGCTCGGCACAAGTTTCTGGGATATGACGGCGGTCAGCGTGTCGGCGAGCCTCATGCGGACACGTTCCTGTTCGTTCACGGGAACCTCGCCGATGATACGGTCGATCGTCTCCACCGCCGAGGCGGTATGCAGNNCCGATGACGATGATATCGGGGTCCTGCCTGAGAGACTGGATCGCTCCCTCTTTAAAGGAGAGCGTGTCGCGGCCGACTTCCCTGTGCCGTATAATGCAGTGGTCGGGCCTGTGTACGTATTCCACAGGTGATGCGATGATCACAACGTGACCGTCGACCGTATGATTGTTCGCATCGATGATGCTGTCAAGCGTCGCGCTTTTCCCGGAGCCCGTAATCCCCGTGACGAGCGTCAGCCCCTGTTCCGTATGGGCGAGGCTGAGCATCTTCGTGACGTTGGGGTGGAATTCCAGATTCTTGTACGGCCGGACAGTCGCCTGGATTGCGCGCATGTTCAGGGCGAGATGGTCCAGATCGAAATACGCGTTCGCCCTGAACCGGTACATCTGATCGTCCTCGATGATGCTGTAGGAGAGATCGAGGCTCCGGTTTTCGTAGAGGAAGAGGCGCTGCCTCTCGATGAGTATGCTCTGAATCAGGACATTGAACTCATCAAGCGTAAATTTTCCCAGATCTTTTGCGGGACGCTTTTCGCCGTAGACACGGTACCAGACGTTTCCGCCGGTCCCGTATCCTCCCATGTCGATGTCCGAAGCATTGATCTTCGACATCTTCATAAGATAGCTGTCCATCAGTTTCCGGAGCGCTGTCCGTTCGGCGGGCGATTGTTTCGTCAGAAGATCGCCGATGAGCATCTGCCTCTCCATTCCCGGCACTGTGTCGGGGATGGCTCCGGCAATTTCCTGCAACGTCCGTATCGCAGTCTCAATCATATCGCGAGATTTGACGAATGAATGAACTGAAAATCAACGCGCAATATATTCAATGAAATCCCCATTGTCAACAAGTTACACTGTGACACAGCTCATTGACCATCACATGAGCTGAGACTTCATTCCCGGCAACCATCAGCTTAAGAATGAAGGGATTATGTGTGCTCATCAATTTTTGCGAAAAACCCACTTTTTTTAGTTTTCCCACCACGAGACCATCTCATAACTGCTCGATGTGGGGAAGTGGGGGGGCTGCACCGTCTCGAACCGGGGGTCGTTGTGTATACTGTACGAATACCCATTCAGGAATGTCAGGGGGGGGCCTGGATTGAAGAGTCCGAGGCTCCCGGCTGTCGACTGTGTTACGCCACCGTAGAGATTGACACGACCGCTCACGGGGATGGTCCAAAAATTCTGAGCAGTGAGCTCCCCGTTCTGGCAGTACACGGCGGCGTCAATATTCACGACAGATGAGGGGCCGCGGGTGTCATCCTCCGTAATGTATGCCATCCGGCCGGCGATAATCCCCATCATGTCCGTCGAAGCCGGGTTGACTGACGGGTCGGTTTTTCCGACGACGTCGCCGTCAATCCAGACATTCCCCTTGTTTGTCGCCGCACCGGCTCCCCCGAACGCTGCAACCGTAATTTGCCCCTGGTAGGTCCCTTTGATTCGGACGTCGGCGTTGTTCACGACGATGACACCGTTGGAGGCAAGCGCGCTTATCGCCATTGTGGTGTCGCGTACGCTCCCATTCGGCGGGATCTGGACACGCACCTGATCGTTGCTGAACGTCAGCGCGACATCGTTATTTCCCGAGGTCTCGTCAAAATACCCCCCCCCAAGAGTCGCCGCTGAGGTAAGGTTCGCCTGGAGGTTCGTCGTCGTGGGACGGTCTTTATGGACGGGATAGTCGATCCCCGGCCAGTTCGGCGCATAGGTCGGTCCCTTGTTCGGCGGGGAGCCGGACGTTGCTTTCTGATTGAAGAACGGCGTTCCGTCGATATTGAACGCCCCGTTCGTGTGCGCGGGACCATAGACGGAGTCGCCGGTGATCTTCCAGTCGCTCGCGCCGTAATACGGTCCGTGTGTCCCGTCAGGGTTGAGATAGCCGTTTTTCTCCTGTTCCGTAAACCAGCTGAATTTCGCAAACAGCACGTGCTTGAACACCCCTTCGACGGTGTCGCGGAACGGAAGCCCTATTTTCTCAGGTTCCATCGTGGATGTGATCATCATATCCACCTGCGAGACGCTCCTGATTGTCACCCAGTCGGTCTGCGGAGTATTGGCCATGTAGATGATGGAATCATGCCCGCCGAAGAAATCGACGCCGAAATTCGAAGGGAACACCGAGTAGTTCAGGAGAAGAGACGACCCCACGTTCGCACCCGACACCGCGATGTTATGGACGCGCGTCGAGCCGTAGTACTCCGTGTAGGTGTCCATCGAGCCGAGGCTGTTGTGCGTGATGTTATTGAGCACCAACCCGACGATCAGCGTCAGGCCGATCACATAGATGATGCTGGACCTCCCCATTGAGCTCCCCCTTTATCCGTGTCGTTTGATGTTTCTTGACGCAAGACGCGTCTGCTTCCAGAACGCGACGGCATACTGGGTGTTGTCGGTATTCACCGCATCCTGGACCTTGTACGGGCTTTCCACGCGGAGAGCGATTTCAATCACCCAGATCTTCGAATAATTGGCCACATCGAGGGGACGAACTGAATCCCCGGTCTGTGTAAAGTACCTGAGGTAAAACTGCGTCACGCCGAGACCCGCCGCGCCACCCCCCGACCATACGCCGGAGGTGTCCGTGACATTCCGGTACAGGACGCGGACGTTCGGGTTCGGCAGCGTCGTCAACGGGGGTCCGGCATACCACTCCACGGTGTCGATGGTCCCGTTCCTGTCCATGTCTGCGCAGAACTTGATGTGGGAAGTGTCCGCGATGACGATCGTCTTCGTGGGGTCGGGCACATTGTAACCGGCTTTCCTGAAGTCGGATTCCAGATTCCTGACCAGCTCAGCCATCGATTCCTGCACGTTGAGACCCGCCATCGTGGCATCGGCGCTCCCGCTTATCGTCTCGTTCAGGCGAAGCCCCATCAGGATGACGAAACCCGCGATAACAACGGAGCCTATGAGATCGAGCATTACAGACATATTGAATCTCCCTTCCGGCCGTTTCCGGTCAGTTCCAGTAGCTCATGATTGCAGGGTACACGAGCGTGTCCGGGACTGAGATGCCCGTCGGGCTCAGTTTTACCGCAGACGGACTCCAGACAGTCACGGTGATCTTCTTGTGCCATGTCTGCCGAATCGTATAATCCGCGTCGAGATTGGGGGGCTTCACGTACGTCACGGCACACGTCAGGTAATATTTCGCACGCAAACCAGGGATAATGATCTGAATAAACCCCGGCGTCGCATCGTCGTCCGCCGGGACCTCGCTGTGATAGCAGATACTCAGATTATTGAAATCATCAAAATCATCAAAGTCCTTCTTACCGCTCAGGGGGGGATAGCCCCGGTAGCTCTCGTTTTCAGTCGCCTCCGGCCCCAGAGAAGCCGGGGGTGTGAGCTTCGTGGAATCCATGAGCGACGGGGAGGTGGAATCGCTCACCACGACGTCAAACATCTTCCCCATCGCCTCCTCCACGATCGACGTCGCAAGTGAGACGGCGGTGACGCCAAACTCGCTCGTATACATCGTGTCGTTCGCCTGGTACACAGTTGTGTTCGCGTTGAGAACGAGGATGCCCAGAAGCACTATCGCTCCCGTGACCATCATCATCTGACCGAGGTTCATGTCCGAGTCCCTCCCAGGCGAGTCTGCCGGCGTCAGTCGGAAGTCGTCGCCGCTGCAATTTCCTCCAGCGTTGTCTGGCCGAGCTTAATCCGCTCGATGCCGGCACGGCGAAGGTCCCACATGCCGTCTTTTGCCGCCTGCGCCCTGACGGACTCCTCGTCCACATCTTCCCCGGAACGGGTGATGAGGTTTCGGATCTCCCGGGTGAAATACAGGGCCTCGTGGATGGCGGCGCGCCCCTTGTACCCACCGTTGCACTTGTCGCACCCCGCGGCCTCAAATATGGAGATCTTATCCATATCCTCCGGCGGAAAGCCGAATTTTATGTACGTCTCCACGTCGATCTCGTTCTTCGGCACCGGCCGCTTGCAGGCGGGGCAAAGGGTCCGGATCAGGCGCTGGGCGACAATGATGTTGATGGCGTAGGCGATGAGGAACGGCTCGATCCCCATCTTGTACAGACGGCTGACGGCGCTCGGCGCGTCGTTCGTGTGCAGCGTGGAGAACGTCAGGTGTCCCGTGTTCGCGAGCTTGATCGCGATCTCCGCCGTTGCCTTGTCGCGCATCTCGCCTACCAGGACGATGTCCGGATCGTGGCGCAGGATCCCGCGAATCGCAAGGTCGAAATTCATCTTCGGGCCGATCTTGAGCTGCCGCGCCCCCTTGATAATGTATTCCACGGGGTCCTCCACGGTCAGCACGTTCAGCGTGGGGTCGATGACCTGGTGCAGGGCGGCGACGAGCGTGGTGCTCTTGCCGCTTCCCGTCGGCCCGGTGAGGATGACGATTCCCTGCGGCTTGCTAATGGCTTTGTCGAAAAACGTCCTGGCCGGGCCCATGAGCCCCAGCTTGCTGAGGTCGGTGATGACCTTCCTGTCGTCGAGAACGCGAATGACGATGCTCTCAAACTTGTGCCGGTACTCCACGCCGACTATCGGCATTATGGAGACGCGGAAGCGGATCATCGTGTCGTCGATAAGGCGCTGGATGAACCCGTCCTGCGACATCTCGCGCTCGAAACGGTCCACGTTCTTGGATCGGTCCTTCACGACCGCCGCGACGGCCTCGGGCATCGTCTTGTCCTGCACGTGCCACAGCTTGAGCGAACCGTCCACGCGGAACCAGAACTCCGTCCGGTTCCCCTCTTTTGCCAGGATATGAACATCGCTCGCACCCTGGCGCACCGCCTCGACCAGGGCCCCCTCCACGAGGTTGACAAGAGCGCTCTTGCTGATTTCGGCCTCGAGCGCCTCTTCGTCAAGGGACGCTTCCTCGTCATCCTCCTTCATCTGGAGGCCGACCTGCGAATTCTCCAGGAGTTTGAGGAACTCGTTCTCGGGCGGTATCACCTGTTCGAAGAGGCTCTGCAGGTCCTTGAGCCGGCAGTACGCCACTTCGTACTTCTTCGCCCCGAAGTTCCGCGCGATGAGGGGAAGCCGCCTGTCTGTCGGGTCCGCCGCCACGATGATGAGCTTGTCGGGCTGCTTCTCGTCAAACTTCAGCGGAAGCATCTTCGTCGCCATCAGCATGTCGCGGACGTTCGACGGAAGGCCGTCGACGTATTTCTTTATGAAATCGAGCTTCGGTTTATCGAGCTTTTCGTCCGACAGGTAAACCTCACGGAAGGCGTAGAGGTCGGCTACCTCGCGGAAGACGGCGTCGTGGTCCGCATTGAAATCGTTGACGAGGATCTGCCCGAGGTTCCGCCGGTTCTTTTTCTCCTCGGACTCCTTGACCTTGAGGGACTTCTCCAGCGTCTCGTAATCGATGATCCCCTTCTTCAGGAGGGCGAACCCGATTTTATCGGTAATATCGATATGCGCCATTGGACGATGCCCGTTGTGGGGGATGGCACTTCTTCAACGCACTGTCAGGACAATGGTTCCTTCACGGCGGTGACAACAGCCTGGCTCATCGCCGGATTCTTCGGTTTTATCGTCGCGGTCTCCGACGAGACAAGAGTCAGCGCGGTCAGGACGATCATGATTATCATCGAGATCCAGAGCTGGATGAAGTCGATCGCGTTCTTCATCTTGTACGACGTTTCCTTCTCGTAGTACTCGGCGAGCTGGAGCGCGGTAGTTTTCACCGTTCCGGTCTCGGCCCCGGAGTGAAACCGGGAGATCGCAGTCTTCGTGAAAACCCCCGTCGCTTCGAACGCCTCGGTGATCCCGGCCCCTTTCTGGATCATCATCGGCAGGGCGACGGTCTTGATCTGGTGTTCCATGAACTTGTTCCCGCAGGCCTCCGCAGCCATGCGGATGACCTCGATGTTCTCCCCCGCACCGCTGTAGAGGGCGTAGAAGACCCTGCAGAAGATCTCGATGCTCGTCTTGTGAAGGAGCTGCCCCATCACGGGGATGGACCAGAGGTACTTGTCCATTATGAATCTCCCCCGCTCGGTCGTGAAGAACCGGAAGGCGAATATCGTCGGTACGATGATGAGGATGAGAATGATTATTATATGGCTGACGAGGAAATCGCTCAGCGCAAGCGTCGCCCGCGTCATCGGCGGGAGATCAATTTTGAACTTGACGAACAGCTTTGCCGTTGCGGGAAAGATGTACCCGACATAGTAGACAACCGCGCCGAACAGGACGACGAGAGTGACAACCGGAGTGATGAGCGCGCTTTTGAGATTCTTCTTGAAATCCGTCTGCCGCTCCAGGAATTTTGCGGTACTGTCGTAGATCTCCGCCATGTTCCCGCTCTTGGAGGCGAGCCCGAGCATGTGGGCGGTGAAACGTCCCAGGACCGCTTCGTGCTTGATAAAGGCCCGCTCGCTGTCCTTCCCCTGCTTCAGTTCCGTGTTGATGTCCTTGATGGCCTCGCGCAGCGTCCGGTTCTGGATGTCATTCACCATGAGCTGCATGATTTCGTTGAACGGCAGTTTCTGCCGGATCAGGTCCGCACTGACGCGGACGAACGTCACGATCTCGGTTGCGGGGGGCTTCCCCTTCAGATCCAGGAGCCGGCGCTGGACACGGATCACCCGGTACCCCATCTTCTGAAGGGCTTCCTGGACCTCCCCTTTGGAGAACGCCTTCTGCTCTCCGGTGATGGGCTTCTCGGTCCCTTTCTGGACCTTGTAGACCCACGTCGCGCGCGGTACAATGTGCAGAAGCTTGAAGTTGCGCTGCGTCGCGAGTTGCGATGCTTTTTGCTTTGCGGCGCGGGATGAATCGGCCTCAAGAATTCCCTGGACAGGCTTCCCTGCCCCAGTCACGCCCTCTATCCGAAACTCCGGCATTCCGTAGCCCTCCCTTGACTCAATACAGACATGGGTACAATGTGGTTCATTCTCCGGACATGTTTTGTGCTCTCCATCAAACAGAGAAAGGGTAGCCCCCCATCACCGCTCCGCAGGTCACGGCTGCCGGATCCCCCACCCGGCACCGCGCGGAACGATTACAAGAGGTACCCCCTCCCCAAACACACCGGTACTTCCCGGCAATCTCAATTCATCAGGTTCTGGTCGACGAGGGCGCTGTCCGCATACACCTCCATGACCACCCTGACATTCGACCCGTCAAGGCCCGACTCCGTTCCGACGCCCATCAGTGTTATGTGATCCGGCGTCCCGTTCACCGGGTCCGGCGTCAGCGAGTACACCCCGTTGTCGTTGACAGGCCTGCTCGTTATCTGCGCCATCGACAGACCGCGAAACGTGTTCCCTCCCCCCCCGTACGTCGTCGGCTTCCTGTAGTAGGCCCTCGCAATCGCGGCGTAGTGGGCAAGGTCATTCGCGACTTCATCCCGGTTCGTCGACGCCGCCTGGTCGTGAAACATCGTTATCCCTACTGAAATCATGATCCCCAAAATCACCAAACCGACGGCTATGAGAAGTAACTGCTGACTGCCCATTGTTCACTTCTCTCAGAGAATAAGGAAAGGCCCCCCGGGATCACTCACAGGGGGCCTTGTGACGGTTTGTGATCAGTTAACAGTAGCCATGCTGTCCCGATCAGGATACACCCACACCTTCACAGAAACAGGGCTGCCGTTGTAGAGTTCCGTTCCGACGCCCGTGATGACGACCAGGGATGAGGAACCTGTCCCGGCTCCGGCAGTAGTGATCGCATAGACGCCATTCGCGTTCGACGGCTTGTTCGTCAGAAGCGTTATCGCACTTGTCGTCAGAAGGCTGAACGAGTTGCCGCCTCCGCCGAGCGAAGTCGGCCTGCGATAGAACTGCTGGCAGCGCGACGCGAGGTTCACAAGGTCGTTGCTCAGCGCATCACGGTTCGCATTGATCGCGCTGTCAGAGAACATCGTGATTCCGACCGCGACCGCGATACCGACGACGATAACGCCGAGGATGATCAGAAGAAGTTGCTGCTGTCCCATAACGTTGCTCCTTTGATGATGTGTGTTGTTTGGTAATTAAGTGGTTAAATCCTAACGCTCTTAGTCTTCGTTCGCTACCTATACATCAAGGCTTATGCCAAACAACCTGGGAGCGAAAGGAGCGAGAAAGACCAAAAACAATGGGCAATCAGGATTGACCCGGTAATTCTTACCGGCGGGATGTAACTCTTACCCGCCCCGGAGGGCAATTACCTGCATCCGGTCAAGCCAGTGAAGCGGCAACCTCGGTCAGCGTCGTAACCCCTTTCTTGAGTAGCTCCACGCCATGCTGCCGTATCGTCACTGTTCCCTGCTTTACTGCGGAATCCCTCAGCGCTTTCGTGTCAAGGGTCGTGCCGGACCAGAGAATCTGGTCGCGGATCTGATCCGTCCATTCCAGGGCCTCGTGGAGAGGAATCCTCCCTTTGTACCCCCCGGTGCAGTTGATGCAGCCGACCGCCCGGTAGAACTTCGTGGCCGATGCCTCGTCCTCCTCAAACCCGAGCCGGGTGACGAGCTCCCTGCTCACTTTCGTCATGGGCTCCTTGCATCGCTCGCAGAGTTTCCGCACCTGCCTCTGCGCGATGACGGCGCTTATTCCTTCCGAAAGGAGGAACGGTTCGTTCCCCATCGTCAGGAAGCGCGCAACGGCGGTCACGGTGTCCCGCGCGTGAAGTTTGCCGAATACCTGCCGTCCGGCAACGCCAAGGCGGAGCGCGGTCGCGGATGCCGCAGACCGGTCCAGGCTGCCGATGTAAACGATGTCGGTATCGTGCGCGAGGATCGCGTCAAGGGCATCGTCGAATGCGAGCTTCGGATTAACCTTCACCTGGCGCGCCCCTTCGAGGAAGAGCTCCATGGGATCTTCGACGGTGACGGTGTTGAGCCCCGGCTTCATTGCCGCGCGGAGCGCCGCCACGAGCGTCGCCGTTCTCCCCCCTCCCGAGGGGCCCGCCAGAACGATAAGCCCGCGCGGACGCGCGAGCGCGTCCCGCAGAACGCGGAGCGCATACGGCTGCGTGACAAAAACGTCGATGCCGTCCGCCTCCGGATCGCGCTGGACCTTAATGACGACGGATTCGAGCTTTCCGCTGATTTCACGCGAAGCGACAGGGAGGACGGAAACGGAGTAGCGGATGATCTGGCTGTCCACAGTCTTCTGGACCGCGCCGGTCTGCGCGGCCATCCGCTCGAACCGGTCCATCCCCTGCCCACGGGTCTTGATGACGGCAGCGACGGCCTCCGCGCGCGTGTCTTCGATCGAGTACCAGAGCGCGAGCTGTCCGTCGATGCGGAAACAGACGTCCGTCTTCCGCGCCCCCCTCGGGATCACGTGAATATCCGTGGCGCCGACTCGCGCCGCGTCGGAGAAGATGTTCTCCACGAGACCCTGGAGCTGTCCGCGGGAGATGTCCCTGTCGATCGCCCCTTCAAAATCCGCCTCCTCTTCCTCGACGACAGAGTCGGCAAGCGCGGGGGTGCTCCCTCCGGACTGGTCCTTCTCGAGCGTGAGCTGGCGCCAGTATTCGGCCCAGTCGCGCTCCTTCATATAACAGATCTCGAACTTCTTGTACGGCAGCGCCCGCGCAACATCCGAGATTTCCCGGTCCGCCGGGTTAGGCGTGACGACGATGATCTTGTCGGGCTGGTTCTCCGCCAGGTCGTACGGCAGGACCTTGTGACGCATCGCCACCTGCCTGATCGACTCCGGGAGGCCCCGCAGGATCTTCAGCACATCGCTGGGAAGCAGCCGCCGCGCTCCTCGCTCGTTGATATCGATGACGCGAAAGGCGTAGAACTGGGCCACCTGGTAGTGCAGAACATCCTGGGAGAGGCCGAATTCCTCCTTCAATATCTCGACGAGGCTCCGCTTGTCGCGGTCATTGTGCTTCTTCCATTCGGCCGCCTGCATCGCAACTTCCTCGGAGATAATCCGGTTGCGGACCAGGTGCTCGAGGAACGAGGTCATGAACGGACGCGGGGTACCTGTCTGCGTCTTCGGCGGGGATGCCGCGCCCGTTCTTCGCTGCTCGTCTTCCTGTTGCCGTGGTTCGGGAGGCGTCTCGAATCTGGGCATCTCAGGAGCTTCCCTTGGTTGCGGAGCGTTTTACCTTTTCGATGAGCGCGAGGATGTCTTCCATCGGCGTCGTCTTCCCGAGGAAATAATCGTTCGGCGACTCCGCCGCAAGCCCCCTCGTGTGCTCGTCGTCATACCCCGAAATGAATATGAACGGAACATCCTTGGAGTCCGTAAACTCCCTGACAAAGCTGTGGAATCGGACGCCGTCGAGCGTCGGCATGAACACGTCGGAGATGATCAGGTCCATCTTATCCCCCTCCAGGGCTTCCCGGGCCTGTTTCCCGTCCTGTGCTTTGACGACATCATGACCGTGTTCGCGCAGTACCGACTCCATGATGTTCAGAAACCCCTCCTCGTCGTCGACAAGCAGTATTCTCATGGCATACCTGCATTTGTGAGGAGCAACAACGGCTTGGGACGGTCCCGCACCGCTCATTCTCGTGGGCCCTGTAGGGCTCGAACCTACGACCCGCAGATTATGAGTCTGCTGCTCTAACCAACTGAGCTAAGGGCCCGCGCGATAATATAGACAGAGAGGGGTGAAAAAACAAGGATTTGAATTTTACCCTGTTTTTCCTATATATCAGGGGAACGCAAGTTGCCCTGTATCACTTCCACCCTGCCCCGTAGTCCGTGCTTTGTCACATGACCACTGCTCCACTGCGTATCACGAGACGGAAGGAGTTGTGCCTCCCATGAGAACTTCAATGAGAACGTCCGGATCAAGTGCGGGGATTGCTCTCCTCGCCGCCTGCGCGTTGCTTCTCCTCATTCCCGTTTCAGTGTGTACCGCGCAGAAGCGTCCGGCGCAGCTGCGCGAATTTCTTCTGCAGTACAAAGGGAAGGACGTCCAGATCATCGACAAGACCGGGGGAACCGAGCAGTTTGCGACCGGGGATCCCTCAAAGGCATATACGCTCACACTCAATGACGTCGAATCCGACTATTTCGTTGTGAGCAGGAACACAGCGACAGACAAAAGGACATTTATCTACCCCCTCACCGTCATCCGGCGGATCATTTACCAGTATGACAACAAGCCGTACGAGAAAATCCTCCTGGAGATGTACTGAGGTAATGCTTGACTTCCAGCCTGATTTCATCTATATTCTCTACAGGAGTTAAGCCTCGGTTATCCTCTGTTCAGTTATTCCGACCTCCGCTCCAGAAGATCGATCTCAATGTCATTCTCATGGCAGGAGGGATTCTATGGCCAAGGGTAAAAGCATACTCCAACACTGCGCCCATTGTGAGCGGATCACAAAGATGGAAGTGATCGGTCCGGTCGAAACCCAGCCGGAAAAGAGCTGGTACAGATGCACCCGGTGCCGGCACGCGACGCTCGTCGACGTCGCCGCGATGCGCCTGCAGGCAGAGGAGTCAGCCAGGAAACCCGAGCGGGACCAATGCCAGGACTACCGCCCCGAAAATACGTACACCGTGGGGGAGGCCATATTCCACAGCGAGTGGGGCATCGGGAAGGTCGTTTCCAAAGAACGGACATCCGGCGGCGACCGGGCAATCGTCGTTGCCTTCGATAAGCTGGGCGAGCGCAAGCTGCTGGAGAACGTCGTCGGTGAACCGGACACAAATTGAAGCAACGCTGAAGGAGGTGATTTCGTTTGGTCGGCATCATCGTCTCGGACAATGAACCCATTGACCGCGCCATCAAGCGCTTCAAGAAGAAATACGAACGCTCCGGCGTCCTGAAGGAATTCAAGAAGCGGGCGTATTTCACGAAACCCTCCGTCAAGAAAAGGATGAAGAAGGTCAAAGCCATCCGCAGGGCACAGCGGACACTGGCAGAGCAGCCCTGATCCTTCACGCCAAAAGCGGCGTGACCATCATAAAAACCGGAACCCACTGAAAAGTGGGTTCTGCATTTCAGGGGGGAGACGCGGCATCCGCCTCTTACCAGTCAAGCCCCCTCCCCGCCAGCACCTTCTGCGCCTGTTCGTGCCCAAGCCGCGCCGCGCGCCGGTACGCCCGGAGCGCCTCTTCTCCATGCTCTTTCTGTGTCGAGAGTATCTCCCCCATCAGGAAATACGCATCCCTGTAATTCGGGTTCAGGCGTATCGCGCGCCGGAGAATATCGACGGCCGCACCCTGATCGCCCATGAGCATTCGCGCGTACCCGAGATCGTACGTCGTGACAGACGCCGATGGGTTGAACGAAAGAGACTTCTCGTAGAACGCAGCGGCTTCCGCAAAGCGCCGCTGGACCATCCGGACGTTCCCCAGATTCGTGTAGGTCGCGTAATCCCCCGGTGAGAGGGCGAGTGCCTGACGGAGCACGCGCTCGGCATCTGTTGTGTCCCCCTCCGAGACATACGCCGCTCCGATGTTGCACATCGCCTCGGAAAATTGGGGGTAGATCGCGACGGCGCGCGCAAAGCTCGCAATCGCGCCCGGAAAATCTCTCTTTTCAAGAAGCGCGAGCCCCATTTCGTTGTGCGCCAGCGCGTGTCCCGGACTCACTTCAATCGTATGACGCCAGACCGTTTCGGCGTCGCGCCAGTCCCCGACATGGAGTGCGGTCGTCACCGCAAGCGCGACGAGGAGGATCAATGGCGCGATCGCGGCTGCGGCTATCACCCATGACCTGCCGGTACCGCGCGCAGCGCGCCAGGCGCACATGGCTCCCGCCCCGAACATCATGCAGAAGGGAGCGGCCGCCAGATACGCATACCGGTTCGCGATCACCTGTATGGAGGAGGCAACGAATCCCGCCATCGGGAGGAGAGCAACGATATAGGCTCCCCACGCGTAGAGCCACGACCGGCTCCCCTTCCACCAGAGGACAGCGCACAGTATCGTTACGACGGGCGCGACGGCGGCGAAGAGGAGAAAATCCCCCCGAAGGGGGTATGTGTACAGTTCCGCCAGACGCTCCGGCCAGATCGTCTTTATGAGATAGAACGAGCAGTTGTACACGCCGAGCTCCATGCTCGAATACTCGGACCTGGAGCGGAGGATCTGGGCCATGTTCCCGCCCCCTTCGGAGGCGACATATGCCACCGCGCCGGAGGCAAGACCGAGTATCACGAACGGAGTTTTCTCGAGGATCAGCTTTCGCCAGCGCCGCCACCCGCCGCCAAATCCCCCCGTGGCCAGATCGATGAGAAGGAGTAACCCGGCCATTGTCATCACCGACCCTTTTGCAAGCAGTGCGAGCGCGAAGAGAGCAACCGATCCCGCATACGGACGCCAGGAAAGGGGCGTTCCCCGGCGACCCGCATACCCGAGGTAGAGAAGGATCGAGGGGAGGGCCAGAAACGTGGAAAGGAGATCCTTCCGGCTTGAGGCGCACGCGACGGCTTCCACCCGGAGGGGGTGCCATGCGAACATAAGCGCCGATCCCACGCTCCCAACGAGAAGTGCGGTTTCCCACAACGGAGCCTCATCCGCAGGCAGGCCGGCGTCCGCCCCCCGGCGGTATCCCTTCAGAAGCACGAGTGAAAGCAACAGCATCCAGACGCCGTTGAGCGAATGGATGACCATGTTCGTCAGGTGGTGTCCCCTCGGGTCGAGACCCCACAGGCTGTAATCGACGGCGTGCGAAAGGAGTGTGAGAGGGGTCCAAGATTTGAAATAGAAATGACTGAACATCCCCGCGACGGTTGTTGCGGAAAGCGGGGTGATGTAGGGATTAGAGAGCACGTAAAAATCGTCATCCCAGCCGATAAAGTCGTTCTTCAGAGATCCGGCGTAGAGGACGAATGTGGAGGCGGCAACGAGGATTGCGGCCAGTAATACTTTCTGGCGAGCCGGAGGCAGGTTCATTGTGCGAAAGACAATTGTGAAAACGGGAACAGATTTTCCCCTCCGGCGGCGAGAGGAGAGCCGTCAGAAAGAAAGGGAGACACACCCGCAGCTGGCCATCCCACCACGGCCAACAGGAATGTGCCTCCCTGTTCGAACAATCAGGAGCCCCCGCTCAGGAGCCGGACGCCGGTTCCTCGTCCCCCTTGGCCTGGGCCTTGATCTCCTGTACTTCCTTGCGGATTTCCTGGGCTTTCTTTTTCAGCTCGTTCATGTTTTTCCGCACCCTGGTCCCCGCGGATTTGTTCCCTTTGTCATAGAACTTCACGAAGTCCTTCTCGAACGAAGCGACAAGGTCCTTCAGTTCTTGAAGTCTGCTCATCGATGTCCCTCCTTGGGTTTATGGTGAGTAAATTCCTTGATCTGCACGACTTCGTTTTTTTTGCGCATTGTCGGGGTGTGTCCCAGCAGGCGTTCCACTAAGATATCTATTCTTGCGGGGCTTCATTCAGTGGATGAATTAGGGGAATGCTGTAACCATCTGCAAAATCATGTACGCGAAAAACAGTCAAAATAGCAAGGGAATTTTGATTGAATTCGATGATATCGAAATATTGTGGCATCTGTCACCCTCGGCGTGAATATAGGGCAAAAAATGGCTGAATCCACTTGACAGAGGGGATTTCTTTGCTTATTTTTATTTAGAACAATTCTAAACAGAGCACAAAGGGCGTGGATGGACGTCGAGGGGGCTCGCGAGATACTGACGAAGTACCTGAAATCGGACAGGAAGCTCCGGTCGACAACGGAGAGATTCGCCGTTCTCGACACGGTCCTTCAGATACAGGGGCATTTCGATGCCGACAGCCTGTATTACCGGATGATCACAAAGGGGGTCAAGATCTCGAAGGCTACAGTCTACAACACGCTCGACCTTCTTCAGGAATGCGGACTTGTCTCGAAATACCGGTTCGCAGAAAACACATCGCGGTATGAAAAGGCGTTCGGAAGGCCGCAGCATCACCATCTCATATGCCTGGAATGCGGCGACATTATCGAGTTCGTCAACGATAACCTCGACCGGCTGCAGGATGAAGTGTGCGGAGAAAAGGGGTTCACGCCTCAGAGCTCGACGCTCCAGATATTCGGGAAATGCTCTCAATGCAGGAAAAAAGGGTAACAGATGGCAAGTGATGATCACATGACATTAATCGACGCACCGGTAGGTACGTGCGTCCGGATACGGCACCTCACGTCACGCCCGGAAATTGCAACAAGGCTCCGCGAACTCGGATTTTGCGAGAACGCCATCGTCCGCTGCGTGATGAAAGGATACGGAAACATCATCTGCGAAGTTTATAATACGCGCGTGGGGCTTGACAGCGGGATTGCCCGGCGCATCCATGTTTCGGTGTCTGAGTGAGAGGGTCTGCCGGGAGCGGAACATCCGACCGGCGCTTTGACGGGAGGAAGACACATGGTGCATGACGCGCGGAGAGCCCCGCGTTTCCGCCTTGTCGCACTCATCGGGAACCCCAATTCCGGCAAGACCACCCTGTTCAACGCACTGACGGGGCTCCGCCAGAGGGTAGGCAATTACCCGGGCGTAACCGTCGAACGGAAGGAAGGGCGGCTCCGGATGCCGGAAGGGCCGGAGGCGACGCTTCTCGATCTCCCGGGGACGTACAGCCTCACACCGGGCTCACCCGACGAGCAGATCGCGACGGACATTCTCCTCGGAACGGCCCGGCACACCCCCCCTCCCGACATCGTCATCTGCGTCGTGGACGCAAGCCACCTCGAACGAAACCTCTTTCTCGTCAGCCAGATCATCGACCACCGGATACCGACGGTTATCGCGCTGAACATGGTGGATATCGCGGAGCGGTCGGGAATCCGGATCGACGTCCGATCACTTGCGCGCGAACTCGGGGTGCCCGTCATTCCGACCGTGGCAAGCAGATCGGAGGGAATCCGGGAGCTCATTGCGGCGCTGTCCGACCTGCGCGGAGCGAATGCTCCCCCCAACGGGTGGCGGCTCCCGGCACCCGTGGAGCGGGAGACAGACGAACTGGCGGGAATTCTGGAGGATGTCCACCACATCGCCCCAGCGCATGCCCGGCACGAGGCGATGACGCTCCTCACCGCAGAGAGCGCGCTCCTGGACCGGATGGACAGGTTCTCCCCCGAAGTCATCGCCCATGTCAGGCGCGACCACGCGAAGCTCGATTTTCTTGGATTCGACAGACGATCCGTGTTCGTCGAATCACGGTACGCGTGGATCAAGTCGGTCTGCATGCAGTCCGTTGCGAGGAACCCCGCCGCGGGGATGAGCTTGAGCGACAGAATCGACGCAGTCGTCACGCATCGTGTGTGGGGGGTCGTCATATTTCTGGCGCTCATGGCGATCGTGTTCCAGGCGATGTTCTCATGGGCACAGCTCCCGATGGACATGATCAGGGAGGGATTCGACTGGCTGGGAGCCCGCACCGCCTCCGCGATGCCGCCGGGCGATCTGCGGGATCTGATAGTCCACGGGGGGATCGCCGGCGTGGCGGCGGTCGTCGCGTTCCTCCCTCAGATACTCTTCCTGTTCCTGTTTCTGGGGCTTCTCGAAGATACTGGGTACATGGCCCGCGCGGCGTTCATCATGGGGAGAGTGATGAGCAGGGTCGGACTGCACGGGAAGTCGTTCATCCCACTGCTCGGATCATTCGCGTGCGCGATCCCGGGAATCATGGCGACGAGGACAATAGACAATCCGCGCGACCGCCTGGCCACGATGCTCGTCGCACCTCTTATGAGCTGCAGCGCACGGCTGCCCGTGTACGCGCTCATGATCGCGGCGGTGATTCCCCCCCTGAAGATCCTCGGGTTTCTCTCGCTCCCGGGACTTACTATGCTCTCGATGTACCTTCTCGGTCTCGTCATGGCGCTGCTTATGGCCTGGATATTCAAGAAAACACTCCTCCGGGGCGGCCCCCCTTCGTTCATCATCGAGCTCCCCCCCTACACGATCCCCTCCCTCCGTTCCACGCTCATGCTGATGTGGGAGCGGGCCTGGCTGTTCCTGAAGAGGGCGGGGACGATCATACTCGGCGCGTCGATACTTCTCTGGTTTCTTGCAAGCTATCCGAAACTCGAGGGCGGGACCCCTTCCGAGAAACTCAACCACAGTTTCGTCGGGATGGCGGGACGGTTCGTGGAACCGGCAATCAGGCCTCTCGGGTTTGACTGGAGAATCGGGATCGGGCTTATCACGTCGCTTGTGCAGAGAGAGGTCTTCGTCAGCACGATGGCGACAATCTACGACGTAGGGTCGGGAGAGAGCAGCGGAGCAGGGGGGCTCCCGGAGAGACTCAGGGAGTCAAAGAACCCCGCAACAGGGGCGGGTTCATTCACGCCGCTCACCGGGATCTGCATCATGGTGTACTACGTCCTCGCAATGCAGTGTTTCTCGACTGTTGCCGTCATGCGCAGGGAGACCAACGGCTGGAAGTGGCCCCTCTTCCAGGTGGCGTACATGACGGCACTCGCCTACGGGGTGACATTCATCGTCTTCCGGATCGGGACGGCGATAGCAGGGGGAGGCGTGTGATGGACTGGCAGCAGCCGGCGTCGCTCACAATCGTTGCACTCGCGGGATTCCTTTTCATCCGCCGCGAGATCCGTTTCCGGCGAAGGGCGCGCGCGCGCGCCTGCGGATCCGACTGCGGCTGCGGCGGCGCGGAGGAACAGGGGAACGCTCCGGCCGGGATAAAGGGGGCGACGGAGCGTGAACTCCTCACCGGCACGCGGGACCAGGGGGCACCCCCGCCATAAGGTGGCGCCGGGACTTCCGATCTCACCGAAGACCGGTGTACTGTGGCGCCAGAAATCGGCGCCACTGGCGCCCGAGAGCGGCGCCACCTCCGGCTCCGGGGCCGCCGAAGTGCGCCGGCCCCTCGGCTTGAATCTGCAGCGCGAATGGCGTATCTTTGGTGTAGTTTTGAGCGGTCAATCATACCGGAAGGAGCGTCAGCATGGAAGATCAGAACACCGTCGCGGTGACCGAGGGGCAGGTATTCGAAGCCCTGAAGGAATGTTACGATCCGGAAATACCGGTCAATCTCGTTGATCTCGGGCTCATATACGACGTCAAGATCATCGACGACTGGGTGGGTGTGAAGATGACACTGACGACCCCCGGGTGCGGCATGAGCGGGATGATCTCCCAGAACGTCAGGAACAGGGTCCTCAAAGTCCCCGGCGTGAAGGAAGCCGATGTCCGGATCGTCTGGGACCCCGCATGGTCCCCGGCGCGCATGTCGGCCGAAGCGAAAAAGAAGCTCGGCATGAACGTGTGAAGTAGTTCATCCAGGTCGAGATGAGAAAAGGCTGCCCGAGGGCAGCCTTTTCTGTTTGTCCACAGATGATCCGGAACGGAATACTCAGCGTGCGCCCCAGAGCATATTCAGCTCGCTGAACGCCCCATCCGGGATGACAGGATATACGTTCGACCCCTTGCTGAGCGGAACGGTGAGCGCCGGAAGAGCGGCGACGTTGACAAGGGGTATCGACCAGCCGAACGCGGCGTTCATCGCAAGTATGTACTGGTTTGCGATGATGCCCGCTCCCTGATCCGACGGATGCACGCCGTCGAAACTGAATATGCCTCCGCTGACATAGTCCGCGGTGAACGAGATGCCTGAGGTCTGGTAGCCGCTCAGTTTGATTCTGTTGAAGAACCCGTTGATGTCGACAACGGCCGCGTGGTTCGCGGCGGCAACGGAGGCGATGGCGGAGTTGAACGCCTGGACGGACGCCGACGCGGTTGCCTGCTCCGATGCGTCGAGGACGAGCGCATCGGGCCACGGGTTGCGCGGATCAAAGCCGAATGCCTGATTTGTGTCAATCCCCGCCGGAAGGGCCGGGTAGCTGTGATCCCTGTACCATTTTCCGGTCGGGTGCCCGAGAAGAGAGGCATACGGGGACCCGGTGAGGCAAATCAGGGGGGGATTAGCTTCGGTGAAATTCGTCGTGCCGTCCGCAACGCCCGTCGTGCCGTGCTTCTGGTACTGGAGCACCAATCCGGCCGGGATCTCTGCCTTGATCTTGGGTCCGAGCGTTGTGAAGAACGGGATTGCGGTGACATCTGGAATGTTCGCCACAACTATTTTGGCATTCGGCAACGCTGCATGCAGCGTCCCCAGCGCCTGCGTGTACAGGCCGGTGAATATCGCCGTCGAAGTCGGGGAACTTGGTGATACGCCGCCGCTCGTGGCGAACCCGAGAACGTCGTTGTTTCCCAGCCAGAACGTCACCAGATCGGGATGGAGTGCGACCGCCTGCTGGAAGATGCTCTTCCCGAAGGCGGCCTGACTCCTGAGGATAAGAGCAAACAGCGGGTTGCTTCGCGGCGGTTGCGCCTTCAGACTTACATCCGTGCTGTCCAGGAAATCGAATATCACCGCCCCCGGGACGCCCAGGTTGTCATACGGCCGGGGGAGCGTCAAGTTGACCGGAGACCCGGGGTTGAGCCCCCGCGGTCCGATCACCGGGCCTGCCCAGCTTATCAGTTCATACCGGGAGGCCTTCCCTGTCACCGGATCCGGGGTCCCCGGGTCGCTGTACAGAGGCTGCTGGAACGTGCCGACATTCGACCCGGCCACCAGGAGCTGTCCCGCGATGAGATTCGGGTAACTGTACGCTTGCCCGGACGCAAAGAGTCCGTTGGATTGATACCCTGCGGTAAGGCTGTTGCCGATAGAGACGTATTTGCCCACCGTCGCCCCGCCGAGGCCGGCGACAGGACCACTCGGCGCGGTGTTCTTGCAACCGCCGTACAGGAGGGCGATCGCCACTGCCAGCGCCACGATGCCATATTTCGTCACTTTCATATCAACGCTCCTTGGTTGGTTGTGTCACAGGGAGTAGCCCAGGTCGAGCGAAAAGAGGTTCGCATAGCTCTTGTACGTGCCGTCAAAGCTCGTGGCGGCAATCGTATTCGTCACGGTCCTGTCCAGGAATTTTATGAAAAGGTACCCGGCATCGACGCTCAGATGATTTGTAATGTTCACACCTATCCCTGCGCTCAGCCCGTGCCTGCTTGCGTCCGGCAGGAGCGGATCAACATACGGATCGGAAACGGGGGTGTGGTCAAAGTAGTACCCGGCGCGGAGTTTCATGCACCCCATCAGGTATTCCCCCCCCACACGGAGAATATACGTATCGTTGTAGTTCTTGGGCGCCGATTGTGTCGACCCGTCTTTCGTGAACGTGAACGTGAGGTTCTGATACGAGGACCAGCCGATGTACTGGTAGTCCGCCTCGAGCGAAAGGACGTCCGAGAACTTGTACGCGACGCCCGCATACCCGGTGGCGGGAAGCGTTATTGTCGTTGTAACCCCTCCCCCGGGGAGAACGGGGATAAGAGGGACAAATCCGGCACTTCCGCTCGCATCCACTTTTACTTTGCTCCGGTACGAGAGTCCTACCGTGAGCCGGGGAAGGGGCTTGTAGTCTATCCCACCGTCAAATCCCCATCCGTGGGCGTTCATGTCGAGCGTAACGCGCGAGTCAAACGGTGCGGCCTTCTCCAGCAGAACCGTCCCCGACACGTAACTCACACCAACGCCGACAGAAAGCTCGTCCGAAATGCGGTATGCGAGCGTCGGCGTAAGCCAGAATGTCTTCAGATCCACCTTCGTGATAATGTTCTTTCCCGACCAGTCTGCAGGCCAGTCCGTTCCGAGACCGTATGCATTGTACACCCCCACACCCGCCATGAGGCGGTCCATCACCGGGTAGACGACGTACCCGTTGATGGGGGTAAAAAACTGTGAATTCATCTTGGTCTCTGCGTTCGTGTTGTTCTGGAGCGGCCCGTAGAAGGAGATCGTCGGGTCGATCCCGGTCGCGCCCAGCATGATCGAGCCGTTTGACTGGAAGCCGAGGCCGGCGGGATTGTAATAGATCGCGGACGCATCCGAGGCGCGTGCCGCGAACGCCCCTCCCTGCGAAATGGCACTGGCTCCGTGTTCATTGAGCTGGAAACCTCCTGCCAGCGCAACGGATGCCAGAATCAGCGTCAGGAGAACACTCTCTCCGATTTGTCGTACGCGCGTCATGATGACTCCTTCTGTGTGGGTGGAATTGGAGCGGATGGAGACTGTGGTACATTTCATGAGAGAAAGAACGTCGAGAAGTCCGGCACAAGCAGGAGACAGGAGAATCCAGGCATTTAGACGAAGTGGAAAAAATATACACTACCGAACGATTAAACTCAAGCACCGGGGATGGAAATCTCCGTTGGGGGGTCAGGGCGCGGAGGGGGTGAACCGGAAGTGGGCGATATCCCCGTCCTGCATAAGGTATCCCTTCCCCTCGATCGCCACGAGTCCAGCCTCCCTCGCCGCGGCTTCCGAACCGAGCCTGACGAGATCACCGGATTTGATGATTTCAGCCCGTATGAACCCTTTGTGGTTGAATCCCATCAGGGATGCGGGACGTCATGCTCTCCGGTTCCGGGAAGCGGGGCCATGAGCCGGAGGAGCTCGTTCCTATCCTCGAAATCGGGGTCCGCCGCGGCCCAGAGCGACTCGAGCCTATCGCCGATTTCCCGGGTCATTCGGCTGTCCCCGGTGCGGTTGTATATCCTGACGAGCGTAAGAAGGACAACGGGTGAATTGGGGTTCACTTCAAGGGCGCGCCCGCAGTCGTCGAGCGCGTTTTCAATCTGGCCTGCGGCAAAATGCGTCTGCGCTCTCTGGCGCTCGACGGCGGCGCGGGTGAGCGGGAGCGAGTATCCGGCGGCGCTGTCGCACTCCCCGAGCGCCCGGGTGTACTCCCCTTTCTCCGTGAGGAGCCCCGCATGCGTGAGATGATACGAGAGCATTGCGGTGGAATTCGTGAGGCCGCGCTCCGCCAGGAGGAGTGCAATCCGGTGCAGAACGCCGCGCGCCCCGTCGAAATCCCTGAGGCGTCCCAGCGTGCGGACAAGTCCTTCCCCGGCGGCGTAGTTGACGCTGTCGATTCCCAGCGCGCGACGGAACCCGGAGGCAGCCTCCACGTATTTCGCCCTCTTATAATTTATCTGGGCGTCGGCGACGAGATAGGCCGCCTCGGTTTCGGGCCCGGGGGGAAGGAGCGCAAGGCTCCGATGGAATTGCTCTTCCGCTTCCTTCAGGCGGCCAAGGATGCTATACACGGTCCCGATCTCGCGGACGGCGTACCAGTAGTCCGGCTTGAGATCCAGGGCCTTCCGGTACTGTTCCAGCGCCTCGTTATATCTTCCCGCACGGACCAGAAGATCTGCGTAGCTTGCCCTCGGGTCGGCGGCATCGGGCGCAAGGCGCATGTACCGCTGCATCAGCTCCACCGCCTTCTGCTGATTGCCGAGCGTGGAATACGCGTATCCGAGAGACATGACCGCCTGCGCATAGGACGAGTCTGCGCCGACCGCTTTCATGTAGCAGCCGAGCGCGGCGTCGTAGTCCTTTTCGATCTCCTCGTACATCGCACCGCGGAAGAGATACGCCTCCTTCTCATCCGGGTAGAGGCGTATGAGCGAATCGGCGGCGGCGGCAGCACCGGCGTTGTCAAATGAAAGGCGGCATCGCCACATGGTGATGAAGAGCTGTTCCCGCCTCGTGGTCCCCACTGAGAGCCGGAGCGCCTCCTTCATCGCCCCCGCGGCGTTGGCCGGGCTTCCGCTCGCCGCGTCCACCATCGCAAGCCGGCACCACGCCATCGCAAATGCGGAATCGTCCCTGATGGCGTTTTCGAACGACTTCTTCGCTTCCGGGTAATAGAACTTCTCCCACAGCGAGACCCCTTCGCGGTATGAACGTACGGCTTCGGAGGATCCAGAGGTGAGCTTCTTTTCGCCGCCGCAGCCGGAGAGGAGGAGGAAGGTAAGAAACACGGCGGGGGCGCGGCGCGCGAGCCTCATGAGGCTCCGCCCCCCCCCGGACCATCGGTCAGGGGAGGCGCACCGCGGGGGGAGTCGTCGCTCATATCGCGCAGGCGGGTCAGGCCTGCGGCGATCTTCTCGATGTTGTCCGTGATCATCGTCAGGTACTCACCCTGTTTCTCCTTCTCCACGACCCCCTTCTGAAGATAGAACGCCGTCATGCGGATCACCCCGAGAGGATTGCCGATGTCGTGAACGATCGTGCGGATGTCTGCCTTGAGGTTCTGCAGCTCCTGGCGGAGCTCATCGTCCGAAGAGGCCATGGGGGGTACGCAGTCCGTGTGAACTCATAATATAGCTGTTCACGGTCTGCGTGTCAAGGCAGGACGGTTCAGTGCCAGCGGGCGCTCTCGATGTTGCCGATTTCCCTCAGAAGGTCTTTCTTCGTGAACGCCGCCTTGTTCATCAGCCCGGACACATAGGCGCCGAGCTGCTCGTGCGTCTGGTCGTCAATCTCCATCGACGTCAGTATGATGATCGGGATCTCCCGCGTCGCGGGGATCTGCTTGAGCTGGTAGGCAACGTTGAACCCGGAGGTTTCCGGCATGATAAGGTCGAGTATGATGAGGTCGGGCCGCTCACGCGTCGCTATCTCCACCCCCTCCCTCCCCTGATACGCCTTGAACACCTGGTATCCCTCGTTCTCCAGGATCACGTGAATGAGATCGGTCGCCGCCCTGTCGTCGTCGATGACGAGGACGGAAGGCTTCTGACGCGCGCTCCGCGGGAGAATATGGACGCGGTCCAGCGCCTGAACCAGGTCGTCCCGGCTGACCGGCTTGACAAAATAGTCAACTGCGCCGAGGCTGAACCCCAGACTCTTTTCGTCGATTATCGAGACGATGATGACGGGGATGTGTTTGCAGAGTGGATGGCGCTTCAGTTCCTTCAGGACCTGCCATCCATCCTTCACCGGGAGAAGGAGATCCAGCGTGATCACGTTCGGCCGGAGGCGTTTCGCCATATCCACGGCGTCCGAGCCGTTGCGGGCGATCTCCACCCTGTATCCCGCGGATTCGATGTGGAGCCGGAGCAATTCCCCGGCCTGCTGGGCGTCTTCAATGACGAGCGCTAGCGGTTTTTCGGCACCTTCCACCGTGGAACGGTTTTGCCGTTCAAGCGCTTCCAGGAGCATTCCCGCCTGGACCATTCGTTCGGAGCCCGCATCCACGATCATAGGGATCCGGAAACGGAAGTCCGTCCCCTCCCCCGCCTTGCTCTGCACCCAGATGGTCCCCCCGTGAAGATCGACGAGCTTCTTCGTGATCGCCAGACCGAGCCCTATCCCCTCCCTGTTCATCTCCCTGCCGCTCGCCGACTGCTTAAAAGGCCTGAAGAGTCCGGGCACATCCTCGGGCGGAATGCCGATGCCGGAGTCTCTGACGGAAAACTCAAGGTCGTTGTCCACCCGCTGGAAACTCACGCAGACGGTCCCTTCCGGGTGGCTGAACTTGACAGCGTTCGACACCAGGTTGATCAGGATCTGCTTGAAACGGGTCTGGTCCACAACAAGCTCTTCTATGTCGGGAGGGAACCTGAATTCCAGGTTGATCTTCTTCTCCGCCAGAGCGGCGGAGAGCACCCGCATGACGCTCTCCTCGAAGTAGGAGACGGGATAGCTCGCCACGTGAAGCTCCATTTTCCCCGCCTCGATCTTCGAGAGGTCGAGTATGTCGTTGATGATCTGCTGGAGGTGNNTCCGAGAACCCGATGATGGAATTCAGCGGCGAACGGAGCTCATGGCTGAACGTCGCGATGAATTTCTTAAGCGTGTCGCTCGCCTCCACCGTCTTCTGCGTCTGCCCCTCGAGTTCGATATTCTTCATCCGCAGCTCGTCCATCAGCCGTTTCCGGCTCATCCCCCCCGCAAGATCATTCGCCACGACCTGGAGGCCGTCCATCTCTTCGCTGATGAACGCCGGCTGCTTCATCGAGAACACCTCAAGAATCCCCTGAACCTCCCCCTGAACGGTGAGGGGGAAGACAATCAGCGATTTCAGCTGATTCTGTTCGATGAGCGCCGCGTAGTGGGGGCCGAGCGTGCCGGAGGTAAGTTCGTCCGTCACGAGAACCTGGCGCGAATATGCGACGCGCGCCGGGGGGTGAGGGGCGTCCTCCCGGACCGGCTGGTGAACGACATCCGTGGGAAAGTCGATATCCATGAGGGGAGGAGCCACGAGTCGGATCTCGTTCCCCCGGGGGTCGTACAGATAGACGCACACGAGGTGCGGCGGGATCCCGAAGAGGAGAGCGATCTTCTCGGCGGCCCGGACGCAGAGCTCATCAAGGTGCTGCGAGGTGTTTATCACGCGGGAGATTTCAAGGAGAATCTCCTTGCGGCGGATTTCATTCTTCTTCTCCGTGATATCCTGGAAGAAGACTGAAAGCCCGTCCTCCGCCGGATAGATCCTGACATCGAACCACGCTTCAAACCGGTCATCACTGTACGACGTCTCGAAACTCTGAAACGTCTTCGTCGACATCGCAAGCCTGTACTTCTCCCCCAGCTCCGCCCCCTCCGCATTCGGAAATACTTCGAACACGTTCTTTCCGAGGACCTCTTCCGTCTTCATACCGGTCCCCTCTTCTGCTGCCCTGTTCCAGTACGTTATCGTCATCGCGTTGTCAAGCGCGAAGAAGCCGCCGCTGATGCTTTCCAGCACGCTCTCGTAGCGGAAGTTCTCTGTCATGGCAGCTCCGGAATCTCTGAAATGGGGCCAAAAGCGGGATGTGCAAGAGGTACTTACTCAAATCCCGCCCAAAATGCAAGAGTAAATTTCAGACGGAGTTACGGGGCTCAGTTCAATTACTCCATGAGACGAGCCGGCCTAGGGTGCTCAGCCCGGGATGCATGGGAGCGGGTGCATCGGGCACCCGTGGCAGGGGGGGTGAGAGGGGGGGAACCGGCCGGATTTTATGCGGGAGATGATGCGCTCGACGTGCGTTTCCTGCCTTAGCAGATCGTCCAGGCTGAGTATTTTCTCGAGCGTAATTTCCGGGTGATGCGCGAAGAGAAGCCGGACACGGACTGAGGAAGCGGCGCAGAGCCTCCGCACCATGAGCGCGTAGAACTCAAGCTGAGGCCAGTACAATTCTGCCCGGGCTGCGACCTGCGCCTCGCCGACGCTGTCGGTTTTGTAATCGAGGACGGTCCAGATTCCGTCTCTTCCCCTGTAGAGCCGGTCAATCGTCCCCGTAATGAAGTCTCCTCCGAGCGCTGCGGAAATGGAGAACTCGGTCCGCACGTCACTCCCCGCCTCGATCTCCTCCCATGCCCCTGATGCGAGGACTCCGCCGACGAGCGACGCAACGTCCGGGACAAGCGACGGATATGCCTCTTCCGTGAGCGGAGCCTCGCGTGAAAGCGCCTCGCGCACAGCGGTCTCAACGGAAGCCGGCTCCCCCCGGAGGGCGTCCGCATTTTCCAGAGCGGAATGAAAGACCCTCCCGCGAAGGTCCGCAGGATAGTCTCCGTCCGTAAATTCTCCTTCCGTTTCCGGAATGAACGGCCCTCCTCCCGAAGGGACCCCGAGCACGTAGCGGAAGAAGTACTTCGCGGGGCACTCAACATACGTCCGTATCCTGCTCGCGGAGAATATCTCCCCCTTCGACTGCGAGAGCACAGGGGCGATGTCGATCGGGGACTCACGGGAAGCGGCGGAGAGCGGAGAAGCGGCCGGAGGGCGGCCTGGAATTGACCTTATGACGGGGACGACGAGCCTGTGGGGCTCAGCCTTCGTTTCTTCGCCGTCGAAGAATTCCGTCGTCATGTCAAACGTCAGCGGCCCGGGGAGGATCGTCTGGCCGCCCGATTCGCAGCAGCGCTCGAGCCACCTGAGCCACGAATCCCCCCGGCGCCCCGCGGGTGCATCCGACGAAAGGAGAAGACGGTCCCGCGCCCTGGTGCAGGCAACATAGAATATCCTCTCCTCTTCCGCCGCCCCCTTCCCCCTCCCCTTCTCCTTCAGGTACTCCGAGAGAGGCGCGGCTACGGCGCCGGGGGCGGGATCGAGCCCGACGCCGAGCACGGCGTCAACATACGGCTCATCATCATACCTGAACTGCCTCTGCAAATCCGACACGATGACGACCGGGAACTCCAGCCCCTTTGCGGCATGCACGGTCATGATGCGCACTGCGTCTGTCTGCGACTCGATCGCCGCCTGTCCCTCCTTCTCCTCCTCTTCTATCAGCCGGTCCAGCCTCCCGACGAAATCGTACAGCGACGCAAACCCCTGAGATTCATAGGATCGCGCCATCTCGAGGAGCTTGCCGAGATTCGCGCCCGCCTGTTCTCCCCGCACCGTTCCCGAGAGGGCCGCGGTGAACCCCGTCCGTCTGATGATCCGCGCGATAAGCTCGGCGGCCGGAAGCCTCATCCCGAGGAGTATGTCCTCCGCAATCACCTCCCGGGCGTGCGCGATGGAGGGAGCGGCATGCGAGCCGGGACCCGCAATCGCTTCCCAGAGCGTCTTCCCCCCCCGCGAACGGGCCGCGTCGAAGAGCTCCGCATCCGAGACCGAGAAGAACGGCGCCCGTAACATGCCGGCAAGCGCGACATCATCCGACGTGTTCAGAAGGAATCGGAGGTAGTTGTACATGTCGTACACGTCCTGAGTCTGGAAATACCCCACCCCGCCGCTGACAACATACGGAACCCCGTTGCGGATGAACGCCTGTTCAAACTCCTCAAGCCCGCTCCTACTCCTGAGGAGGAGCGCAATGTCGCGATAGGCAATCGGACGGGGCTGCTCAAGGCCGTTGAACACCACGGATCCCCCTCCGGCGAGATCGAGAATCCGTCTGGCCACAAGCTCTTCCTGCGTGATCCCCCCTTCTTGGGGGGGGAGTGGAAGGAGCAATTCGACGGCGCCCGGATCGTCGTTCTTCCGGGCGCGGACAAGCGGGTCGTAGCCGGCACCCCCGGGGGTGTCCATGATCCCGCTGAAAAGCAAGTTGACAAACGCGACCAGATCGCGGAGCGGACGGAAACTCTCACCCAGTCCTACAAGTGATTCGTCCCCTGCCGCACCTGCGATGGCACCGCGCGACCGGTCGAACACCGCGACGTCGGCGTCCCGGAACCGGTATATCGACTGCTTCGGGTCCCCGACGATAACGAGATTCCCCGCGGAGAGATCCTCAAGAAGGGGGAGCAGTATCTCGAGCTGGAGCGTGTTTGTGTCCTGGTACTCGTCAACCATGACAAACCGGAAACGCCCGGCCAGCTCTGCGCGGATCGTCGGGTCGCCGAGCAAGCGGCGCATTTTCAGCTGAAGGTCGTCGAAGTCGAGCCGCGCCTCCTCCTCTTTTCTAAGCGCGTAGCGTTCGTCAACCGCTCGGGCGAGCGAGAGGAGCATGCGCGTTTCCCCGAGGAGCGAGGCGTTGAGTGACCCCAGGGAGCCGGTCAGGACAGCGTTCACGAGAGGATCGAGGAGCCTCCTCATTCCGGCGATCCGTTCGGCGTGCCCGGCGAGACGCGCGTCATCCCCTCCAAGAAATCTCTTCTGAATCCCCCCGGCCTTTGTGAATATCATCGATACGAGTGCTGTGAACGCCTGCCCCCTCTCCGAGGCCCCGACCGGGGACCGGAGCCGCGCGAGAGCGTCACGGGCTTCCCCCGCGTGCCTGGAATTCGAGGCTCCCACAATTGCTTCGAGGTCCGACAGGAGTGCGGGGGAGCCCAGAGCGGCGTCGACCGCCCCCCGGAGAACCCTCTCCCACTCTACCAGCACCGCCTCGTCAGTTCGCGCGTATATCCCCCCCGGAGCGGCCAGCCGTTCCAGCAGATCGGGTTTTGCGGCAAGCCTGTCGATGAGGCTGACGACCCGGCGCCTGCCGAAGGAACGGAGGAGATCCATGAATCCTGCGGCAGTGATCCCTTCGTGTTCCCCCTTGAGAACGTCTCCCAGAACAGACGACATGCACTCCCGCAGCATGACCTGGCTGTCGACGGATTCGAGCATCGTGAACGACGCGTCGATGCCGGCCTCGACCGGGTATTCGCGGAGCACGCGGGAACAGAAGGCATGTATCGTTCCGATGAACGCCGAGGGAAGCGCATCGCGGATCGATTCCAGCCGCGCGATCCGGTCCGGCTCGCGTGCCTCAAGGAGGTAGTCGGAGACCCGTCCGGCGATCTTCCGCCTCAGCGCGCTTGCAGCCTTATCGGTATAGGTCAGGGCGACGACTTCCCCCACGGGCACACCGCGGGCGAGAAGTCGCACGTAGCGTTCGACGAGAACACGGGTCTTCCCGGAACCCGCGTTTGCGGTCACGGCGAGGTGCCTGTCGAGGGCGAGCGCCCGTTCCTGATGTGGCGTAAATCTCATGAGAGGGAGGGACATTTGACATTCACGGAGAGACTGCGGATACTCCGGGCCGCTGCGTGCGGCGCGGAGAGCACGGGGCGGGTTTACCCGACAGGAACGCCGGCAAGACGAAGGAGGGCATCTTCGTATTTCTGCGCGGTCGTGCGGATCACCTCGTCGGGGAGGCGCGGCGCGGGGGGCTTCTTGTCCCACCGGATCGAAAGGAGGTAATCGCGGACAAACTGTTTGTCGAAGCTGGGCTGGGCACCCCCGGGTGCGTAGAGATCCATGGGCCAGAAACGTGAAGAGTCCGGCGTCAGTGCCTCGTCAATCCAGACGAGCGTTCCCCTGTCTTCGACGCCGAATTCGAATTTCGTGTCCGCGATGATAATCCCGCGCGACGATGCAAATTCCGCGCCGCGCGCATAGAGTGAGAGCGTGAGATCACGAAGGCGCCGCGCGGTGTCTCCCCCGACGAGTCCTGCGACCTCCTCGAAGGTTATGTTCTCGTCGTGTGTTCCTATCTCGGCCTTCGTCGTGGGAGTGAAGACCGGCTCGGGGAGCCTGTCGGATTCCCTCAGACCCGCGGGGAGTCTGACCCCACAGATCGCACCGGTGCGCCGGTACTCCGTCCATCCGCTTCCGGAGAGGTATCCCCGTGCAATGCACTCCACAGGGAGCGGCCGTGTTTTCCGGACGACCATGCTCCTTCCGGCGAACACCTCCGGATGGGAGCGGAAAGGCTCCGGAAAATCCCTGATGTCCGTGCTCGTGAGATGATTGTCGACAACGCCGGCGAGTTTTCTGAACCAGAACGAGGATATCTGCGTGAGGACCTTCCCCTTGTTCGGTATTCCATCCGGGAGTATAACGTCAAAAGCGGAGAGACGGTCGGTGGCCGCGATCAGGAGATTCTCCCCCAGGTCGTACACGTCGCGGACTTTCCCTTTTCGGGCGGGGGAGAGACCGGGAAGTTCGGTTGTCGTGATGACCGTCGTGCTCATTCCTCAAAGAACAAAATTCCCGGCGTGAAAACAATAAAAAAATTCCCCGCCAAAAAAGCGGCGCCGGGACCAAAAATGAATCCCGCCAGTCGAGGCGGGATTCAAAAAACAAACCCCGCCCTTGTGAGGCGGGGTGAACGAAGGGGGTGCTTCCGGCGGTTACCTGTCGAGAGCCACCCCGAGAATATCCTCAATGGATCCGCGGACAAGAGCCTTCTGCGGAGGTACGGCCGTGCCGGCCCTTCCAATCCCGCCGAATTTCAGCCCTTTCCATTCCGTTTCGATCATCGATTTGACAAAATCCTGAACGATCTTCTGCACATCCTTAGACGGGGTCTTCCCCTTTTTCGCTGAGTCCACAAACACATCGACTTCGATCCGTGCGCTCGTGACACGTTTCGGCACGATCATGTAACTCATCGACTGAGCCCTGCGCCAGCGGTAGGAACGGTCGGTTGCGTTGAACGTCGAAGGGACGCTGCGGAAGCTCCGGTCGTCCGAGCTCGGTACGAGGGTCACTGTCACACGACCGAATTTCTGCCCCCCGCGTGGTGATAGCATGAGCATTGTTCTCCTAGAAGTTACGGCGACGTTGTGTTGGTCAGGGGAGCGCCGCCGATGGTGGGATCAGGAACAGTTTCACTGTTTCAGAACTAAAGACAAACTAATTAAGCAAAATCGGGCTTACGGGTTGTGTCCCACCTCACGCCCGCCGTCACAAAGGGGGCGGCAGACTCGCTTAACATGTTGTCATTCCATAACTTAACCACGATCGACAAATTCCGCTTCAATGGGAAGCGCTTTCTCAAGGAGAACAATGTACATGTCGCGCGGAATGTCAACAGCCCCAAACTGCCGGATATGGTCATTCATAATCTGCGTATCGAGGAGCCGGTAGCCTCTGGCATTCAGCCTGGAGACAAGCGAAACGAGCGCGAATTTTGAAGCGCTCGGTATCCGGCTGAACATCGACTCACCGAAGAATGCGCCGCCGAGAGCCACCCCGTAGAGCCCCCCTACGAGTTTCCCTTCCTCCCACGTTTCCACGGAGTGGGCGATCCCCATCCGGTGCAGGTCGGTGTAGACCCGCACAACTTCGTCCGAGATCCACGTATCTTCCGGGAACCGCCCCTCCGCGCATTCACCGATCACCCGGTCAAACGCGCGATTCACCGTGATCGTGCAATCGGACCGCTTCATCTCGCGGCGAAGACTCCTGGGAACATTGAACTCGTTCAACGGGATTATCGCCCTGGGGTCGGGAGAGTACCAGGAAATCGGGCCCATCCGGGATTCCGCCATCGGGAAGTATCCGCTCCGGTAGGCTTCAACCACGCGTTCCGGAGTGAACAGCCCGTCCCTATTCGCCCGCTGGTGTGCCGTCTGGGACATAGTCTGCCATGGAGAGGGGTTTCAACTGCCGACAAGGACGAGTATCTGCCCCTCCCCCGGCCGGGGGATCGGGACGTCCCATATCTCCATCACCTCGGGACCGCCGTTGCGTGTGACGACGGCAGCTTTCATGCGCCTCCTTCCAGCGGTCCGACGTACTGCTCGTAGAGGCGGACCAGTTTTTTCTGCGACATCGTGTCAAGATCCTCGTCGTCGGTGTCGCGTTTCAAAAACATCTCGAACTCCTCCTGATCGTACCTCTTCATCTTCCTCGCATAGTCCTTCAGGTCGACGATGAGCGCGTGCTGTTCGGCGTGAGTCATTCTTTCACCTGAGATTCTGGAGAGACATGTTTCAACGATTGGATGCGGCAGACTGTCCGGAAGCCGCACGTCCCGCACAACTGCCGGACGAGCTCGGGCCGCGTCAGGGGAAAACGGCCGGCGGTGATCCCGTCGAGCACCGCACCGACGGCACGGGCTGATTCCCCGATCACCGCCAGGAGTTCCTTTTCATCAGCAACAATCTGCCTTGAGCGCGATCCCGGCGGGAACACCCTGCCCCGGAACTCCTCCACGGCGACCGCTGGCTTCAGCTCCACGTCATCGCGCAGCCTGTAGTAAAAACCGCCCGCAGGCACAAGTCCGGCACGCCCCGCATCCCGCAGAAGCTCTCCGGCGGCGAAGAGGTAGGCGGGGAGCTGGAGGCTCAAACCGCTCCGGATCTCACCGAGTCCGGGAACGTCCCTCCCCGTCTTGTAATCCATAACGGCAAAGAACCCGTCTCCCGTGTCGACCCTGTCAATCCTCCCGCGTAGAAGCGCTCCCCCGAACGACACAGGCTCCGGGCGGGAGAGGATTCCGTCTGTGCCGCCGGAAGTCCCCCTCACGCCGCCAAAGCTGACCTCGAAATACCCCGGCTCCATTGCGTCCTGCCGCCCCCTCTCGTATTCGAGGAACCGGCGGAGGAGCCCCTCACCCGAAGGGCCGCTTCCCAGAATAAGCTCCTTCTCTATATCCCAGAACACGTCAGGGATATCAAGAGATTCCATTTTCAGTGCGGCAATCGACACAAGCTCGCTCACCGCAGCCTCAAATTCACCATCGGGAGCCCCTTTCAGAGGTGGGGCGTTTCTTTTTCTGCGTCCGGAGAAGAATTCGTACAGGACGTCGTGGAGAAGTGCCCCCTTTTCCACCGGGGTCATCGCCTCCTCGTATGTCTCCCGTTCCCGGAGATGGAGGAGCGAACGGGAGAAGAACCTGAAAGGGCACCCGGCATATGATTCGAGCTGGCTGACGGAGAGAACACGGTGCCGGTAGCCCGTGAGGTATTCACGCCCCTCCTCCCCCAGCGCGGCGGCGACAATCCCCCTGTATTCCTCACTCCCCTCACCTGTGCGCCGGTTACGTTCCACGTCCCTCGACGCCCTCACGCGTGACCATTCTGTTTCGAGGCCGGGGATGACGGGCACGGTCTCCTCGTGCGCGCTGAGATACCTCAAGTACGCAGAACGGGAGCTTATGTCGCCGGCAAACGGGATCTCCAGCGGGTTTTCCCAGAGCGTCACATCGGATGTCTTGAGGAGCGCGTCGACAAACGATGACCGCACAAGCTCTTTTTCCCCTTCCTGCGCCGGGTAGGTCAGGTAGAGATGCTCCGTCCAGTTCGTCGCCGCCTGGTAAAAGAGGTACCTGTTCTCCCACGTGTGGCGGAGCTCACGGTCCCGCCTCCGGCGCGCGCTCAGGAATATCTCAGGCTGATACATCGACGGAAACTCGCCGTCAACGAGGCCGGCGACGATCATCACTTCGACGGGGAGCTCCCTGGTTTCCTCTATGGACGTCACAAGAACACCGCGCCCGAACTTCTCGCGGACGTTGTACCGCTCCTGACCCACCGCAGTTTTCAGCCTCTCATAATGAACGCGGAGGGGCCGGACGACGCCGTTCCCATCCTCGATCTGCGCCATGACCGCAACGGCGTGCAGCGTGTCCCTGAACGCATTGAATGCGCGCACATCCTTCTCCATCAGCTCCGGGTTCCCCCGCAGACGAGGGTCGATCAGGGTCCGGAGCACGGCCAGCGTGTCGAGAAGCGCAAGCATTTCGGATTCGAATTCCGCCGCCGTCAGATCTGTGCTGAAGGGGAGAAGAACCCTGCCGAGGGACTCAAGATCCTTCCCGGCCTTCGCAAGGGACCGAGCAGCGTCTGCCGCCCGGCGCCGCTCTATCTCATCCGCTGGCTCATCCGCTGGCTCATCCGCTGGCTCATCCGCTGACTCATCCGCTGGGTCATCCGCCGGAGAGTGCGCACGCCGTTCGGCCTCGGCGCGCGCCCTCTCGATTTTGCCGGCCCATCCGGGGAGGCCGGCAGTCACCCTGAGCTCGAGCGCGACGGCGGCGAGGTTTCCCGGGTCGAACGGCGCACCGGGGACGGGGACCGTGATGTACGGGGACCCGGCGATCCGGAGGACGTCTTCCCTCTGAAACCCGTGGAGGGGGAGCCGGAGGAGACCCATGAGCGTCACCACAAGCGGCGACCGCGCGAGCTCAAACCTGTCCGTGATGTTCACGGGGATCTCGTATTCCACGAAGAGCTCCCGCATGATGTCCGTGTAGATCCCGGGAGTGTGGAGCGCAACGCAAATCGCGCTCAGGTCGCGCGACGGGCGTTCCCGGACAAGCCTCTTGACGAGCTTGCAGATGCACTCCACCTCATGCACGCGGCTCCGCGCGGCCATGACCGTCACACTCGCCCGCAGGTCTGCCCGGGGCGCGCCGGCGGAATGCGAAAAGAGGCTGCGCGCGATGTAGCCGGCGGCGTTCCGGGAAGCGGGCGGACGCGTCGCACATCCGAAGAAGAACGCCGCAGCGGACGCCTCCTTCTCTCCGCCGGCCTCCCGGAATCCGAGTTCGGTGAAGAGCCTGTAGTTCTCCTCCAGATGGCCGAACAGTCCGGGGTTCCCCTTCAGGTAATCGAACATCATCGTCACCGACACGCCCGGGACCGCACATACCCTCCGGATGATCTTCACTTCGGGGACGGAGAACTCGTCAAAGCCGGCGAGCGAGATCGTCTCAACCCCCGGGAACAGCCGGTGGAACGCGCCGAAAAAATCCTGCGGCGGCGTGACAAGGGAGAGCTTCCTGTAGACCCCCTCCAGGTCTTCCGCGCCCAGCGCGCGGAGCTCCCGTTCATACGCCGCGTAGATCGCAGCCACGTCGGCGAGCTTCGGCCGCTCCCTCGCAGTGGATAGTGCGAGTTCGTCGGAGAGGACGTCGTGATAAATGCCCGACGCTTTGAGGGCCGTGATGACGTCGATCAGCCGGTCAAACGTACCGCGCGGCAGTGCCGGGCTCCCGCCGCGGAGTGAAAAGAACCTGAGGTCCCCCGCCGCAGATCCGACCGCCCGGTGAAAGAGGAGTGTCCGCTGCGGCCCGCCGACAACCGGACCCGAACCGGGGAGCGCCGCATAGAGCGCCCGGCAGAGTGATTCCATCGTATGGAGCGGGAGGGCCGGAGCCACCGCCCCGGGGGAAAGGCGCATGATCTCCCGAGTAAGATGACGGATTCTCCGCTTCGTCGGGACAACAACGAGGCAGCCGTCCATGCGGGAGCGGCGGACCCGTTCGTCGAACGGGAGCGCCGGAGGCGCGGGCCCGTGGTGAAGTATGATCGGCATATCCGATTGTACAAAATAAACGAGGGAGGTTCAATTGCCGCGGACTTGATTTTGGCGGCTCCTTTGACCAAATTTCTCCCGTCGTTCAACTCCCGGAACCCACATCAACCTGCACACGATGTTTTCCGCAGCAATCGCCCTCCTCCGGCCGAAGCACTGGACCAAAAACGTCGTCATCTTCGCCCCGCTCATATTCTCGAGGGGGCTGTTCAACGCCCAGGAAGTGCTCACGTCGCTCAGGGCATTCGTCGCCTTCTGTCTCACGGCTAGCGCTGTGTACATACTCAACGACATCGCCGACATCGAGTCCGACAGGGCGCATCCGGAGAAGAAGACCCGCCCGCTGGCCTCGGGAGCCATATCCCGCGGCGCGGCGCTCACGATATGTGCCGTCCTCCTTGCCCTGGTTGTGTTCCTCTGCGCCGGCATGCAGGTCAAATTCGTCGTTGTCATCGCCTCCTATTTCCTTCTGAATGTCGCCTATTCATTCCGGCTCAAGGAGGTCATACTCCTTGACGTCTTCCTCATTGCCGCGGGGTTCATGCTCAGGGTCCTCGGGGGGGCATTCGCCATCGCCGTTCAGGTTTCGAGCTGGATCGTCCTCTGTTCGATGTTCATCTCGCTCTACCTGGGATTCGCGAAAAGGCGGGGGGAGCTTGTCAACGTGGCTGGGGCGGAATCGGGAGCCCCGCGGCGCGTCCTTCTTCTTTACAGGGTGGAGTTTCTTGACCAGATGCTCACGATCTCCGCCGCCGGCGCAGTGATCGCGTACGCCCTCTATACCGTCGCCCCCCGGACGGTGGCGACGTTCGGAACGGAGAACCTCATTTACACGACGATATTTGTAATCTACGGCGTGTTCCGTTATCTCTATCTGATTCATTCGGGGACGCGGGGAGAGAACCCGACGAACGTCCTCTGGGGGGACATCCCGATCATCGTCAACGGCGTCCTCTGGATACTCTCCTGCGTCTACCTTATCTATATGGGGAGCGGTATCTCTTCAATCCTTCAGTAAACGACGATCATCGGACCCGCCGCGATCCTCACCCCGTGTGATCCTTCGTCACACCCTCATGCGATCCGCTTCAATCTCATTCAATGTTTATTGCGAATCGGGCCCGGATGGACCGCATTGTGTCCAGTCACCCATCCGGGTGCATTGCGCCCGGCCGCGAGGGAAATAATGTGGAAAAATTCAACAGAAATTACGTTGACTTCCCCCGCTTGAATATTTATATTTGTCCGTGAGCAATGTCAGTTTCCACTTGAAGGGAACCTCTATTTATAGGGGAAATGTTACTACTTCAGGCGGCCGGACGGCTCGCCCACCTTTTCACCACTCAGAGGACCGGAATGGAAGGCAATTTCTCCAATAGAGTTCAGGATGTCATCAGGCTGAGCCGCGAAGAAGCTCTCAGGCTCGGTCATGATTACATCGGGACGGAGCACCTGCTCCTGGGCGTCATCCGTGAAGGGGAAGGGATTGCCGTAAAGATCCTCCGGAACCTCGGCGTGGATCTCTATAAGCTTAAGAAGGCGATCGAGGACACCGTCAGGACGTCCGGCGGGACGCTCACAATCGGGAACATTCCGCTGACTAAACAGGCCGAAAAAGTACTGAAAATAACGTATCTCGAGGCAAAGCTCTATAAGTCGGACGTCATAGGGACGGAACACCTCCTCCTGTCGCTCCTCAGGGACGACGACAACATCGCCGCGCAGATCCTGCACCAGTTCAACATCCACTACGACGTGGTCCGCGGGGAGCTCGACAACATCATCAGCGGGAAGCCTTCGACGCCCCCGCACGCGCAGCCTTCCGCCGAAAAGAAGCCGGAGAAATCGAAGACGCCGGTCCTTGACAACTTCGGGCACGATCTCACAAAACTCGCGGCGGAGGACAAGCTCGATCCGATCGTCGGCCGCGAAAAGGAAATCGAACGGGTGGCGCAGGTCCTGAGCCGGCGGAAGAAGAACAACCCGGTCCTCATCGGGGAACCCGGCGTGGGAAAGACCGCGATCGCCGAGGGCCTCGCCATGAGGATCGTGCAGAAGAAGGTGAGCAGGGTTCTTCACGGGAAGCGCGTCGTGACGCTCGATCTCGCCGCACTGGTGGCCGGGACGAAGTACCGGGGCCAGTTCGAGGAGCGGATGAAGGCCGTGATGAACGAGCTCGAGAAGGCAAAGGACGTCATCCTCTTCATCGACGAGCTTCACACAATCGTCGGCGCCGGAGGGGCTTCGGGGTCGCTCGACGCCTCCAACATGTTCAAACCCGCGCTCTCGCGCGGCGAGCTTCAGTGCATCGGGGCGACGACGCTCGACGAATACCGGCAGTACATCGAGAAGGACGGCGCGCTCGACCGACGGTTCCAGAAGATCATGGTCGACCCGACGACCGTCGATGAGACGATACAGATTCTGATGAACATCAAGCACAAGTACGAGGAGCATCACGGCGTCCGGTACTCGGACAAGTCGATTGACGCCGCCGTGCGTCTCAGCGACAGGTACATCACCGACAGGTTCCTCCCCGACAAGGCCATCGACGTCCTCGATGAATCGGGCTCGCGCGTCCACCTCGCGAACATCCACGTCCCAAAGGAGATCGTCGACCTCGAGGGAGAAGTCGAGAAGATCAAGCAGTCGAAGAACCAGGTCGTCAAGAATCAGAACTTCGAGGAGGCCGCGCGGCTCCGCGACCTCGAGAAGAAGTTCCTGAGCGACCTTGACATCGCCAAACGCGAGTGGGAGCTGAAGGCACAGGACACCGTGCACGACGTGACCGAGGAACACATGGCGGACGTCGTGGCGATGATGACCGGCATCCCTGTCAACAAGATCGCGCAATCGGAGTCGGACAAGCTCCTCAGGATGGACAAGGTCCTCAAAGACCAGGTCGTCGGTCAGGACGAGGCCCTCGTGAAACTGACGAAGGCCATCAGGCGCACGCGCGCCGGCCTCAAGGACCCACGGCGGCCGATCGGCTCTTTCATCTTCCTCGGGCCGACGGGCGTCGGGAAGACGGAGATGGCGAAGGCGCTTGCGCGCTACCTGTTCGACACCGAGGACGCGCTCATACGGATCGACATGAGCGAGTACATG
>PMJQ01000002.1 GCA_003157485.1 Ignavibacteriota bacterium
GTTCCAGGTTGCGGGGGAAGACCGTGTGTTCAGGAATGCAGATGTGTTGGTGGCTCGCTCCAGGCTGATTGTCTCCAGTCCTCTTGTGAAGCGCCCGGTTGCCGTCCGGTACGCGTTCGGCAATACATCGCAGGCCACGTTGTACAACAGCGGGGGACTCCCATCTTCCTCGTTCCGGACGGACGACTGGGCTCCATAGCTTTCTTTATCATTTTGACACATAATTATCATATTGATAAATTTAACTATGCTTTTGTCAAGTCGGACTGACGTTTTCATGCCATTTTCATGAATTCAATGGAAGCTGTTTTTGGCACTCTCTGTGTTTAAAAGAAGGATACCTTCATTTTCCACTCGGTTTGAGCAGGGGCGATCCCTGACTGTATTCGTCTGACGCTCGTTCTTCAATTCGGCGACAATTCATCCAGGAGGCTTTTCAGGTCCGAGAGTCTGTGCCCTGTGAGTTACTGTCGGTTTTAGCAGCAGATACCAAACCGCTTGTCTGAGAGGAGAATATGTTTATGAGCACTTTATACAACCGTGGGACCCGGATCGTTCTGACATCGGCTTTCGCTTTTCTCTTTCTGGCGACACAGTGTGCGTTTGGGGCAGCGTCTGGCTCCGTGAGTGGACGCGTTCTTGACAGAGACAGCGGCGAGCCTCTCCCCGGGGCCAATGTCACGATCGTGGGGACGAGCATCGGGGCCTCGACGGACCTCGAAGGAAAGTACGTCCTGAGGAATGTCCCGACGGGGAAGCAATCGATGAAGGTAACCTACATCGGCTATCGCTCGGTGACGATGGACGTGACGGTCGGCGAGAATGCGACCCTGACGCAGGATTATCATCTCGTGGTGCAGGCGCTTGAAGGCCAGACTGTCGTCGTCACGGGACAGGCGAAGGGGCAGATGTCGGCGATCAACGAGCAGCTCACCTCGAACAATATCGTCAACGTCGTCTCCGCGGAGAAGATGAAAGAGCTGCCGGACGCGAACCTTGCCGAATCGATCGGCAGGCTTCCGGGCGTGTCCATTCAGCGGGATGCGGGCGAGGCGTCGAAGATCGTCGTTCGCGGGCTGTCGCCGAAGTTCAACAGGGTGACGGTTGAAGGCGTGCCGATGGTCTCCACGAGCAACAGCGACCGGAGCATCGACCTGAGCCTGATCGGTGACGATCTGATCAAGAGCGTTGAGCTCTCAAAATCGCTCAGGCCGGATCTGGATGCGGATGCCATCGGAGGCTCGGTCAACCTGACTCTGCGGCAGGCCCCGGAAAATTTCCATTTTGACGTGTCGGCCAACGGCGGCTACAATCAACTGGGGAAGGATTGGAACAACTATAAGTACACGGGAAGTCTGAGTGACAGGTTCTTTGACAATGCCCTTGGTGCGCGTATCCAACTCAGCATTGAGCAAAAGCAACTCCCGTCGGAACAATTCGCAGGGACCTACAGCTCCCCGCAACTCGCATCCGGCGGCGGCCCGAACGATTTCTACATCGCGACGCAAAGCGCCGTTTTGACGACTAACCAGCAGAGACGGAACCGGAACGACGGAAGCGCGATATTCGACTACGCGTCTGACTTCGTCGATTTGTCCTTCTTCAATCTGTACAGCGAGAAGAACGACGCCGTCTCCACCGCCGCCAATTCCATCAGCTTTCTGAACGCGGGGAATGACGGAGGATTCTCGCGACGGTACAGCCTCACGAGCTACCACACGTCGGAGAGGAGCCATTCTCTTCAATCCCTTTTCAAGCTCGGGGACACGAAGCTGAACCTCTCTCTGGCATATACAAATGCGAGAACCAACTCTCCATCGTCCCAGTTCCCGATGACGGAGCTCGTCTCGGGGATTCCGTTTGCCTCCGACGCCATAAGGTATAATGCGCAGCCTGCCGGACTGATAACCGCGATGGGACCCTCGAATCCCGCTAACACATGGATTCAGAACTTCGAAAGATACAATGTCACGCTGCTGGATGAAAACTATGACGGGAAGGTGGATTACAAGATTCCCTTTAAGCTCTCTGACGATCTTTCCGGTGTGGTGAGCGTGGGGGGAAAGTACCACGGCGTGCGGCGTGAGAGCGGCGGGTCGGGGCTCTATGCGTATTTCCAGTACGGTGCCGGCAAGGCGAATCGTGACAATCTTATCAAATATTTCCCCTGGATATATTACGATCCCAGCGGACAGCACGGAATTCCGGTGAAGAGCTTCCTGCAGCCGGACTATAACTATGGCAAATTCCTGGACGGACGCTATTCGCTGGACTGGAGCGCCAGCCTTCCGTTGATGAATTCGATCAATGGCGCGTTTTACAACACACCGGGGATCACCTACTGGGATTACGGGCAGAACGATTTCCAGAACAACTACGCTTCCATGGAAGATACATACGCCGCGTACGGGATGGCGGAGTTCAACCTTCTTGACAACCGTCTGAGCGTGCTTCCCGGGATGCGCTTTGAGCGGGAATGGACGAGGTATCAGGCGTATCAGATCGTGCTCAACAGCTCAAACACCAACGGACTCGGGGGGATCCCGCAATCCGTGACAAACGACCGACGGAACGATCTCTGGTTCCCCTCGGTCAACTTCAAGTACAAACTCACCGAGGCGATCCAGATCATGGGGGCCGCCTACAAGAGCGAGGCAAAACCGAACTTCCTGGAGATCTCGCCGCTTGTGATTTACAACGGCGCCATAAACAACGGGTTCCAGGCGCAGAATCCGTTCCTGAAGCCGGCCACTGCGGTCAACCTCGATCTGAGCGTATCGCTCTTCAACAATGAGATCGGGCTGTTCACGGTGGGGGGGTTCTACAAAGAGGTCTCGAACCTCATCATCTCCCTGGCGAACTACCAGCCGCACCAGAACTACGCCTGGTTGAACGCTCCGGCGGATCTCCCGGGGAGGCTCCCCGCGTTGTCGTACTACGACACAACCTGGTTTGCTACGAACCCGACTGCCTCGGCGACGATCCCCATGAACAATCCTCAGAAGGCGTACATCCGCGGTATCGAGTTCTCATGGCAGACACATTTCTGGTATCTGCCGGGATTTCTGACCGGGCTGGTGCTCGATGTGAACCTGTCGTATATTGGATCCAATACGGAATATCCGTACTTTGATCAGTCTACGGTGATAATCGGTTATCTGCCGGGGCGGCAGCCCGTGCCGATATATGGTCTTGATTACAAGACCAGGGCCGGCTCCGTGGTGGATCAGCCGAAGTCGATTGCCAACGTCATCGTCGGGTGGGACTACAAAGGGTTCAGCACGAGGGTCTCGTTCAGGTACCAGCAGACAACGCTGACCGGTCTGGATGCAAAGTATTCCCTGAGTGACGCATACTATCAGAACTTCACGTTGATCGATGTCTCCGCCAAGCAGCAGATCCTGGACAACCTTTCGGTCTTTGCGAATTTCACAAACCTCTCATCGCACATCGACGATTACTACCTCAACACGGTTGTCGGACAACTGCCGACGAGTTCACTGTCGTATGGCCTGAGGGGGCAGTTTGGTGTTATATTCAACTACTAGTCTTGCCATGTATCTGCCGGGAGAATAAACCGAAGTGACATTATTGAAAGGAGCAGATGGATGAACAATACGTAAGACTGTATTTTCCACAGTGATGATGCGTACGACTACAAGAAATCGTTTTCGATTCTGCTGGGAATCATCCTATCAAATGGAGAACATCATGAAAAATAGGATTCTGTTGATTTTGTTCGTATGCCTGGCGTTTGCCGGCATTGCAATAGCTCAGGATACGGTGTGGATTTCGGCAGCCACCCCTGGTCTGCTGGAAAAGACAATCAACCAGGACACGGTTTCGGGCGGTGCAAGGGCACATCCCCTACGAGTCTATGGCCTGCTCAAGGACGGCATCTACGTCCAGAATGCGGGAATCGTTTTCAAAGGCGGTACCACGCTGAACATCGTCGGCCAGAAGGGGGGCGGGTACCCCGTGGTGCAGATGCAGCCTGTTAATGGTGTGGACCCCGGAGACCTGACGAACGGCATCGCCAACAAGGTCGAAGGGAGCCTCCATCTCGAACACATCTACTGGATCGGAAAAACCACCGCAGGAACACAGTACAATGAGCTGTTCGGCATGACGACGGTAAACAACATGCAGCAGAAGTGTATCGTCAACGACTGCATTACCGAATTCATCGGCATCGACACGTTCAACGGCGACGGCTGGAACCACGGTTCTATCTGGAAATTCACAAACAGCTATTTCCGTTCCCTGTTCAACGGCTCACAGTGGTGGGCGGGCCGCGTCATGTATTGCAAGAAACCGATCGACACGATCTGGGTTGAAAACTGCACCGTCACCAACGGCGGACTCACGTTCCTGCAGCAGGAAGCCGTCTGCCGGTTCGCATATTTCAATCACAACACGTTCATCAACAACAACAAGTACTGGCTCCTGAACGGGTACTATGTGAACCTGTTCATCACGAACAACCTCTTCACGAACCAGAACTGGGTCGGCGAAGATTCGGTCAACGTGGCGACGGGCGGTCAGGACCCTGACGGTAAGCAAGGGGCCCCGATGTACATGGGCACCATCAGCGTCGATACAATCACGATCAGGCAGCAGTTGTTTTCGGACATGATCAAAGTCGATTCAACGGCGGATCAGACGAAGGTTGGCTTCGACAAGATGAGGATCTATGTGTCGAACAACATCTCCTGGACGGACCCGCTGCTGACGCCGTACTATACCAACGCAAGCCACGTGTGGAACGCCACGAATAACTACCCGCTGTCGTATCTGACATGGGGTTCCCTCGGTGCCGGTCCGTGGCAGATTACCAACATCCCCGGTATCTGGGCGAACAAACGGACCACTGCGCTGTTTGCCGCGTGGAAATCGACGATGGCAATGACGAACAACACATTCACGAAGGTGGAAACGAAAACGCCGTCGGTCGCCAGTGCCGCAATCGCCACGCTCATGGGCCAGTGGAACCAGAATCAGTGGGCTGATCCTGCATTCCCGACCGCCACGACCGCACTCGTGAATTCGATATATGTCCCCGGTGACCAGAGTGCGAGCACGCTCCCCGGATTCACCAGTGGTGTCAAGTCTGAAAACGGCCTGACCGCGGGCGTTGCAAAGATCTCTGACTTCATCGAGAACTACGACCAGGCAGCAGCTCCGTTGAATTCGACGATTGACGCTCTGCCGATTGGTGCGCTCCACTGGCACGATGCGACAGTACCGGCCAGCTCCTACACGCAGGTATTGGCGCATTACTTGCTCGACATCGTCACCAGCGTCACGACTCTGCCGGGCGTAGCAGGAGAGTTCAAATTAACGCAGAACTATCCGAACCCGTTCAACCCGTCCACGAAGATCGACTTCTCCATTCCGTCGGCCGGACAGACGCAGTTGAAGGTCTACAACGTGCTCGGACAGGAAGTTGCGACGCTCGTCAATGAAAACATGACGGTCGGCAATCACTCGGTCACGTTCGATGCCTCGAAGCTTGCAAGCGGCGTCTATCTTTACAAGCTCGTCTCGGGCAGCTTCGTCAGCACGAAGAAGATGGTCCTGTTGAAGTAAGCTGTCAGTTCGGATCTCTCAACAGGAAGTCACGGGGCGGCCGGCGCAATTCGGCCGCCCCTTTTTTGTATGCCGTCCAGGCAGATTCAGCATTGCATGTGCACGTCCCATTTTTTCGAACCAGTTATCAATTCGGCAATTCTGTTCCTTTGAACATGCTCCCCGGGGCCGATCCTGTTCCAATTTGAACGTCCGGGTTCCGGTGGACCTGGCACTCATCTTGCAACCAAATAGAATCGACAGGTCTTTCTGTCCTCTGCCGGTCTTTCCTGTCATGTTGGACCGGCGGCTGCTTCATCCCAGGCCAATTGCCATTTGTTAACCCGTCGCGTCTCCGCGGCCACCGATCCGCGGGCATTCTGCGGGGGGACCTTTCTGAGGAGGAAATCATGCTCACGAGTACAAGAGTGTATCGATGCGCTGTAATGTGTCTCCTGCTGTGTCTGCTGGCAGTCCGTGCCTCGCTCTCTGCGGGGACAGGCACAATCGGCGGCAAGGTCGTCGACAGAGACACCCGTGATCCGCTTCCCGGGGCCAACGTGACAATCGTGGGGACGAGCATCGGCGCATCGACGGACCTCGACGGGAAATACAGCCTGAAGAATGTTCCGACGGGGAAGCAATCGATGAAGGTAACCTATATCGGCTACCGCTCGGTGACGATGGACGTGACGGTCGGTGAGAATGCGACTCTGGTGCAGGATTTCCGGCTTGTGGCGCAGGCGCTTGAAGGCCAGACCGTCGTCGTGACGGGGCAGGCGAAGGGTCAGTTGTCGGCCATCAACGAGCAGCTCACCTCGAACAATATCGTCAACGTCGTCTCCGCGGAGAAGATGAAAGAGCTGCCGGACGCGAACCTTGCCGAATCGATCGGCAGGCTTCCGGGCGTCTCCATCCAGCGGGATGCGGGCGAAGCATCGAAGATCGTGGTGCGCGGGCTGTCGCCGAAGTTCAACAGGGTGACCGTTGAAGGCGTGCCGATGGCCTCCACGAGCAACGCCGACCGGAGCATCGACCTGAGCCTGATCGGTGACGACCTGATCAAGAGCGTGGAGCTCTCGAAGTCGCTCAGGCCGGACCTGGATGCGGATGCCATCGGAGGCTCGGTCAACCTCACGCTGCGGCAGGCACCGGAGAATTTCCATTATGACCTTTCTGCCAACGGCGGTTACAATCAGCTGGGCAAAGAATGGTCCAACTATAAATTCACGGGAAGCGTGAGCGACAGGTTCTTTGACAATGCCCTGGGTGCGCGTCTCCAGCTCAGCGTGGAGCAAAAACAGCTCCCCTCGGAGCAATTCGGCGGAAGCTACAGCAGTGCGAGGACGGCAGTCGGCACCAACGCACAAACCTACATTGTGACTCAGAGCGCGGTGTTGACGACCAACCAGCAGAAGAGGAACCGGAACGGCGGTAGCGCGATATTCGACTACTCGTCTGATCTCGTCGATCTTTCCTTCTACAATCTGTTCAGCGAGAAAAACGATAAAGTGATCTCCAGCGCGAACACGATCAACTTCCTGGATGCGGGGACTGACGGCGGATTCTCACGGCAGTACACGCTCACGAGTTACCACACGTCGGAGAGGACCCATTCTCTTCAATCCCTGTTCAAGCTCGGGGACTCGAAGCTGAACGTTTCCCTGGCCTACACCAACGCGCTCACCGACGCCCCGGGCCAGTATTTCCCGTTCATTGAGGAAGCGACGACCAGCGTGTTTCCCTCGGAGAGCGCATTGTACAATGCGCAGCCGGCGGGACTGATCACGGCGATGGGAGCCTCAAACCCCGCGCACACGTGGCTGCAGAGGCTCAATATTTTCAATACCACGCTGCTGGATGAGAACTATGACGGCAAGGTTGATTACAAAGTTCCTTTCAAGATTTCTGACGAACTTTCCGGCACAGTTTCCGTCGGGGGCAAGTACCACGGTGTGCGGCGTGTGAGCGACGGATCCGGCCAATTCTTCAACCTTGAGTACGGCGGCGGCCAGGTGCGGCGCGACTATCTCGTGGCTCAATTTCCCTGGATCGTCACTCCGCACGGCTCACAGCGTGGAATCCTCGCGACGAACTTCCTGGCTCCGGACTATAATTACGGCACATTTCTGGACGGCCGCTATGCGCTGGACTGGAGCGCCAGCGTGCCGTTGTTGAATTCCATGGGAAGCATCCTGTACAACACGCCGGGAGCGCAGGATCTCTTTTTCAGAGACGGGACGGTTGACTACCAGAACGACTACGCCGCAAAAGAAGACACCTATGCCGCGTACGGGATGGCTGAGTTCAGCCTGCTCGACAGCCGTCTGACCGTGCTCCCCGGCATTCGCTTTGAACGGGAATGGACGCAGTACCAGGCGTATCAGATCACCCTCCGGGGTGCCAACGGCAACGGTCTCGGAGGAATCCCGAAATCCGTGACGGACAACCGGAGGAACGATCTCTGGTTCCCCTCGGCCAACGTCAAATACAAAGTCACCGACGCCATCCAGGTCATGGGGGCCGTTTACAAAAGCGAGGCAAAGCCGAACTTCCTTGAGATCTCCCCCCTGGTCATCTATCCCGAATACATCGGGTTCACGACGGCGAACCCGTTCCTGAAGTCCGCCACCGCCATCAACTATGATCTGAGCGTGTCGCTCTTCAACAACGAGATCGGACTGTTCACGGTGGGTGGGTTCTACAAGGAAATCTCGAACCTCATCATCTCCCTGGCGAACTACCAGCCCTACCAGAACGCAACATGGATGAACAACCCGGCGGATCTCCCCGGCAGGTTGCCGGCGTTGACGTACTACGACACGACGTGGTTTTCACAGAACCCGACGGCGGCGGCGACGATTCCCATGAACAACCCCGAGAAGGCGTACATTCGCGGGCTCGAATTCTCCTGGCAGACGCATTTCTGGTACCTGCCGGGATTCCTGACCGGGCTGGTGCTCGATGNNTGATCGCGGCCACACACCGATCTATGGGCTTGACTATCGGACGAGGGCAGGCGCCGTGGTGGACCAGCCGAAGTCGATTGCCAATGTCATCGTCGGGTGGGACTACAGGGGGTTCAGCACGCGGGTCTCGTTCAGGTACCAGCAGACGACACTGACCAGTCTGGACTCGAAGTTCTCCCTGAGTGACGCGTATTATCAAAACTTCACGTTGATCGATATCTCCGCGAAGCAGCAGATTCTGGACAACCTCGCGATCTTTGTGAATTTTACGAACCTCTCATCGCATATCGACGACTATTACCTCAACGGGGTTACCGGACAACTGCCGACGAGTTCCCAGTCGTACGGTTTGAGGGGGCAGTTTGGAGTGGTCTTCAACTATTAGCCCTGCGAGGGACGTGTCAGCATAAAACACCGGAATCACATAATCGGGAATTCCTTTTCGAGCCTGATGTGAGTTAGTCCTGTAAACGGAGAGCACAATGAAAAGCATGACTGTGGTGCTCGTTCTCATGTCCCTGTCAGTATCGGGGCTCGCAGTTGCTCAGGATACGTTGTGGATTGATCCGCTGACGCCCGGTGCGTTGGAGAAAGCCATCAATGGAGATACCACGGGAGGGGGTGCGAGGGCGCACCCCCTCCGCGTCTATGGTCTGCACAGGGACGGCATATACATCCAGAATGCGGGGATCGTTTTCAAAGGCGGTACCACGCTGACAATCATCGGCGAGAAGGGGGGGGCCTACCCCGTCGTGCAGATGCAGCCTGTCAACGGTGTGGACCCCGGCGACGTGACGAATGGTATCGCGAATAAGGTGGAAGGCAGCCTCCATCTCGACCACGTCTACTGGCTCGGGAAAGTCACCGACGGCACGCAGTACAATCAGCTCTTCGGCATGACGACGGTGAATAACCTCTCCCAGAAGTGTATTGTCAACGACTGCGTGACCGAGTTCATCGGCATCGACACGTTTAACGGCGACGGCTGGAACCAC
>PMJQ01000114.1:0-19959 GCA_003157485.1 Ignavibacteriota bacterium
GTAGTCAGGATTATAGATCTCACCTACTGTGAAGAGGACTGTCTTGCTATCCCCGACAAAACGGGGCCACCTGTGCGTCCGCTCGTGACGGCTCGTGTCAGGCGTTGTCAGCGCCCGAACCGGACCTCCCGAGGCTGAAATTGCGGTCAGTCCGACCGCTGCATGGGAGGAAAACACAATTTGATCGTCAGCTCCCCATGTGATGCCCCTGCAGCTCGCCATATCGCACAACGTGGTAGGAGTCCCTCCCCCCACGGGCACCTTCTTCAATTTCCCGCCCGAGAAAAACGCGATCCAGTTTCCATCAGGCGAGAAAACAGGCTCCGTTGCTTTTTCGGTCCCGGCAACCGGAACCGCCTCCATGTTGTCGACCGATCGGAGATGAAGGAGATTTTCCGTGGCGTAGACGATGCGGTTCCCATCGCGGGAAATTGCCACCGCGAGGTTCTCGTCCAGGGGAATAGTGCTCTCCTTCGGCAGTGAAAGAGAGAAGCAAACGACGTTCGGAGGGGGTGGAATCTGTCGCCATGGATTCCAAAGCGCTAGAGCCGAAACCACTACCAGGAGGCACACGAGTCCCCACGGGAGAAGCCTGCGCACGGAGGCGGAGATATCGCCATTCGTCGGGAGAGCACCCCCCGGGACGTTGGTGCTACCACTTCTTTGTCCTGCAGTGGCTGCACCTGGCGGTGCGTTCCCGCTGACACGTTGACGATCCGATTCCCGCTTGTAGCGCCTGAGGTCGATCGAGACCTGTCTGGCGGATTGAATCCGTTCGTTGGGATCCTTCTCAAGACACTCCAGCACGATCCGGTTCATGTCCGCATCAATCTCCGGCCTGATCGAAGAGGGGGGCGGCGGATCGACGTTGACAATCTCATACATCATTGCCGTCTCGTGTACCCCGCGGAACGGCAGCCGGCCCGTCAGCATCTCGTAGAGAACAACACCAAGTGAGAAGATATCCGACCGGTAATCCGCATCGTGCCCCTGCACCAGCTCCGGGGACATGTACCCGGCCGTACCGATCGTGCTCCCCTCCTTCGTGAGTCTCGAGACACCGTGGATCTTGGCCAGCCCGAAATCCATGATCTGGACGATTCCGTCCCTGCGGACCATGATGTTGTCCGGTTTGACGTCACGGTGTACAATTCCTTTTTCATGGGCAGCTGCAAGGCCGTCCGCAATTTGAATCCCGATTTCGATGGCTTGCTTCACCGGGAGACGACCTTCGAGTATCTTTTCATGGAGCGTCTGCCCCGCAACAAACTCCATGACGACGTAAAGTTGCCCATCGTGTTCCCCGATTTCATGGATTGTGCAGACATTGGGGTGATTCAATGCGGAGGCAACCTTCGCTTCCTGGATGAGCCGGGCTTTGCTTTCCTCGGAGTCGGCCAGATGCGCAGGGAGAAACTTCAACGCGACCAGCCGGTCAAGATTTGTGTCCCGGGCTTTGAAGACAACGCCCATGCCGCCTTCGCCGAGTTTTTCGAGGATCTCGTAGTGGGAAATGACAGTGGGGACCACGGCGAGCCTTCTTCATTGGTGACTGAAGAGCGTCCAGCCGACTGGCAGAACACCCCTTGAGGAGACTTCCGTGGTAGGGCTGCGGAAAAGAGATGCTTGCAAAAAACGTGGCCACAGGAAGTTAAAGCGATGGGGGGATAATTGCAACGGTCGATGCGGTGGCGGTCAATTCACTGAATTGCTAGGAAGGAGAAATGGAATGAGACGATTAGAAGAGGGGAAAAAGGTACATATGGATTCCTTGGGATTGCACCTGACTGCGGACTGATAGTTCAACGCATACGACAGCGTGGATACGTACCATACGCAACACGGTCTATCCAAAAAGGGTCACATCAACTCAAGTCGAAGGTTCTCACCGAAACAAAAATGCCCTGATTCATTAAGAATAGGGCACTTTCCGCGGGGCGGACGGGGGTCCCAGCGAACCCTGATTGTGGTGAGATTCGGACTGCGTGCTCGACAACACTATGAACAGTTCCGGGACTTCCTGGAATTCGGTTACCCTTGCTTATGCTACGCCGACCTGAAGTCATCTTTGTGGACTGTAACCCGTTCCAGTCTCTCCATGATCACCTCGACGCCGATCCCCGGACCCGAGGGAACAGCCATGGTCCCGTCCTGGTCCACTTCGAACGCAGGCTCGACGATGTCCTCCCTGTAGTACCTTTTTGTGGCTGAAATATCCCCCGGCAGTGAGAAGTTCGGAAGGGAGGCCAGGGCAACGTTGCCCGCCCTCCCGATTCCCGATTCGTCCATCCCTCCGTGCCAGACGGGGACGCCCTGCGACGCGCAGCAGTCGTGTATCCTGATTGACTCGGTATATCCGCCGACGCGGCCTGGCTTGATATTGATGATGCGGCAGCTTCCAAGGGCAAGCGCCGCACGGGCATCAGAGGTGTTGTAGATGCTCTCGTCGAGACAGATCGGCGTCCTTAACTGCCGCTGCAGGAGAGAATGATCGAAAATGTCATCATAGCCGAGTGGCTGTTCGATGAGCTGGAGATCGCAGTCATCAAGCGAACGGAGCATTTCACTGTCGTCCAGCGTGTAGGCGGAGTTTGCATCAACCTGCAGATGGATGTCCGGAAATTCCCTCCTGACCGCCTGCACGAGAGTGATGTCCCTGCCGGGAGCTATTTTGATCTTGATCCGCTTGTATCCGTCATCAAGGTAGCCGGCGATAACACGAAGGAGTTCGGCCGTCGTCGGCTGGAGTCCGACGCTCACCCCGACCGGGATTCTTGTGCGTCTCCCGCCAAGAAACGCGGAGAGGGAGACCCCCGCTGCCCGGGCAAAGGCATCCGTGAGCGCCGCCTCCAGTCCCGCACGCGCCATCCTGTGCCCCCTGACCCACCCATTCACTGCGAGCGCACTTCCCACGCAGTCGAACTCCTTTCCCAGGATACCGGGGATGAGGAAGTCCTTCAAGACATGCCATGCGGTCTGGAGAGTTTCATATGAATATGACGGGGTTGGCTCGACCACGCATTCCCCCCACCCGGTGAGGCCGTCCCCGTCCACGCGCACGATGATGTGCTCCTCGAAACGCTCCACGCCCAGTGAGGTTTCAAACGGTGACACCAGCTCCATCTTCGTGTGCCGTAATTCTATTCTCGTTATGCGCATCGGACTTTCCTCCTGTGCATTGCTCCCCCGTTCACGGGATCCTGAGTATCGGATACTCCGTTCCCTTAAGCAGAAAACCGAACCCGGGGTATTTGACAAGTCCCCACATCGATTCGGGCTCGAGGAGGACTGCCAGGAAGAGCGAACGCGTCTGATCCGTTCGCACTATCATGTCTCCCGGGTGAAGAACCCTCGCGACCTTCTCCGGCCGGAGAGACGGCCTGGGATGCCACTCGTCCTCCAGGGTATCAGGCTGCACGCGCTCGATCATCCAGACAACGGCCTCCACCCGCCGGGGAGCGCTTATGATCTCCATCTGCACGTGGTTGCGATCGAGTATCTCTTTGATGCCCGCAAGCTCTCCGGGGATGATGTAGGCGGCGGGAAGCGGGCGCGTGGAGAGCGGCTTCACCCGGTCGTGGAGCGGATGGACCTGCCAGAGCGTGTCGGTTCCCGAGGAAACACGCCTGACGGGGATGATCATCTCCCTCCCCGCGGGAAAATGGTCCATGCAGAGCACCACCGGCAATCCCCTGCACGCAGCCAGGGCCTGGCGTTCACGGGCTATGAGCGAGCGGATCTCCGCAGAATGGCCCGCACAGAAAGCCAGGAGCGCTTCGATGGAGACAGACTGTGATCTGGCACGCCGTTCCAGACCTTCCCCGGGTTCCCGTCCGCCGCGTCCTTCCTGAATGAACGAGAGCGTGTTCAGCATCCCGAAACTCTGCCGTCCGTCATTAGGCTCCGTCGTGCTGTAGCGGATGTACTCCGAGGGGGAGCCGACAATGTATTCATGAAACGAGTAGCCGCTCTTCTGCATCGCGGCAGAGATGAAGGGAAAGACCGAATCTCGTTCATACGAGCGGAGCGCCCCGGACGAGTTGAGATTGGTCAGCATGCCAAGCTGGACGTCCCCGGACTTCACGAAGCCGGAGTCGCTCCATGCGCGGCTGTACGCCCCATACTCATGGATGTCCATCGTCACCTCCGGCCACCACGTGTCAAAGAGGTCGTGCAGCCCGCGAGTTTCAGGCGAGGTCAGCAGCAGATGGGTGCGATTGAGGTCGATGTCATCCGCGGTACGCCGCTGGCGGAGTTCCGCTCCGTCGGGGTTCATCTGGGGGACGATAATCAGGTCAATCCGCGAAAGAAGCCGGTCCAGCTCGAAGCCGGCAAACCGCGCAAGGAGGAGCGTCAGGGCCTCCTTCCCCGAGGGCTCGTCTCCATGTTGCTGTGCGAAGAGCATCACGCGAAGCTTGGACGTATCCTCGCCGAAGCGGGAAGAGGAGGTGACGAGAACGTACGAGACGCTCCGACCCCTGGAGGTGTGCGCAAGACGCCTGACCGTGCAACGCCCCCTCCCGTCCAGAGTTTCCAGAAACGCCTGCAGCGTGTCGCAGGAAGTCAGCCGCGTGAAACCGGAACCTTCGACGGGTGATTGAACCCGTTGTTGCGGAAAGCCGGGGAGCGCGAGAAGCAACAGGAGTGCGCAGAGACCTGTGGATTGGATGACGGACCGTACGGGAGGTTTCATCGGATGAGGATGAGTTTTCGGGTTTGCGCGTAGAGCGGTGAGGCCAGCCTGCAGAAATACACGCCGCTGGCGAGTCCGCTGGCGTCGAATGTCACACTGTACGTCCCCGGATCCACCGGCCCGTCCAGAAGTGTCGCGATCTCCTTCCCCGTGAGGTCGTAGACACTCAGGCGCACCGCTTGATGCCGTGCGACGCGGAACTGGAGGTGGGTCGCCGGATTAAAGGGGTTGGGATAGCTCTGCGAGAGGAAGAAATCCTCCGGCGGGGGCGGCCGGACAGCACGCACACCGAGGAGCCCGCCGGAAGCAAAATCAAATGTCTGCGCATCGCGGACGACATGAAGCACAGCGCCCACGAGCGCGGCACCCACGCGTGGATTGGACCTCACCGTGGCGCGGAATGATGGAAAATCGACCGAGGTGACCCCGAGGGCGTCGACGACGATGGCCGGCGTCGCGCCCGATATGCGCAGAAGGCCCGCAGAGCTTAGCTGTGCGGACGATCCCGCATCCAGGAGAAGACCGTACGCCGTACGGGACTTCCCCATTCCCCAGAAAAGCCCGCTGAAGCGATTGTCGATCGAGTCCGCGTTTTCATACACACGCGGCATGATTTCGATTCCACGGGCGAGATCGAGCCCCTTCAGGAGCGTGAGTGTGCCGTAGTAGGCGGCGTCGCCGTCCGACTCGATCCCGCCGACCGCGGTGTCCGAGGCCAGTGCGCAGTCGCTGGAGAGCATCAGGACCGGGGCGTTGTTCTCGAGTTGCCTCGCGAACGCGGCGCCTAGGAGCGTAGACGTGAAGAAGCCCGCAAGACTCTCCGCTCTGTTGCTCACAAAGACGAATCCCCTGCACCCGCCGCATAGCGAAGCCAGAGCAGGATCGTTCTTCGTCCCCTCGCTGACACCGAGCGGGCGCCAGGCAACCCCCCTCGCACCCAGAAAAGCGCCGACGCTCGCCGGGCCCGAGGCGGAGACGTCCGGGGAGATCACCCCGACGGTATCCGCCGGCGATGAAAGAAACGCCAGAAGACGGCTCAGGCTCCCTGTCGCCTCTGTCCAGACGGCAGCCGATCCGCTCCCGTCGAGTATGAGAGGGGAGGCGGAGCAGTGTACCCCGTCCGGTGAAAAAGGAAGTGCGCTCGCCGGAGGGCGGATCTCGCCGCTCGAAAGGTCGACCTGATAGCCGGACGTCAACATGTCCATCCGCAGATTCGACATCGTCAGGGGGCTGCCGGGCGCGATCGAGTATGTTGTCCCGGCCGTTGCGCGCAAAACGGTGACCGTCCCGGCACCCATGACCTGAGCCTCCCCGCTCGTGTCGATCGCCAGCGCCGTGCTGTAATCGACGCCGACGCCGGTGACCCACCGGCCCTTCGCCTCCCTGTAGACGCAGAGCATTGCCAGCAGCCGGCCGAGACGCCCCCGTTCGAAGAAATGAGTGTCGCCGAGGACCCCGGGAACGAACCCGAGGAAATCCTCCGTGAAGGTAATCCCCGAGGAGAGAGGATCTCTGAGCGCATCGCGTGGATCGACGGAAGTGAGGCGCGCGTCAAAAATCACCTTGCTCAGAACAGCCATCCCCGCGCTGGTCCCTCCGATCACACCCCCCCGCTGAAAGACCTGCCGGAGTGCCGCCTCGGCGAGCGTTCCCCTCCAGAGTGAGATATACTGCCACTGGTCTCCTCCACGCAGGAATATCCCGTCGCAGGCGAGAATCGCCTTCGCGGTGTTCGTGTCGTTTGCCGACGCGCTCGAGGGAATAATGAGGTTGACCGCCGAGACTGCCCCCAGCCACTGGAAATACGCGGGGAGAAACGTGGAGGCGGTGGAGTAATGCAGGACAAGGATGTGCCCGTTCGGGGCGTGCTGCACAAGCCAGCGGTAGGGGGCGTCTGACCAGTCGTTGTAGTCTTCGCTCCCGCCGCCCACCAGAAGGACGGAACCCTGGCCGAAGCCCAGGCGCACGAAGAGCGCCAGGGCCGCCGCAACCCTGATGACTGAGCGCATCAGAACGTCATGCCGACTGAGATCCGGCTTATGTTGGGAAGAAGGTCGTACATCGCATACGCGTAGTCGACGGTCAGGTTGACCCCGCCAAGGGGAAGAGCCACGCCGGTACCGAACGTCGCTTTTTCAATGTCATATCCGAACCTGTACCCGCCCCGCAGGAACAAATGCCCGAGAACAGTCATCTCGGTCCCGACATTCACCTCCTCCCGGTTGTCGTTCGGGTGCGCGACGTCGACGGCACAAAGCACCGAAAAGCTCTCGCTTGTGTACGGGGACATCGAGATCCCCACCTGGAAATGCAGGGGGAGAGGATAGTCATCGGGGGAGAGACTGGCGGGGGCAAGACGCACGCTCGTGTTGTTCGGATCGACGCTGTATTTGACCGAAAGATCGGAGCCTGCATACGTCAGATTCCCGCCGAAATTCATCATGCACATCCCTATGGTCAGGTCCCGGTACCCGATCCTGTACTGGGTCCCGATGTCAAAGGCAATACCGCTGGCCGACTCATTCCATATGCGCTGCTGCACGTATTTTGCGGTGATCCCCACGCTGAATTCATTCGTCAGGCGCCGGGCATAGCTGACGCCGATCATGATGTCCTGCGCGTCGAACGTCTGGCCGGTCCCTTCCGGCTGGTCCTCCGTCGTGATGTCCATCGCATCCATGGAAAGTACTGTCATGGAAACGCCGAATGAACCGATGTCCTCGAACGACTGCACGAAGGAGACATGATTCAGCTTGATCGTTTCCCACCAATCGGCATGTGCTGCATAGAGCGCACCGGATTTTACGCCGACGCACCCGGCCGGGTTCCAGAAGAGCGAAGAAGCGTCGTCCGTGTTGGACACGAATGCACCGGCCATGCCCGCCGCCCTGGGTCCCGCCGGGATCTTCAGGAACTGGGCTCCCGATGTTCCGATGTTCGGATTCTGCGCCCTTGTCTCCACCAGACACATCGCGGTCGCAAAGGCAAGAAGAATCATTCTCTTCATGGCCATTCTCCTATTTGATCACCGCAAAACGGCCTGTTTTTTGAGCGGTATCCGTTTTCACGAGATAAATGTACACGCCCGGGGCGATCTCGCGGTTCCCCGCCGTGCGCATGTCCCACGTTTCGGTCCCGTTGTCGCTGAAATGGTCGATCGTCTTGATCTTGTCGCCTGCGACGGAGAAGATGTAGATTGTGCACTTCGCAGGGAGGTTGTTGAACTTCAACTGGCGGAGCGGCTCCTTGCGGAGAATACCGAACTCCTGTTCATACGTGGAAGAAACGAGATACGGGTTCGGAACGACTTTTATCCTCCCCAGGTCGTCGTTGCTGGTTGTAGGGCTGAGTGCGGCAGCCGTTGTTGTGAAGCTGTATCCATCCCGGTACGTGATCCGGCTTTGCCGGAGCGTGTCGGCAAGGCGGACCGAGAAGACCACGCCGCTGGAGGTGGCGTAGACGGTCCCGTAGTAGAGCGGCTGCAGCGGCAGCACGTTCAGTGATCCGCCGGCAGCCACCTGAACGCCCACCCGGACGACCAGCGAGTCCCCGGGTTTCGGCCGGTCGCCGACAAATGCCGATGTGTCCGTCAGGGTAAGGCGGAGCCCTTCAAAAAGAATCGGCGTGCCGGACACGTACGAGCCGGCAGGATTCAGAACCGCCCCTTCGGTCTCGTTTCGCAGGACGTACTGCGTGAGCGAAGAGAAGGCGAGGCTGAATGTTTCCGCGGTGCGGGTCCCATTGGAATCGACGCCAAGTTGAATCACCGGCTTCAGACTCCCGCTCTCCACCGTCGCAACGGGCGCAAAACTCAGGGTATAACTCTGTCCGCCCGCTGCCGCCACGTCCAGAGGGTTAACGCTGATGACCGCATTGGCCGTACCATTTCCGGTATGCTGAACGGGCGTCGCCCCGACAGGCGTCCGACCTGTCGCCGAGGACCGGGGGGTGGCGACTCCCACATTGATATCTCCCGAGCGACCCAGCGCACTTTCAGAGGTCTGCCCCCTGACGTTCGGGGCGCTGAATGCCGTCACGGAATACCAGTACTCGAACCCGTTTGTCACCGTCGAGTCGATGAACGAGTGCTGAAGACCGACGTCTTTGCCGATGCCGTCGACTTTGTCGAACGTCGCGAGGGGGACAGGATCCGGCCCGGCCGCGATGGCGTTCCTGTCGATCTGATCCCAGTGCTGCCCTTTGTCGTTGCTCCGGTACAACTTGTATCCCTCAAAATCGACTCCGCCCGTGAAGAGATCGCGGGAGTTTTCCGAGCGGCTGTCCCACGTCACCTGGATCCTCCGGTCCCCCGGCACTGCCGTCACGGCGGGAGGGTCGGGAGGTTGGGCAATGACAAAACCGTCGGCAAGGAGATTGTACGCATGGACGGTGATCGAGTCCATGTCGGCAGCAGTGCCCGCCGCAACCCACGCAGTGATGAACCGGAGGGTGTCGCCGGGTGCAAGCCGGTACGGGCCTGATCCCATTGTCGAGACGACGTCATCCCCGTCAGGTGCGATCGTGGCGGGGTCGTCGTAATGGAGATTGGGGGCGTTTGCCCCCGGATGGAAGAACTTCGGGCCCAGGAGGTCCGCAAACAGGTCCGGCGAGCTGGAGAGAATGCCGTACTGCACCCAGTCCTGGTCCTGATCGTCGGCGTAGTGATTGTAGTGCCAGTCGGTAATGCCGAGCTGTTTGCCGTTGACCTTCGGCGTCTGCATCAGGATGACGCCGAAATACCCGGCCGGAGCGCCGCTCCACTGAAACGAGACTCCGGTGGACTTGTACAGGTAAAGGCGGTTCAGCGACCTGTCGAAAACCATCCTGCGGTGACCGTAGTCCTCCACCTTGTCCGATCCGCCGCAGGAGATGTCTGCGTAGACTCCGAAATAGACGCTGTCGTATGTCCGCTTTGAAAGATTCGTGACATCGAAAATGTAGATCACCATGTCACGTACCGACTTCTGGCTGAAGGCGTAACCCGTCTGGTTGATCTGGAGGTTGAGTATCCCAAAGGTGTTCAGCGAATCATTGTACACGCAGTAGCTGTCCTGGTTGGAAACAACAACCGGTTTCCCGGAAGCGTCCTTCACCGGCCATCCTCCGGCCGGCCATGTGTATGGTCTGTCGCTGAAGGCCGGTTGGGCGCTGTCACGGTTGTTGTAGCCGGCTGCGGCCTCCCATTCCGAGTGACTGTAGAATCGTCCCTGGACGACGTTGCCGGGGATACCCACATACGGATTCGCCCGGTACACGAACTCATGCGCCGAGCCGATCGGCCATTCGAACGTCGGGCCCTGAGAATAGTCCGAGGCGTAGAGTTTTCCCCTGTTGACGAAATACGAGCCGATGTTGCTCTTGTTGTGAGCACCGCCCGCCCTGTCGAGTAAGGAGGAAGGCTTCCTCAACGAGAGGGCCCGTTCGTCTTCCTTCCTCTCCCTCCTCTCCTGGGCGCCCGCGGTCTGGAAGGAAACGGCCAGAACCCACGCGATGCAGAGTGCGCAGCACGTTATCGCGGCACCGTATCGATGGTGAAATCGTCTCGTCATCATTGCTGGTCCTTTCGCGCCTGGGGGAAATGCCGCTTGCAGGTGAACGCCTCCACGGTGTTCAGAGCGAGACCCGGGCGCCGATCCGGATACGGCGCGGCGGCCCGTAGTTGCTCGGGTCTTCCAGGTATTCTCTCGAGTGAGACGTATCAAACGTGACGTCAGGCTCGCCGGTGTCCGGCCAGACATAGAGAACATTCCGGTGGTTCGTGAGATTGAGAATCTCCACGAAAGGCTCGAACGTCAGGGGGCCGAACTTCCAGGATTTTCCGAATTCGAGGTCGACGGAATACGTCGTCGGCATGCGGGCGGAGTTGAGAGGGATGAAGCTGCTCCGCCTGCTGGAGGGCGTGTAGGGCGCCCCGCTGTTGACGCGTGCGATGACATTCCAGTAGGTGTTTTCCAGAGGATACGATCCGAACATGGAGGGACCGTCGCCCTCCGGGAACACCACGCTGACGTTTGCGTTCAGGAGATGGGTCCGGTCCTGGTTCAGCGGATACAGGAGCGTCGATTGCGTCGTGCTCGGGTAGTTCTCCAGCTCGGACGATGCACTGCCCCTGGCGACCGAGTACGTGTACGTCAGCGAACCCGCCACGTTATTCGACCGCCGCATCGTCAGACGGACCTCAAAGCCCTTGTCGTTGGCGTATTCCTCGTTGACGTACAGGTAGTAGCCGACGTATCTCCCCCCCTGGAACGGAGGGTAGTACATCGTTCCGATGAGGCCGGTGATGTCCTTGTAGTACGCGGTGAACGATCCGGTGAGCGCCGGGCTGAACTGATGCGTGATGCCCACCTCGTATTCCGTTGTCTTTTCGGCGCTGAGGTCCGGCTGGCCGAAAATAGGCTGGTTGACGTTGACGTCGTACTGCGAATTCTCATACAGACGTTCGTAGTCGGGGTTCTGAAAGAAGTGCCCGTACGAGAAGTGGAGCGCGGTGCGGTCGCTGATCGGGTGAGCCACGCCGAGGCGCGGGCTCCACTGTGTCTTCGCCCTTGAAGGCACGATCGATGAAGAGTCAAGGGGATTGCTCCGGAACGGCGAACGCTGGTCCGCATAATCGAACCTGAGTCCGACGCTGACCACGAGCGAGCTCATTTCAATCTTGTCCTGCACGTACGCGGCGCCTTCGACGGGATGTTTGTCAAAATTGGTTACGTACGGTGCGACGCGCTTCGGATCGTAGACGTCAAAATACGAAAGGTGGTGTGCCTTGAAATCAACCCCGGTGCGTACTTCGTTGCTGCGGCCGATCTGCCATGTCAGGTCTCCCCGGACGTTGTACGTCTCCGTCCTGTTGTCGGTGACCTCCACCGGATCCGCCAGAGAAAAGAATTCGGTGCCGAGCCCGATGTTCCGGAAGTACTGGCGGTTCCCCGTCGAAAGATACGCCGATGTGTCCTTGTCGATACCCGAATAATACGACTGGTTGAAGTACGACAGCCGCACATCGTAAAAGAGATTCGGCAACACCGAATGGGTGACGGTGAGGAGCGTGTGTCTGCTCTTTTCGCGCACCCTCAGATACTGGTTGCCGATGTACTTCCAGCTCTGATCGTACGGCTGATTGCCGTTGTCGCTGTACCTCCCTGTCAGCGTGGTCTTGAAACCGGGGAGAAGGGTTCCGCTCAGTTTCCCGATAAACGAGAGCGTCCGGTCATAACCGAAGGGAAGCCAGCTCCCCCGTGCGTCCCGTTCGCCGCTGAGAAAATAGTTCAGGTTGTCTGCGACAATCGGGCCGCTGAAGAGCGCGGCAACACGGTCTTCACGGTATTGCCTGTAGGGACTGACCCCGAATTCGCTCGTCCGTCCCTCGACCAACCCCGTGAAGTCCTTCCCCCCTTCTTTTGTCACGATGTTCACAACACCGCTGAGAGCGTTTCCATATTCGGCGTTGAACGAACCGTCGAGAAACACCAGCTCGGAAATCGCCTCGTTATGAATCCTCGTTCCGGAGGTCCCGAGGACGGGATCCTTGACATACATGCCGTCGATCAGGTAGGCCACTTCGTTCGACCGGCCGCCCCGTACATAGAGATTTCTGCCGTCCGCAACCACGCCCGACTGCATCTGGAGCACCTCCACGAAATCCTTCACCGGCATCATCTTGATCTGTTCGCTGTTGACAACGGCGATCGTCGCCGTGGCATCCTTCTGCACCATCGGCCGTACGGCCTGGATCACCACCTCCGCCATCCCCACCGCCGCAACCGCAAGCTTCGCATCGATCGGCGTCGTCTGGTCGGCGACGATGCGGACATCCTTGATCAGCGCAGGGCCGTAGCCGACGAGCGCAACCCGCAGATCATACGTGCCGGGAGGAATGTTGAGGATCACGTAGCTCCCGTCGCTGCCCGTCGACGCACCGAGCGCGGTGCCGACAAGGACGATATTGGCCCCGGGAAGCGGCTCATCGGTTCCGGCGTCCGTTACGTGACCGGAGATCTTTCCCGTTGTTCCCGCGACAAGCCCTCCGGTCCACGTCAACATGACAAGAAGAAGGCAAAGGGTTGGTTTCATGGCGATTCCTCTACCCTGCGTAGTAATGTCCGGTTCGTTCCAGCAGCTTCTCGCTCTCTTTCAGATTTTTCAGGGCTTTCTTCTTGTTCCGGAGAGCGATTTCCGTGGTGAGCGCATTGATGATCACGGAAATAGCTGAGAATGAATTTGTGAACAGCATGTTCTGGCTAACGACAGGAATCACGCGTTCCGCGTACAGGCTCACGGGTGAAGTGACCCTGTCGGTCACCGCGACGATCGGTGTTTTCCGCCGCGACGCAGCTCTGACGACTTCGATCGTCTCCATCGAATACGGCGGAAAAGAAAAGGCGATGACAAGGTCCGTGCGGTCGAAAAGATGGATCTGCTCAATGAACGTTTCGTAGTCATGCACGAAAGAAGTCGACCGGATTGCCACCTGGCTCAGCGAGTACGCAAGGATCCTGGCCATCAACGAAGAGATCCCCAGGCCCAGCGTGTAGACGCGTGAGGCCCGGAGAATCATCTCTGACACGTCCGTGAATACCTTCCGGTCGAGCTGGCTGACCGTCCGGTTGATGTTCTTGATGTCCTGATTGGCAACCGCCGTGAGCGTTTCTTCGCGGCCGTTCTTCGGAAGGAGGGGGAACATCTCCCTGATCTTCATCTGGGACTGGACGCCTCTGATCAGCCCCCCCCTCATCTCGAGGAACCCCGAGAAGCCGAGACTCTGGGCCAGCCTGACGACTGTCGCCTTGCTGGCCCCGCTTCGGTCCTCAATTTCCACGACGGAGAGAAACGGAGCCTCCCTGATGTTCTGAATCAGAAAATCAGCCACCTTGCGCTGGTTCTCCGGGAGCCCGTCGTATTTCCGCCGGATGAGCGCCTTCAGATCCGGCGACCCTCGCCGCTTCCCCGACTTCTTCACGCCCGTACGCGCCATCATTTCACAAGGAGCATTCGCTTTGATTCGGCAAACGAACCAGCAACAAGCCTGTAGTAGTATATTCCGCTCGCAAGCTGTCGTGCGTCGAATGGAACCCGGTAGCTGCCTGCACTGAGCGTGCCGCTGGCAAGCACGGCCACTTCCCGGCCGAGCACGTCGTAGACCCTCAGCGACACTTCACCCGCGTGATGGAGCTGGAATTCAATCACGGTCGCCGGGTTGAAGGGGTTCGGATAGTTCTGCAGGAGCGCCGTGGTCCGGGGGACGGCCTGCGATGTCTGCTGGATCGAGGTAAATACTTTCTTGTAGCGCGCGGCAGCGGAATCCGCCGCGGCCAGGAGAGCATTCACCGTGGTGCCGTAAACGTATGCGGCAGTGAACGACGAGGAGTCGCCGACCGCTATTGTCACCTTGCCGACGTTGAGGTTGTAGATCGAGCCGTTCACGCCGACCGTGAGCGTGTTGTCAAACCCGGCAAGCGCCGTCATGTTGTAGCGGGTGGAATCATCGGCGGCGTCCGACGAAGGATCGGACGGTGAATACACACCGTAGTCAAGCACGTGGAAGGAATATGGCGACCCGCTTACGAGCTTGATACCCATATACATCGCGGTCCCCGACTTGAAGAAATAGGCGACGTTTTTCGTTGCGTCATATGTCACCGTCTCGCCGCCGTACGCCCCCCCCGGCTCGGGCGACACCGCAACCCCGAGGTAGAGCGGATAGCTGACCGTCGTATCATTGATGACAGTGTACCGTGCGATGACAAACGGGTCGGTGGGCCATGTGTACGTCGTGAGCCGGACCTTTATTTTCGGCTGCGCGGAATTATAGGAATTGTCGAACAGGACCGTGCCTGTGCGCGGGCTGGGCCCGGCGGCCGTGATCGCGGGGCCGGACACGGAATTGGCATCTTCGGTATAATCTCCCACGTTGGTCTTGCTCAGTGCCAGGAGTATGGACGCCCGGTTCAACTGGACGGTCCCGCTCGTATCGGGCGTGTAAATGCGGATGCGTCCGTATTTGTTCAGACCGTAGCCGAGCCCGTTTCCCTGGCCGTATACCTGCGCGTGCGCATATTCGCACGCGAGCAATGCCACGACAACCGCCGCGGTAGCGATGAATCGATTCATAGCACCTCCTTGCGGAGTGGTTGGAGAGATAGTGAACTAGTGGTAGTGAAACAAAAACGGTGGTATCAGCAGCAGAAGCGCGAGAATGAAAAAATAGACCTGCACGGGAAGCATCCACCTGAACCAGCGGTCCCATGAGATTCCGGCCAGCCCGAGCACCCCCATGGTGACGCCGGACGTGGGAAGTATGGGATTGATCCATCCTTCACCGAATTGAAATGCAAGGACCGCGGTCTGCCGGGAGACTCCCACGACGTCCGCCAGCGGAGCCATCACCGGCATTGTCAACGCCGCCTGGCCGGACCCGGAATGGACGAAGAAATTGATGATTCCCTGCGCAACGAACATTGCCTGCGCCGCCATGATGGGGTGCAGACCGGAGATGGTGCTCGCCACCGAATAGAGCAGCACATCGATGATCTTGCCGTCGCCGGCGACGACGAGAATTGCGCGCGCGCACCCGATGATCAGCGCGACGCCCGTCATGCCGCGCGCTCCTTCCCTGAAGGCATCCGCCGCTTCTGCGAGAGAGAGGCGGCCGAGCGGACCCGCAATGAGGCCGAGCCCGAGAAACAGAGCGCCGATCTCCGTGATGTACCAGCCGTGGCGAAGAACGCCGTAGACAAGAAGGACGAGTGTCAGCAGGAACGCTCCCAGGACAAGCCTGTGGGCGGGCGTCATCTGAGCGTCATCCCCGGCGTCACGCTGCAGCGTCGTCCTCCGCTCCTGGTCCAGATCAAACACCGGGCTCTTCTCGGGATTCTTCTTCACCCTTGCCGCATGCAGCATCACGAACGTGATCATGGACGCGGCACTGATCGTCCAGATGACGATCCGGTACTCATACCCCGAATAGACGGGGAGCTCGGCGATATGCTGTGCGATCCCCACGGTGAACGGGTTGAACGGCGAGCCCGCGAAACCTGCCGCCGCCCCGAGAAACGGGATCGCCGTGCCCACGAGCGAGTCGTAACCCAGGGAGAGCGCAAGGGGGATAAATATCAGGACGAACGGCATCGTCTCCTCGCACATGCCGAAGAGCCCGCCTCCCAGGGCAAAGATCAACATCGTCACCGGGATGAAGTATTTCTGAAGATGCGGTTTCCGGGCATAAACAACTGCCAGGCGATGAAGCGACGCAGTGACGGCCCCGGTCTTCTGGATCACCATGAATGTTCCGCCGATGACAAAGAGGAATGCGATGATGTTGGCGGCATCGACAAAGCCTCTCAGCGGCGCCGCGAGGACCGCGCCGAGTCCCTGGGGGCGGCTCTCGCCGTAGACGAATGACCCGGGAACCACCAGGGTCTTTCCGTCTATGACCTCACGGCGGTATTCGCCGCCGGGAACGACCCAGGTCGCAAGCGCGACCAGGACCACAACGCCATACACGAGAAGGAGCGTATTGAATGAGAGAGGCGGTTTCACCGGCTCTCTCCGGCCGGCCGGACGGTGTGCGCATTCATATCGTATGAATCTCCCGCTTCAAGGACATGCATCGTGAGCCCGTGTGCCGAGAGATTTCCCCGCGCGTCGGTCCGGATTGCCGTCGCATGCGTTGCGTCGTACACAACGACACTGCCCGAACCCATGACATCGAAGACGCCGGAGCGGACGATAATAGCCGTGGATTCGTCGATGCCGACGCCGACAAGTTCCGGATGCTCAAGGACCACGCTGATCAGCCGGTTATGCCGTTTCCTCTTGACAAAATGCTGGTCGATGATCACGTTGGTCAGGAATCCCATTCCTTCCACCGTGACGACGTTGTCTCTTCGTATGGAGACGAAGGCGTTGACAGTATCCCTGTTGAGCTTTTCATCTCCCGTGATCATCACTTTGCTCATCAGGGCCGCACCGGCGCTGGTCCCCCCCATCACCGCCCCGTGCTGGTATAACTCCAGGAGTTTCCTGTGCACCGGAGTCCCGACGAGCGCTTTCGTCACACGCACCTGGTCTCCGCCCGTGAAGTAGACCCCGGTCGCCCCGTCCAGCATCCCGGCGGAACGCGGATCGGACGCTTCTTCGTGTGTCAACAGGCAGCAGAAGACCGTCTTCACCCCGAGCGCACGGAATTCTTCGGCCATATCCGTGCAGGAGGTATCGCCGTCCCCCGATGCATTCGGAATGACCGCGATCCTCGCGCTGTCCGGTCCTCCCGCCAGGTCCACGAAACGGCGCATCATTTCCGTCGTTCGATGTCCCCCCCCGATGATGAACAGCGAACCCAGGGGATGTTGTGACAGAGCGGTGTCTGCACTCAGGGCAACCGCCAGGGGGACAACACACAGGAGTCGAAGCGACAGGAATATGTTCATCGGTTACTCCGGGCAATCAGTGCTTCCGCGATCTCCGCGGTCTTTGCCAGATCTTCAAGAAGTATGAATTCATCATTCCCGTGCGGGTTCTGCGCGCCGATTCCGATGTTCACCGCCGGAGTGCCTTTGGCATTGAGCATGTTCGCGTCGCTTCCCCCCAGGTACTGGAGGGGCTCCGGCGTCAGTCCGAGGGATGTCAGCGTTTCCGCGATCATACGGAAGACGTCGCTTGCCGGATCCAGAACGAACGGCGGAAAATCGACCCGGGATTGGAATGTGACCGTGCCGCCGTTTGTGCGCGCGACACCGCTGAATCCGGCTTCCAAGGCGGCAAGATACTCGTCGATCGCGCGCTGGCTGAACTCACGAACCTCACCGTCGATCCTGCACGTATCCGGGACGATATTCGTCGCCTCCCCGCCCCCGATCATCCCGACATTGGCGGTCATTGTCGGACCCAGGCGACCCAGCGGGACGTCAACGAGCGCCCGGGCAGCAATCTGAATCGCGTTCACACCTTTTTCCGGCGCGACTCCCGCATGCGACGAGGTGCCGTGAAACGTCGCCGTGTAGAGTGAGCAGCCCACGGCCGACTGAATGAACGCACCCGGCCGCCTCGAACAGTCGAACACAAAACACATTTTCACATTGTAAGGCTGCAGATCCACGTGTTTCGAGCCGTACAGGCCCTCTTCCTCCCCGAATGTGAAGACGACAACGAAGTTTCCTGCACGATTGCGCCGGACGTGGCCGGCAAGCACATGGAGCAGAACGGAGAGGCCGGCCCGGTTGTCGACCCCCAGCACGGTCGTGCCGTCGCTTGTGATACGGGAATCACTCAGCACCGGGCGGACATGGGCGGTCGACCGCGGTGTGTCCATGTGCGCAAGAAGCGCAACGGACGGCCGCGAAGGATCAAAGGACGGGGGGATGCAGAAGATGTTGCCGGTCTCCCCGCCGACGATCTGACCTGTGTCATCCTGCACGATCCGGATGGGGAGCCCGGAGAGTTTCTCGCGGATGAAACGGACAACCGGAGCCTCATGGAGCGAGACCGCATCGACGGCAACAGATTCGAGGAAGAGATCGACGAGTGGGGTTGTCATAAATGAAAAAAGGTTCCCATGAGATGGCCGGGCTGAGAAAACCTTCTCGCGGCGAATATACCCCGGGCAATTGTGAATGTCAAGTGAAAGACCCGGAAGAATCCGGAGTTCTCCGGAGTTTTCGGAACGCGTCTGCCCGGGTGCGGAGGATGTGTTCCAGGCCCTGATGAGGGAAACGTGGAAATCAGGATAATATCATGCTAAATCTGATAATCTGGCCTGTTTGATATCATCCACTGATGTCGCCCGTGCTGACCTTCAACGGGTCTCTGTCATCCGTCTACCGCCGGCGCTCATCTCCCCCCAAATCATTGCGCCCTCAGTGTTCTCCGAAGGCGTCCACTTGACTCCACGGCTTCCCTCCTGTACATTGCGCGGTCCGCGCTCCGTCACACGACATACCGGGGGTCCCACGATGAAACGAATGTTAATTGCGTTTATGCTCCTCTCGGTACTGCTCTGGACAACGTGCAGCCGGAAGAGCCCGCAGCAGGAGATACGCCCTCCCGCTCCGGCCGCGGGCCCCGCATCCCTGTCGGCGGAGCAGACATCATGGCTTTCGCGCGCCGGCCGGCATGCAAAAGAGGGGTGGGTCTATCTTCACTGCGAAGGATCACCGAGGGCAAGGGGCTTCCAGCACGGTTACCTGATGGCAAGCGAGATACGGGAGTCTCTCCGCATCACCCGCGCGGTATGGGAGTACGAAAGCGGCATGACATGGTCCTGGCTTGTCACACACGCGGGACCAATGTTTCTCCCCAGAATAGACGGGGAACTGCTCGAGGAGATACGGGGAATCGGTGACGGGCTTGCGGCGGCAGGTCTGACGACATCGGTTGAGGAGATGGTCACCTACAACGCCTATGTTGAGCTCTCGGGATACTGGTGGCCGGAACAAAAAAAGAAACTCGACCTCCGCTCTCCCGATTCCAGGAAGCAATCCTGCAGCAGCTTCATTGCCACGGGCCGGATGACGGCGGACGGCGGCATCGTTCTGGGCCATAATACCATGTGCTCCTACGTTGTCGCGGATCCGTACGTGGTCCTCGATATCGTCCCCGAAAAGGGATACCGGATACTGATGCAGACGAGCCCCGGCTGGATCCACAGCGGGACAGACTTCTTCATCACCGCCGGGGGAATCGTCGGCGCCGAGACGACAATAGGGAACTTCAGCGGATTCGATGAATCAGGGGTGCCGGAATTTGTCCGCATGCGCAGGGCTTCCCAGGACGCCTCCTCGATCGACGGGTGGTGCGACATCATGCGAAAGGGGAACAACGGCGGATACGCGAATGCCTGGCTCGTGGGGGATGTCAAGACAAACGAAATTGCACGGCTCGAGCTCGGATTGAAGTACGTCGGGTTTGAGAGGACCATGGATGGATACTACTGCGGTTCGAACGTGGCGGAGAACAGGGAGATCCTGCGACTGGAAACCGACGAGCACGAAACGGACATCCGGGTATCGGGGGTCTCGCGCCGGATCCGGTGGAAACAGCTCATGAAGATACACGAGGGAAAGATCACGGCAGGGCTGGCGGAAGAATTTGAGGCGGACCACTATGACAGCTATCTTCACAGATCCGCGCTCAGCTGGCGGTGCCTGTGTGCCCACGGCGACTGTGACTCACTCGACCCGGGGTTGCCGTTCGAACCGGGTGGCACGGTGGACGCCAAAGTTGTCGATGCGACAATGGCCAGGAACATGTCTTTTGCCGCCCGCTGGGGG
>PMJQ01000114.1:19964-22982 GCA_003157485.1 Ignavibacteriota bacterium
TCCCCGGCCATCGCGACGAGCCGGGCCCATAATTCGTCTCCCCTGACGCCATTGGTCATGATAACGAGTCCGCTTCCCCGGAGGGGTGAGAACTGGCAGAAGCTCCGGAATCCGGATCTGTTTGAACCGCTGTGGTGAACGATGTCCCCTTCTTCCGTGGTGTTCACGGACCAGCCAAGCCCCCAGTATACTGCGTTGCCCCGTGCCCGTCCGGGCCGGCCAACGGGCATCCGGGAATCGACCGCGACATGGTGCGCGAGCATTGCCCCGACCGAAGCCGCGGAGACGGAAGAGGGTGAGGATCTGTCGATTTTCAGAATCTCAACGAGAAATGCCGCGTACTCCCTCGCAGTCGTGTAAAGGGTGTACGCGGCGTTTGCATGCGTGTATGTCGTTTTCCTCAGGAATGTCCCGTCGGCGGCGTGGCCCGCGGCGAGCAAGCTGTCCATGCTTTTCGTCCAGACATAGCTGGTCCGGCTCATGCCCAGTGGATCGAAGAGCGTTTTCCGTGCAAACACGGCAATTGGCTGGCCCGTGATCCTTTCCATAATCCGCTGAAGATAGTAGATCCCCTCCCCGGAGTAACTGAATCGTGTTCCCGGTCTGAAATATACCGGGAGCGGGCCGTCCCTTTCTTCTTCACCCTTCCGCCAGTTCGGGAAGCCCGCCGTGTGCGACAGAACCATGCGGGCCGTGATCAGGGCCCGCAGCGGCTGATCAGGAAGCGTGCGCTCCTGCATATAATCTGACAACGGCCGGTCAAGATCGATTCCCCCCTCATCGACGAGTTTCATCACAGTATAGGCAAAGACCGGCTTTGTCATTGAGGCAGCCTCAAAGAGGGTCTCGCCCGTTACCGGTGTGCCCCGGCGGACATCGGCGACGCCGTAGACGCCGGACCATACGATTCCTCTGTTCTGGATTACGGCAATGGAAACACCCGGCACGTGAAGTTCCTTCATCAGAACGGGGGTCAGGCTGTCGATCGCCGCGACCGACCTGCGCCAATCCCTGGCCCGTGAACTCCGACCGGTATCAATTGCATCAAGGGCCATGTCTGCGCCCCACCGGACATCTTCATCCCTGTCATGAAGGCACTCAATCAGAGACGGAATCGCCTCACGGGCGCGCGTCCCCAATCCTCCGAGCGCCACCGCGGCTGACCAGCGTACGTTGTCATCAGTGTCGCGCAGCGCCCCGGTAAGCGCGGAAACCGCTCCACCGGCGGCCGCGCCGATCTTCCCGATCGCGACAGCAGCACACCAGCGGACGTTCGTCTCCCCCTCCTTCAATGCTGTGATAAGGGAGGGGACGCTTCCCCCCCCGATCCTGCTCAGCGCATCAGCTGCCCTTCCGTTGACGAACGGGTCCTTATCCGAAAGCAAAAGGATCAGGGCAGGAACTGCCTGTTCCGCTTCGGGTCCTCTTCTCCCCAGATTCTCCGCGGCCTGTTCCCGAACCGCAGCATCACTATCGGCCAGCGCTTTGATCAGGGATGGAATCTCCTCCTGGTGACCCGTTTTGGTTTGGGACCAGCATCCGGAGNNCAAACATCAGAAGAACAGGAATCAGCATTGCCGGAACATGGAGGGCGGGAAAATTCACTCCGATTCCTTTCGTGGCTGAGAGGGGATCATCGTGCACCGGGCAAGACTCCTGAAGGCCGGCGCGAATGCAAAGAGAATCGGCAACCCACCCGTGTGTATGAAAACTGTAGGAATTCCGGGATCGAGAATGTGACGGCGTCTGAGGTCGAGCAGTCCCGCCATCGATTTCCCCGTGTACACGGGGTCCAGGAGTATTCCTTCGAGCCGCGCACAGGAGAGAATCGCCTCCGTCCCCGAATCTGTCGCCACGCCGTACTCGTGATGGTAACAGTCGTACGACTCGACTCCCGATTCCTTCAGCGAAATGTCGCATTGCAGAAGTCGCGCGCTCTCCTCAACGATCTCGACGGTCCGCCGGGTTATCTCCGCCGAGGACCGGGAAACGCTTATGCCAATGACACGGGCCTCGGGCATGTACAGCCGCGCACCGAGAATCGCACCTGCCAGCGTCCCGCATGAGCCGACCGCCATCACGATTTGTGAGGCACCGGGTCCAAGCTGGCCGGCAAGCTCCCGCATGGCGCGGACGTATCCGAGCGCGCCTAATCCCGTTGATCCTCCCACCGGAAGTGTGCTCGGCCTGCGCCCCTCCCGCCGAAGCTCTTCCGCCCATTCATCCATAGCCGAGGCAAGGTGATCGTTCCGGTCGTCGTCTTTCAGATAGCGAATCTCCGCACCGAAGAGGACATCAAGGAGGAGATTCCCCTGATACTCGCCGGGCCCCGGCCCGCCCAGAACGATTTTAGCGTCCAGACCAGTCCTTCTCGCTGCTGCCGCCGTCATGACCGCATGATTGGATTGTGCGCCGCCCACAGTGAGGACAACGTCGGATCCCTGTTCCAGAATTGCCGCAAAGTCATATTCGAGCTTCCTCGCCTTGTTGCCCCCCATGGCAAGTCCGGTCTGGTCGTCTCGCTTGACCAAGAGCCTTGTGAACCCGAACGTCTGTGAAAGACGCGGGACATCCTGCAGCGGCGTTGGAAGATCAGCAAGCAGGACGCGGGGAATCCGGTTGAGGCAATCATCCGGAGATGTTTCAGAAACGATGCTTGTGTTCATGTCGGATGAAGGTACCTCCTTATGCCCCAACTTTCAAGTGATCAAACCGTTCAGCGCGAGTTTTCCATGAAACCGCACCACGGGACGAGATCCCAGGAAAGTGCAAGTCCGCAGCATGTATGTCGAGCATCAACAGGAGATATCTCTCAACCTACTTAACCTGCAAATGCATCATTGCATATATTGCAGCCATGAATATAGACAGAGTGTTCGAAACGCTGGCAAATCCAACCCGGAGACGGCCGCTGGACCGGAGATCGAACTAATTGCGAGAGTGGCTTTTGTATTCCTTTGGACTCATACCAACCTCTTTCTTAAACAGGCGAGAAAAGTACGGTGGGTTTTCAAACCC
>PMJQ01000211.1 GCA_003157485.1 Ignavibacteriota bacterium
CGGATGTCGTCCTGGGTATAGAAGCCTCCATATGTCGCCTTCTCACCGGGCAGCTGGGGCGGACGTGCATTCCAGTGGCGGTCTTCACGATCCACCCGCCAGGCCCCGATGTCGGTAAGCTTCGGGTACGCCAGGATTTGAATCCTCCAGCCCTGATCGTCGGTCAGATGCCAGTGAAAGGTGTTCATCTTGTGCATGACCAGGTAATCGATGAACCGCTTGACAAATTCCTTCGGCATGAAATGACGCACGACATCCAGCATCATCCCGCGCCATGCGTAGCGGGGCGCGTCCGCCACATCGACGCAGGGAGCGGTCCACCGGACGCCGGCCACCCGCCGGTGGGAAAACACCGCGGGGGGGAAGAGTTGGAGAAGGGAGTGCGCCCCATACAATGCGCCCCGGCCAGATGCGGCTTCGACCAGGATTTCATGCGAGCGCACCGTGACACGGTAGCCCTCCGCGCCCAAGGAGTCCGGCGGAGTCCGGACGAACCGTATGACCTTTGTCGTGGGTGCGGTGCTGATACCATGTGCCGGCAGCGGGAAGCCGGTGGAACGTCGGAGTGTCTGCACAAGCGCGGTGACAGAAGGGAGCAGCTCCCGGTCGCTCTCGGCATAGACCACTGCGGTGCGGCGATCCAGGGCGAAGAATCCCGGTGTGGCGGTGACATGCAATGGCTGCGGAATGATCGCAGGGAGAAGCGCGCCGGCGGTATCCGCGTGTGTGGTGGCGGTACCGGATGAGGTGACGAGTGCCATCGCTGTCAGACCGGCAACAAGGAGTTGCTGAAACTGCATGGAGAATTCCTCCTGAGTGAGGTAAATAGGTATCCGCTATCCATGGATGGTGGATGTTGTGCGAGCCGCCCGTGACGGAGATGCATGCCGCCGGCGTAGCTCTAACGTGTCATCAGACGTGCTACGAACCGCGCAATTGCGGGTGAAGCGGTCAGTGCCGGGGACTCCATGCCGATCAGATTCACGAGCCCGGGCAGCCCCCGTTCCACTTCGTGCCGAATCGCAAAATCCTGGGCAGGATCCCCCGGCGCCTGCGTTTTCGGCCGGATGCCGCTCATGTCGGGTGTCAGGTCTTCGTCACGGATATGCGGGAGTATTCTGCGGACGGAGGCTCCGAATGCGGACCGCTTCTTTTCATCAACCCGGTAATCCTGCACACGCCCCTTCTGGTATTCTATATCCGGTCCGAACCTGAGCCGCCCGCCCAGGTCGACGACCGCATGGACACCCAGCGTTTCGTTCGTCGGGACTGGATACACAAGGCGGCTCACGCACCCGCTCAAAGAGGGGGGGAGGGCGAAGTAGCACCCCTTGCTGTAATGAAGCCTGTACCCCGCCTTCTCCGCGTCTACGCCGGCAAGAGACGCGATCGTGTCTGATTCCAGCCCCGCCGCATTGATGACCCGCTCGGATGTGATCGTGGAGATGACTCCCCCTTCGTTCACCGTGATCAGGTAGTCTCCGGGTCTCCGCTCCAGAGCCACCACGGCGCAGCGCGTCTGTATCACCGCCCCCTGTTCCCGCGCAGCCCTGTCGAAATACTCCATGAGGCCGTGTGCGCTGATGATTCCCGTGTCCGGGGAAAAGATGCCGCCGGCGGTGACGATCTGCGGTTCGATGCCGTGGACCTCCGCTGCGGTCATCATCCGGAGACGGACGCCGTTTCCCGTCCCGAGTGCGTACAGGCGGTGGAGTTCCCCCTCCTCGCCGGGGCGCGTGGCGGTGATGATTTTCGTGATGCGGCGGTGAGGGATGCCCGCCCCGGAGCAGAGATCGTACAGGAGCCGGTTTCCCTCCACGCAGAGCCGCGCCTTGAGCGAGCCGTTCGAATAGTAAATCCCCGCGTGGATGACTTCACTGTTGCGGCTCGAAGTCTCCTGTCCGCATTGTGCGTTCCGCTCCAGCAGGAAGAGGGGCGCGTGGCGCCGTGAAAGCTCCGCGGCGATCGCCAGTCCGACGACTCCTCCCCCGATGACAGTCAGAGCGGCATCAGCCATTGCCGGTCACTCCATGATGTGCGGCGATTCCACAAGGACCCATGTTGCGTCGGGTGAAGTCCCGGCGCTGCTGAAGAACTCCGCCGTGCTCCTCTTCCGGGAATTGATCCTGATTTTGAGTCCCGCGGAATACAGGAGAAGCGGGATGTCGTTCTTCGAATCGCTTGCCGCGAGGAGGGGGACCGTGTTCGTGAGGCGCCGGAGAGCGTCGATCTTCCCGGCGCGGATCGGGACCGGACCGGCCGTCAATTCGGTGAGCACGCCGTTCTGCACCTCCAGCTCTATGCCGATGACCCGTTCGGCGGGGATGCCGAGTGCCCGGACGACCGGCTCCACGCTCCACTTATTGCTCCCCGAGACTGCCCATATGTCGAACCGGCGCTCAGTGAGCGCCCTGATCAGCTCGACGGATTCCGCGATGTACCGGGCGCCGCGCGGGAGATCCCGCCCGCCCAGCAGCACTCGTCCGGGCTGCGAGGAGAATTCCTCCTCCCATGCTTCGTCCGCCAGGCGCCGAACCTCCGCGGGGGTGTACCCGGCGAAGAGCCGGACGATGTCGGCGCACGCCTTTTCCACCGCCCCCGAGGCGATCTGGTCGAAATAGCGCCCCAGGAGCATCTCCGCGAATGCGTGGTACGCGTTCCGGGCATTCCGCTCCTCCCCTGCCAGCGGGGCGAGTTCGGCGTAGAGTCTCTCCAGCTCGTCCCTCCGGGGATGATCCGGCCAGACCGAGGCGGGGGACCGCCGGAAATGAAAATGCTCGATCTGCCTGTAGAACATCGCTTCCCCGATGTCCCCCTGAATCACCGTCCCGTCGCAGTCGAACACGGCGAGCGGGCGGGGGCCCGTTGCGTGGTTGCTGTGCGTATCGAGAAAAGCCGCTACGGCGGGGTCGTCGAGTATCGTCATGCCCTGGTCGTGGATGTCCGGAGTGCCTCAACATACGAAGTGAAGAACGCAAGAGCAAGATTGCAACTCTCGGACCAAAGAGGTATATTAATCCATGACGCGTGCCCGCCCGAGCAAGTCCGCCCCGCTTCCGCCGGGACGGATTTTCTGTTATTGACGATACCGCATGAACACGATCCGGAATTTCTGCATCATCGCCCATATCGATCACGGCAAATCGACGATCGCCGACCGCCTCCTGGAGAGGACGGGCACGATCACGCCTCGAGAGATGAAGTTCAACCAGGTCCTCGACGACATGGACCTGGAACAGGAACGCGGGATCACGATCAAGCTTCATGCAATCCAGATGCACTACGGCGCCCGGGACGGCGTCTCGTACACGCTCAACCTCATCGACACGCCGGGCCANNGTGGATTTTTCCTACGAGGTCTCGCGGTCCCTTGCCGCCTGCGAGGGGGCGATACTCGTCGTGGATGCATCGCAGGGGGTGGAGGCGCAGACGATAAGCAACCTTTACCTTGCGATCGACGCGGGACTCGAGATCATCCCCGTGATCAACAAGATCGACCTCCCGAGCGCGACCGTCGACGCGGTCCGGGGCCAGATCAGGGACCTTCTCGGCTGCACGGACGACGAGATGATCCTGGCAAGCGCGAAGTCCAACATCGGGATCGACGAGATCCTCGAAGCCGTCGTGCGGCGCGTTCCCCCTCCCTCCGGAGACCCCGCGCTTCCACTGCGCGCGCTGATATTCGATTCGGTGTTTGACACGTTCCGGGGGTCGGTCGTCTACATCCGCGTCGTCGAAGGGACGCTCCGCGAGGGGGACAGGATCATGTTCTTCCACATGGGGAAGCCATTCGACGCGGAGGAGGTCGGCGTTCTGGAGATGAAGCGCCTGAGGACGGGGGAGCTTGCCGCGGGGAACGTGGGCTACCTCATCGCCGGTGTGAAGGACGTTCACGACACAAAGGTCGGCGACACCGTCACCTCCGCCTCCCGACCGGCGCAGAGCGCGCTGCCGGGATACAAGGAGGTGAAGCCGATGGTGTTCAGCGGCGTCTACCCGACGAACGCGGAGGATTTCGAGGATCTCCGGAGCGCGATCGAGAAGCTGCAGCTCAACGATTCTTCGCTCATCTACCAGCCGGAGACGTCGACGGCGCTCGGTTTCGGGTTCCGGTGCGGGTTCCTCGGCCTGCTCCACATGGAGATCGTCCAGGAACGGCTTGAACGGGAATACAATCAGAACATCATCAACACCGTTCCCAACGTCGAATACCGGGTGACGAAGACGGGGGGAGACGTCGTCCTCGTGGACAACCCCTCCACAATGCCGCCGCTCGGGGAGGTGGCGATGGTGGAGGAACCGTTCGTCAGGGCGCAGGTCATTGTCCCCGTGGAATTCGTGGGGAACATCATGAAGCTCTGCATGGACAGGCGGGGCATTTACAAGAACACCACGTACATCGACCCCACGCGCGCGGACATCACGTACGAGCTCCCCCTGAGCGAGATCATATTCGACTTTTACGACAAATTGAAATCGACGAGCCGCGGATACGCGTCGTTCGATTATGACCTCCTGGATTTCCGCGAGTCGGATCTCGTCAAGCTCGACATTCTCCTCAACGGCGAGTCGGTCGACGCGTTTTCCTCGATCGTGCACAGGGACAAGGCGCACGACTGGGGGAAGAGACTCTGTGTCAAACTGCGCAAGCTGATCCCGCGGCAGATGTTCGAGGTGGCGATCCAGGCGGCGATCGGCAGCAAGGTCGTGGCGCGCGAGACGATTTCCGCGATGAGGAAGAACGTGCTCGCAAAGTGCTACGGCGGCGATATCACCCGCAAGCGGAAGCTCCTCGAGAAACAAAAAGAGGGGAAAAAGCGTATGAAGCAGGTGGGACGCGTCGAAATCCCCCAGGAGGCGTTCCTGGCGGTACTCTCAATGGAAGACGAATAAGGAGGCCCATGGCAAAAACAAACCGCTCGGCGGCGGGGAAGGAGCACCCGGACGTGAAGAAGGAGCCCGTGAAGGATTTCCTGAAGGATCTCGTGTTCGTGCTCGTGTCGTTTTTCTTTCTGAACAGCTTCGTCCTCGCATCGTTCGAAGTTCCCACCGGATCGATGGAGAATGAAATCATGGCGGGCGATTTTCTCTTCGTCAACAAATTCATCTACGGCGGAACCACCCCCAGGACGATCCCGTTCACAAACGTTCGCCTCCCCTGGTTCCGCGTTCCCGCGCTGCGTGACGTCAGGCGCGGGGACGTCATCGTGTTCGAGTTTCCCGGGCAGCGCGAGGAGATCCAGTCGCCGGAATTCATGTTCTATCTCAAGCGCTGCGTCGCGCTCAGCGGGGACACGATTCAGGTGATCAACAGAATCCTCTACGTGAACGGGAAGCCCGCGCCGATTCCGCGCAACATGAAATTCAACAACTTCAACCCGCGTCCGCAGGGTTACGCCGACCCGAAGATCTTCCCCCGCGATGCGCCGTACAACGAGGATTTCTGGGGCCCGGTCGTCGTCCCGAAGAAGGGGGACGTTGTGGAACTGAACGCGTCTACGTTCCCCCGGTGGGCGACGTTTATCGGGAGGGAAGGGCACCGGGTGCGGTTGGACGACCGCGCGCGGGTCGCCATCGACGGCGTCCCCGTGACGAAGTACGTCATCCAGCGGGACTACCTGTTCGGCATGGGGGACAACAGGGACAACAGCCTGGACTCCCGGTTCTGGGGATTCATACCCCAGGAGAACATCGTCGGTTCTCCGATGATCGTGTACTGGTCGTGGGATCCCGACTTGCCCCTGGCGAGCATCGTCGACAAGATCGCATCGATACGTCTCGGCCGCATCGGCACGCTCATCCGATAGCATGGAACGGACGCCTGTCGGAATGCCCGGTCCCGGCCGGGGGCGCCTCCTCCGGCGCCTCCGGGATGTAGCGGAGGTCCTTGCGGTGACCGTCGTGCTTGCGCTGGGCGTTAAGACGTTTATTGTCGACGCGGTCCACGTGCCGAGCGCGTCGATGGAGAACACGATCCTGGCTGGGGATTTCCTCCTCGTGAACAAGTTTGTCTACGGCCCATCCACGCCCCACTACATGCCGCTCACGGGGAGCAGGCTTCCCGTTCTGCGTCTGCCTGCCCCCGGTTCTCCCGGGCGCGGGGACGTGATCGTGTTCTACGCGCCGGACGGCACACCCCCGCGGCTCTACGTCAAGCGGCTTATCGGCCTCCCGGGGGATACCGTGATGTTCCGCGCCGGTGCGCTGTTCGTGAACGGCCGCGAAGTGGGGCTTCCGCGGACTGCAAAGCCGGCGCAAAGGCCCCCTCCCGATTTCGGTCCGGTCGTCGTCCCGGAGGCCGGGGAGACGATTCCGCTCCGTGAAGGCGATGCGGGACGCTGGGAACCGCTGGTCAGGCTCGAGGGGCACGTGATCGCCCGTTCCCCTGCGGGTGAAATCCTCCTGGACGGCGTTCCCTCCCGGTTCTACAGGGTCAGGGAGAATCACTTCTTCGTTCTCGGCGACAACCGGGACGACAGCCTCGACAGCCGTGTTTGGGGGTTCGTCCCGTTCGACAGCATCGTCGGGCGGGCCATGCTTGTCTACTGGTCGGTGGACGAAAGCGCGGGAATGCGCTGGACCCGCGCCGGCACCGTGATCAGGTAAAGGATCGTGCCCACATCTGACCCTATGGCATCCCTGTACGTCCATATCCCGTTCTGCCAGCGCAAGTGCGTCTACTGCGACTTCTATTCGATCGAGACCGTCGCGCTGATGGATGGATTCCTCGATGCGCTCGAGAGGGAGATCGTGCTCGCCGCCCCGCGTGGGGGCGGCGCCACGTTCGGCACGCTCTTCTTCGGAGGAGGGACGCCGTCGCTCCTGTCGGTTGCGCAGCTTGGGAGGGTGATGAGTGCTCTCCGCGGGGCGTTCGCGATAAGCCGGAACGCCGAAATCACTCTCGAGACGAATCCCGGCACAGTCTCTCTGGAGACTCTCCGGGGCTACAGGTCACTCGGGGTCAACCGGCTCAGCATCGGCATCCAGTCGTTCAACGAAGACGAACTGCGGTTCCTGGGCAGGATTCACGACGCGCCGCAGGCGGAGAGATGCGTTGGACTCGCGCGGGAGGCGGGATTCAGCAACGTGAGCATCGACCTGATCTACTCGCTCCCGGGGCAGACCGCGGTGCAGTGGGACGCGACGCTCGCGCGCGCGATCGGTCTCCGGCCGGACCACGTTTCGGCGTACAGCCTCATCGTGGAGGACGACACTCCTCTTGCGCGGATGGTGTCGGCGAAGCTGGTGTCGCCGAATCCCCTCGAGGCGGAGGCGTCGTTGTACGAGCAGACGATGGGCGTGATGGCGCGCGCCGGGTTTGAGCATTACGAGGTCTCCAACTACGCCATGCCGGGATACAGGAGTCTCCACAACTCCGCCTACTGGTCACACGAGCCCTATCTGGGCTTCGGGCCTTCCGCCCACTCGTTCTGGACGGGGCGGGATGGAGAACCACCACTGCGCTGGTCCAACATCCCGGCGCTGGGGAGATACTGCGACATGCTCCGCGGCGGGGAAATGCCTGTTGCTTCCCGCGAATCGGTGACTCGCACGCAGCTCTGCAACGAGAGGATCTTCCTCGGGCTGAGGAGCGCCGGCGTGGACCTCAGTGTGCTTGAACGCGAATTCGGCATCCCCGCGGACAGGCTTGCGCTTGCGGACGCACTCGTGGAAGAAGGGGTGGCCGTCCTCGAGGGGACGCGACTCTGCCTGACACCCCGCGGGTATCTTCTCTGCGATGAGATTGCGGCACGCATGATGGTGTAACGCTCATTCCCCACATTCCCGGGGTCGGACAATGAAAGTACTCGTCACGGGGATCGACGGCTTCGTTGGAAGCCATGCCGCTGAATACCTCCTCGGTCTGGGCGGCGTGGAGCTGCACGGGACGCATTTCCCGCGGCAGAAGACGGGCAATATCGATCATCTGCGCGGGCGCATCACGCTCCATGAAACGGACATCGTCGACGCGGATGCCCTCCGGCAGATCTTCATGGCGCTGCGCCCCGACAAGGTCGTCCACCTGGCGGGGCAGGCTTTCGTCCCCACAGCGCTTCGCGATCCTTTCGGGACGTTCAACGTGAACATCATGGGGGGGGTCGCGCTCCTCGACGCGGCGCGGCACCAGGCGCAGGCCACAGGCGCGGGCCCGGACATCCTCCTCGTCAGTTCGGGGGAGGTGTACGGGAAATCCCATCTTGAGCCGATCTCCGAGGATTCCCCCGTCCGGCCGGAGAACCCGTATGCCGTCAGCAAGGCGAGCGTCGACCTCATCGGCCAGGAATACCGGCGGACATTCGGGCTCCGCGTCAGCGTCGTCCGTCCGTTCAACCACGCGGGGCCCCGTCAGAGTCCGGTCTTCGTCTCTTCGGACTTCGGGCGCCAGTTTGCCCTGATCGCCGCCTCGAAGCAGGAGCCCGTGATCCGCGCCGGCAACATCGAAGCGCGGCGCGACTTTACGGACGTCCGGGATGTCGTCCGCGCCTACTGGGCGATACTGACGCACCCCTCGGAGCACATGGTCTTCAATCTCTGCTCGGGGCGCATCGTCGCCATACGTGATCTCATCGATATATTCCAGGAAGTGTCCGGGATCCGGGTCACCGTCCTGAGCGAAGCCTCGCGCACAAGAGGAGGGGACGCCCCGCTTATCGCCGGGAGCTTCGCGCGCCTGAATCAGGCGACGGGATGGGAGCCGCGGATCCCGCTTGCGCAGACGCTGTCGGACGTCTACTCCTACTGGAAGGAAGAGATCGGGCGGGGCGAATGAACATACTCATCGTCAACTGGCAGGACATCAGAAACCCCCTCTCCGGCGGCGCGGAGGTTCACTTGCATGAGATCTTTTCCCGGATCGCGCGCATCGGACACCGCGTCACGCTCTGCTGTTCATCGTACCCGGGAGCTCCGCACGAGGAGATCATCGACGGGATCAGGATCCTCCGCTCCGGCGCACGTCCTCTCTTCAACTTTGTCTTCCCGTTCACGTACATCGCCCGGCTCAGGGGAGCGGATTTCGACGTCGTCGTGGAGGATCTGAACAAGGTCCCCTTCTTCACCCCCCTCTATGTCAGGCGACCGCTGGCGGGGATCGCGCACCACCTCTTCGGGAAAAGCGTGTTCCGTGAAACAGGGCTGATCCCCGCCGCCTACGTCTATCTTCTGGAGCGCTGCGCGCTTGCGCTCTACAGGGGGAGAATCCCGTTCATGGTTGTCTCACGCAGCACGGAGGAAGAATTCCTTTCCGCCGGATTTCCCCCCGGCAGGCTCGCCGTCATCCACAACTGCGTCGATCACGCGCGGTACTCGACCGGCGACGGCGTGAAAAGCCCTGATCCTCTGGCGGTGTATTTCGGGCGCCTGAAGAGGTACAAAAGCGTCGACAATTTCCTTGCGGCCCTCCCTTCCGTGATCGCCCGGTTCCCCGCCCTGAAGGCCGTCGTGGCGGGAGAAGGGGACGACATGGACCGGCTCGTGGGGATCGCGCGCAGGCTCGGCATCGGGGAGGCGGTGCGGTTCACCGGGTATGTGACGGAGGAAGAGAAGGTGGATCTGCTCAGGAGGGCGTGGTTCACCGTGACGACATCGCTGAAGGAGGGTTGGGGGCTGACCGTGATCGAGTCCAATGCCTGCGGCACGCCATCGATCGCGGCGGACGTTCCGGGGTTGAGGGACGCGGTCAGGGAGGGGGAGACCGGCCTGCTCTATCCTCACGGGGATGTCCGTGCGCTCGGCGAGCGGATGATCCGGCTTCTGGAGGACGGGGCGCTCCGTACACGGCTCGGCGAGGGGGCGGTCCTCTGGGCGGGGACGTTCAACTGGGACGACGCAGCGGAGAAGACAGTCACGTTCCTCTCCCGCGTTGCGATCACCTCATGAGGCGGCAGTATCTGCTGCAGTGCGCCGTTCACGTGCGCCCCCGTCGTTGGTTCTTGCGCCCGTTCAGTTCAGAAACTCCCATGAAATGCCGAACCTGATTGCGCGCTCTCCCCCCGGGTAGTACGGGGTGCCGTAGTACCGTATGTTGGCGAGGTTCTCCCATATGAAGTGAATATACGCGTCGCCGATGTGTCCGATAAGGAAGAAATCGGCGCTTGCGCTCGTCCCGAGCGGGGTCCCCGGATTCGTCACGTATGCGATCATCTCCGGATTGAAGACGGAGCCCGAATACCCGAGCGCGAACCGTCCCTGGAACCCCGTCTTCAGCTCCAGATTGTCGTTCACGAGCCTGCTGCGGAAAAAAAGGCCGCCTCTTCCCGAGACTTTCGGGAACGCCTCGAGCGTCGCGCCGCCGGATTTCTGAACAATGTACTCCACGTTCCCTTCGAGCGAGAACGAGCGGTACCTGACGTCGAGAGAGGCGGTGACGCCGCTTGAGATGAGCAACGGGCCGTTGGCGATGAGCGCGCCGGGAAACGGCGATGCGGTCCCGCTGTACGGGCTGTAGATGATCGGGTCCGTAACCGTCCTGTGGAACACGGCGATGCGGACCGTCCCCCCCCCGGGCATCGCGATTGACGCTCCCGCCTCCTCCACCGCGTGATGCTCTGCAGCGACGGCGCCCGTCCGGATGACCGTCGAATCGGTCCAGTAAAGCTCCTGATAATCCGGCACGCGCCACGACGTGCTCGCTCCGCCGTAGAGGCTCAAGAGCGGGCCGATCCGGAGTGTGGCGTCCGCCCCGTACCCCGCGTACTCTTTCCGGAGGTACGAGTCAAGCCTCCCGTACGCCGCCAGGGTCAGCGGGCCGCCGGGGTCGATCTCCTCTTTCGCCCAGACAGCTCCCACCACGTTCCTGAGGCGCCCCAGGTTCGGGCTCCCTTCAATCTGCCTGAGTTCCACGTTCCCTCCGGCGCTGAATCGCTGGAAGCCCGTGGCAAAATCCTGCGACGCCTGTGCGCCCATCCACGATGAGACGTGGTCCGAGGAGACCTGTGCGGGGAACACGTGATACGAGTCCTCCCGCTCGCGGAATTCCCTGAGCGCGTGCGAGTAATAGAGCGTGAGCGTCGAAACATCCGCCGTGTCGGGGAGAAACGTCCCGACAAGCGAGAGATCGAGGTCGTTCCTCGTCAGCTTCTCGTACGTGCTGTCCTGCTTCACCACCGCAAGCGTATTGTCAAACGCATACGCCCCGCCGCTCTTCGTGATATCCACGCCGCCGTTCATCTGCGTCTCGGTCGAGGTGAGATAATGCGAGAGGATGACGTTCAGATCATGGGAGACGTTGTACCTGATCTTCTCGCGCGCATTCCAGGCGTCGTCGGCCTCGCCGGGGAAGCGCCCGTCCGTGGTCTGGTGCTGGAATCCGACGGTGACGTTTGTTTTCCTCGAGATGTTCTGGCTGAACGTCCCGTCCACGGTGGAATAGCCGTACGCGCCTTCGGAATAATTGAGCTTGGTGAACGCCTTGTTGCTGTTGTAGTTTTTCGTGACAAGGTTGACCGCCGCCCCGGTGCTGTTGAGTCCGTAGAGGAATGCCCTGGGCCCCGTAATCACCTCGATCCTGTCCGCGTATTCGGGCGTGAATGCGTAGATGTTGAATATGCCGGAGGCGGGGTCGTTGACGCCCCTCCCGTTGACGAGAAAAGAGACCCCCCGCCAGTCCACCCCGTCGAACGTCGGCTGGCTGTACTGCCCTTCGCTTTCCTGGTCGCGCAGGAACATCCCCGGGTAGGTTTCGAGAATCCCCCCCAGCGATCGGTAGTCAACCCAGTGGAGGTCACCCATCGTCCTCACGAGGGATGAATCGGCGAACCTGTCGACCGTCCCCACGAGCGACGGTGTGCTCATCCGCCCGAGTGTGTCTGCCGCGGCAGTGGCGCTCGAATCGGCGCTCCTCCGCGCGGCCGTATCGGCGGGCGCGCCCCTTGAACGGAGAGAATCGGCATGTGCGGGGCGTGTCACGGCGGAGTCCGGTGCCGTGGAGAGGCCGGGAAGCGCGGCTGCTGCGGAAGGGAGAAGGACAAGAAGAAGGAACGCAGGAAGGGGCGGGCGCCTGCGGGCCGGAGATCCGGGCCGGTCTCTCCGGGGGATGAAGGGGTAACGTCGCACCGCTAGGCCCGGAAATGTGGAGGAGTGATGAACGTACGGAAATTGAGAGAATCGAGCGGGCGCGCCGCAGCGGCCGCGCGGCCGGCGTCGGGGAAGAACCCGTAGACCGTCGAGCCGCTCCCCGACATCGAGACGAAGAGCGCACCGTCATCGACCATAAGATCTCTGATCGACCGTATTACCGGGTATTCCTGAAACACGGGAGACTCGAAGTCGTTGGCGATGTGGTTCCGCAGGATCGACGGATCGGCCATCCCGCGGAGGAGTATGGACCGGAGATCTTCCACGGGTCCCGGACGGGGAACGATGTGCGCGTACGCCCATGCCGTCGACACACGGACCGGGGGTGTACACAGGAGTATCGCGAAAGGGACGTCGAGCCGGAAGTACTCGAGAGTCTCCCCGCGCCCGATCCCCACGGCCGACTCGTCCCCGAGAAAGAAAGGCACGTCGGAGCCCAGGCGCAGGGCCATCGCGCGGAGGTCGTGTGCGGAAACGCTCTCCCCCCAGAGTGCCGGGAGCCGGCGGAGCACGGCGGCGGCATCGGCGCTCCCCCCGCCGAGTCCGGCCCCTGCGGGGATTCTCTTCGTAACGTCGATGCGGACTCCCGCTCCGGTGCCTAGGTGCTGCCGTAGCATCGCTGCCGCGGCGTGGCAGATGTTCGACTCACCCGAAGGGACCTCCGGGTCGGTTGAGACGACGGTAACGTCGCGTGCGGGACTCAGAGTGATGTCGTCGAAAAGTTCAATGCGGTGGAATACCGTCGTGATTTCGTGGTAGCCGTCGGCCCGCTTCTCCGTCACACGGAGCCCTATGTTGATCTTGGCGTAGGCCCTGCAGTCGATCGGGGAGGGTGTGGGAACCATAATCGTGAAATATACGCCGAAAGAGCGCGAAAGCAAAACGCCTTCTTTGATTGTCGTCCCCTTTTTTCGTAGTTTTTACCTCTATTGACCTGGGAGGTGACATGAAAATACGCAACGTACCCATCGGGGGGGGGCATCCCCTCGTCCTCTTCGCTGGTCCCTGTGTCGTGGAGAACCGGGAACTCGTCATGAAGACCGCCCTGGCTATCCGGACCGTCGCCGAGAAATACGGCATCGGCATCGTCTTCAAATCTTCCTACGTGAAAGCAAACAGGACGAGCGGCACATCGTTTACCGGTATCGGGATGGAGGCGGCGCTGAAGATCCTCCAGGAGGTACGGAAAGAACTTGATCTTCCCGTAATGACGGATATCCATACCGAGGGTGAGGCCTCTGCCGCGGCTGAAGCCGCCGACGTCCTGCAGATCCCGGCGTTCCTCTGCAGGCAGACGTCTCTTCTCCAGGCCGCCGGGCGGACGGGGCGGATCGTGAACATCAAGAAGGGGCAGTTCATGGCCCCCGAGGACATGGCCTTTGCCGCCGGGAAAGTCGCCGCGACAGGAAACACCGGGATATTGCTGACCGAGAGGGGAACCACGTTTGGCTACCACAACCTCGTCGTGGATATGCGGTCGCTCGTCATTATGCGGGGACTCGGGTACCCGGTCGTATTTGACGCGACGCATTCCGTGCAACTCCCGGGGGGTGGAACGGGAGAGACCGCGGGGGAGCCGGAGTTCATATTCCCCCTCGCGCGTGCCGCGGTTGCCGTGGGGTGCGACGGAATTTTCGCGGAAGTGCATCCGGATCCGCCCCACGCCCTGAGCGATGCAGCAAGCCAGCTCCGTCTCGACCGGCTGGACGCGTTTATCGCCGGATGCCTTGCGGTGGACCGCGCCGTGAAGGGGGTCTGATGGCACGGGCCACGCTGTCGATTGCGGCGCGGTCACGCCGGATACGGATGGTCCTCCTCGATGTGGACGGGGTCCTGACCGACGGGGGGCTGTATTATACCGCCGACGGGCACGAATTGAAGCGCTTTCACGCGCACGACGGGTACGGCATCGTTCGGGGGAGGGAGGCGGGGCTGGTGTTCGGCATCATCAGCGGCAGGTCGACGCCAATCGTCGACGCGCGCGCGCGCGTCCTGAAGATCGAGGACGTGATACAGGGAACGGACGACAAGGTGGCCTCGATGCGGGAGATCCAGCGCCGCAGGGGCTTCGCCGACGACGAGTTTGCATTCATCGGCGACGACCTCTTCGACATTCCGCTCCTGCGGACGGTCGGACTTTCCGCGGCCCCTCCCAATGCGCTCGCGGAGGTTCGTCGGAGCGTTCATTATATCACGCGCATGCCGGGGGGGGGAGGCGCCGTCCGCGACTTCATCGACTGTATACTCAGGCGGCGTTCACGATAAGAGGGCTGAACACGATCCGATCTCCATCGTATCTCAATCGTATTTCCGTGGAGTACCCCCGTCCATTGCGTCCCAAGGAACTCGATCTCCTTGAAACGGTCCTTCCGGTGGACCGTCCGGGATATCGCGCCCTCCGGGACCGCATGGAATCCATGACGGTTCTCGGGGAAGGTCGGCGGGGAGAGGGGGACCTGATGCTCGGGATCCCGCCCGACGCTCCTGATATCGTCTCCCCGCTCCCTCCGGTCGTTGCCTACGGTGTTGTGGAGACAACACGCGACGCGTACACGATAAGCGTCCGCGAGGAAGCGTGGGGACAGATCAACGTCGAAATCGTCTCCGGGAGCGGGGAGGGGATCCCCGATCACTATGAGGAGAAAAGGCGGTGGACCTACTCATGGTGGACCCCCGGCGAAGTTTCCCCCGCGACACGCGCGGCCGTGCGCGAGGTCCGCATCGATGAAGGCGTGACCCTCGCGCTGGCAGAGGCGGAAAAGAGGATATGGATCCACGAGCGGTCCACCGGCATCGTACGGCTGATCCCCATCACGAACTACTACGGCGAGCTGATGGCCGCCACAGGGATCCGCGATCCCCTGATCGCGCTCGTGCCGCCGCTCCTCTGGGTGAACCTGCATAGCTTTTCCGACGGAGACCTCCTTGCGGCGTTCCTGGCGTATAACGCGCTTCGGCAGAGGGTCCAGGTGCGTAATGGCCCTCCGTCCGTGCGACGTTCCGGCATCCCGCTTTTCATACGCCAGTTGTTCAGGAGGAAAGGCTGAATGAAGAGGAGGACCCCCGTCATTGACAGTGCGGCCGCGCGGCGCGCGGGCCCCTGGTTCCTTCTCGCAGCGCTCCTCCTTCCCGCGGGATGCGGGGAGAAAATCAACCCCTCCGTCCAGGCGCTCCCCGACGCGTCCCTCCCGTCGCAGGAGAGCTGGCGGAGCACCGTGTATTTCACCGATTCTGCGCGCATCAAGGCCGTGCTCTGGGCGGGCCACATCGCCGACTTCCAGACGACGAGAATCACGCTCCTCGACGACAGTGTTCACGTCGACTTCTTCAACGAGGAGGGGCGCCACACGTCGCTGCTTACCGCGCGCCGCGGAAAAGTGAACGACGCGACGCAGGATTTCACGGCCTATGTCGACGTCGTCGTCGTGTCCGACAGCGGCTCGACGATGAAGACCGACAGCCTGTGCTGGATGAACGCCGACAGGACGATCCGCACAAACGCGTTCGTGGACATCACCTCGCCGACGGAGCATATCGCGGGACAGGGACTCGTGAGCGACCAGGATCTGAAGAACTACAGGATATTCCGCGTGACCGGGCAGGCCTTGAAGCATGAGTGAACGCACGATCCCGCTCTGCGCACTCGCCCTGTGCGCCCTCGCGCTCCGTGTGCCCGCCGCGCGCGCGCAGGAGGTGAGCGCTGACACGCTCCATGTGAAACAGATCGCCGGGCAGGACGTCCGCGAGCTGATCGGGCACGTCCTCCTGACGCAGGAACGGACGCGCGTCACATGCGAACGGGCGCTCCAGTACATTGCGCAGGGGAAGTTCCTCCTCAACGGCAGCGTTGTCGTCACCGATGACAGCATGACGCTGCGGGCCCCGCGCGGCGTGTATTACCGCCCGGAGCGGCGTGCGGAGGGATTCGACAACGTCGTGCTCGATGACGGGACGACGCGCCTGACGGCCGCCTACGGGGAATACTTCGCGGAGGAGCGGCGGGCGTTCTTCCACACGCACGTCACGGTCGTCGATACCTCCTCCGTCGTCACCGCGGACACGCTCCTGTACTGGCGCATGACGCGGCGGTCCATCGCCCTGGGACACGTCGTCGTCAGAAGCCCCGCGGACAGGCTGACGATCGCCGGAGGACGGCTCGACCACGACGCCGGAAGAATGTACAGCAGGATGACGGTCTCCCCGGTGATGGTGCAGATCGACTCCGCCGGTGGCGGGCGGTTCGACACGCTGCAGGTGCGCGGCATCGTTCTCGAGTCGTTCAGAGACTCCACCCGCCGGCTCATCGCGCGCGACAGCGTGCAACTCGTCCGGGGAGACATTGCGGGGACGGCCCGGTACGCGTGCTTCTACACGGCGGGGGACAGCATCCTTCTCCGGAGCGCGCCCGTGATCTGGTACAGGGACACGCAGGTGTCGGGAGATTCGGTCAACGTCTACCTGAAGAAAAGGAAGCTCGATCGGCTGCTCGTCATGGGGAGCGCATTCGCCGTCTCGCGGAGCGATTCGCTCCACCCGGAACGGTACGATCAGATCGCCGGGGACAGGCTCACGATGCTGTTCGGCGCGGCGGGGTTGAGCCGGACGGACGTGGAGGGGCGTGCGCTGAGCCTGTATCATCTGTACGACGACACGCTCGCAAACGGCCTCAACAGGACCAGCGGCGACAGGATCGTGATGCTCTTCGCCGGGGGGAAGGCGGAGACCATCACCGTGTACGGTGGTGTGGAAGGGGACTATTTTCCGGAGAACATGGTGCGCGGGAAAGAGACGGACTACGCCCTCCCGGGGTTCGCCTGGCGGCCGAACCGTCCGCGCCTCGACAACTAAGGACGAAAACGGATATCATGGCGGACGGGATCGGTCGGGAATCGGGGCGCGTACTTCGCGCCGAAAGCCTCGTCAAGAGGTACAAGAAGCGTACTGTCGTCAGGGGGGTGAGCATCGACGTGCGGCAGGGGGAGGTCGTCGGGCTCCTCGGCCCGAACGGGGCAGGGAAGACGACGACGTTTTACATGATCGTCGGGATGATCCCGCCGAACGACGGGAGGGTCTACCTTGACGACGTCGAGATCACGGGCATCGCGATGTACAGGCGCGCGCGGATGGGGATCGGTTACCTCCCGCAGGAGGCCTCCGTGTTCCGGAAGATGTCCGTCCAGGAGAACATACTCGCCGTCCTGCAGATGCTCGACATGACCGCCGCGGAGCAGAACGAGAAATGCGACAGGCTCATGGCGGACTTCAACATCGCCCATCTCGCGCGGAGCAAGGGCTACATGCTCTCCGGCGGCGAGCGGCGGCGGACCGAAATCGCGCGCGCGCTTGCCACGGACCCGAATTTCATACTCCTCGACGAGCCGTTTGCGGGGATCGACCCGATCGCCGTGGAGGAGATCATGAGAATCGTCGCGGCGCTGAAGAAACGGGGGATCGGCGTCCTCGTGACCGACCACAACGTGCATGAGACGCTTTCGATCACCGACAGGGCATATCTCCTGTTCGAGGGGCAGATCCTGAAGGCGGGAACGTCGGAAAGTCTTGCTGATGACCCCGAGGCCCGGAAACTCTACCTCGGGGAGAAATTCAGGCTCGACCGGTACGAATGAGATCCCGAGGGAACTTTTCCCCGTCTCCCCCCGTTGTACGATGGTGACACCCACCCTCTCATGCACAAATAACATCAGGGAGCTGCCATGAAGTATCTCATTGCACTGTGTACAATTGCGCTCTCCTTCACCTTCACCGCCGGCGCGCAGGATGCGAAGCCCAAAACGCTCAAGGGCTATGTCGTCGACCAGATGTGCGCGGGAAAGATGGCGATGAAGGAAAACGCGATGGAGAAGGCCGAAGGGCATACGAAAGACTGCGCACTCGACGACCACTGTTCGGCGAGCGGCTACGGCATATTCTCCGGCGGGAAGTACTACAAGTTCGACGAGAACGGGAGCAAGACGGCGAAGGCTCTCATCGAAAAAACGAAGCGCGACAAGGGACTCTACTTCTCCGCGACGGGGACCGTGGGTGACGACGGCATCATGACGGTCACCTCGCTGAAGGAAGCATCCGCCCCCAGGGGGAAGATGACGAAAAAAGGAACCTGACGTAAGACGGGAACCGGCCGGGTCTCAGTCCTTCTTCTCCGTCGGCCCTGACGGCGGCGGGGGCGGGGGGGACTGAGATCCGGAGGCTCCTTTCCCGGATTCGCGCTTCGCCGCTTCTTTGTGCTTCTCCGGCTTGTTTTTCTCCGGTTTGCCCTTCTCCGTCCCTTTGCTCTCCGCACCAGGGGCCGGCTCGTTCCCGCCGGACTTCTCCCTGGCCTTTTCCTTTTTCTCCGACGCCCGCTTCCCCGCATCCGATCTGCCGGACGCCCCCGTGTTTCTGTAGTCGGTGACGTAGAACCCGCTCCCCTTGAAGATGATCCCTCCTCCGGTCCCCATGACGCGCGCGAGGTTGTCGGTGCCGCACTTGGGGCACCGGGTGAGCGGCGCCGCGGACATCGACTGGAGATCCTCGAACGCGTGCCCGCACTTTTTGCACACATACTCGTATGTCGGCATGAATCTCCTTCCTCTACTGAAGTTCCTGCAGCCCCCGGAGAAGACGGTCAATCCCCTTCTCCAGATCCGCCCTGGATGCGGCGAAATCCGGTTCGCCCGCCGTGAGGCTTACGACGTCGACGCCGGCTTCCTGCAGGAGGCGGGCCTTCTGGGTCAGGAGGAGGGTCTGCGACTCCTCAAGGTTCCGAATCTTCGTTGAAAGATGGCGCATGACCGGCGTCAGAGGCCCGCCTTTGCCAGGAGACGCCGCCTGACTCCGGGAGGGACGAACCCGGAGACGTCCCCGCCCAGCCGAGCCACCTCCCTGACGATCGTGGAATTCAGATACGTGTATCGCTCGTGCGGGACGAGGAAGACCGTGTCGATCGTCGGCGCCAGCTTTCTGTTCGTCAGCGCCATCTGGAACTCGTACTCGAAGTCAGAGACTGCGCGCAGTCCGCGGATGATCACCGTCGCCTTCCTCCGCCTGGCATATTCCACGAGAAGCCCGTTGAAGGAATCTACCTCCACGCGGCGGTGGCGCCGGAAGACCTCCCGAATCATCGCGGCCCGCTCCTCGTCCGTGAACATCGGACGCTTCGAGGAGTTGCGCGCGACAAGGACGATCACGCGCGGGAAGAGCTCGGCGGCTCTCCGGATCACGTCGATGTGGCCGTACGTGATCGGGTCGAACGTCCCCGGGTAGAGTGCGATCCGTTGTGTCATTGCGTGTCGGTCCCTCCGTCTGTCGGCATAAAGAAGGTCACGTGCGTCCTCCCGAAGCGCTTCACGGGTCCGATCAGCAGGCCGGGGGCGCTCCCGAACGTCTGGCCGGCGGCGTGCTCGATGAGCAGGTAGCCCCCCCGGCGGAGTATCCCGCTCCGGGCCACGACGGCGGGGATCTCCGCGGTCCCGTCGAACGCGTACGGCGGATCGGCAAATATGAGATCGAACGGGCCGACGCCGGGCCTGATGAACGCGAGCGCGTCGGATTCCAGGACGGTGCCGGCGTCCGCGCACCCGAGTGTGCGCAGGTTAAGCTCGATGAACTCCGCGGCCTCGCGTGCGTGCTCGACGAATGTTACATGGCCCGCGCCGCGGCTGAGCGCCTCGATCCCGAGGCTGCCGCTTCCGGCAAAGAGGTCGAGGACGCGCGCGCCGTCGAAGACGATCCGGTTCGTCAGCATGTCGAAGACAGTCTGCCTGACCCTGTCCGTTGCCGGGCGGACGGATAGGTCCCCCACCGTCCTGAGCGTCCTTCCCCTGTACAACCCGCTGATGACCCTCATCGGTTCAATCCCTGCGGAGAGCCACGCCGACCGCGGAGGCGAAACGGTACGAGGGGACTGTCAGGTGCTCGGCCAGACGGAGCGTATCGGAAACATTGACGTGGCGCAGGGGGTTGAGCGCTTCCACAAGTATCGGCGATCCCCGCCGGATCTGCGTCAGGAGGTCCCTGTCGAGATAGGGTCCGTAGACGGTCATGGAGTAGATCCCCGGTGTTTTGCGCGCGAGCGCCGCGATTCCCTGAATGATTTCCTGGTTGGATTGTACGATGATGTAGCGGTAGGATTCCAGACTGCCGTTCCGCATCAGGCTGATGTCGAGCCGGTTCTCTTTCACGCCGATCAGCGCGATGTATTTCCGGTACGTATCCGGGTAATTGATCCTCAGGGCGGTATCGGCGGCGAAGTGGTCCGCGTCGACGATGGCGAGCTCCATCCCCGCCGCCTTTGCCGCTTTCTGAATGATGACGGCGTCGTGGCGGCGGACGGAGACGCTCAGTGCCTCGGTGTACGGATCGTTCGCCCGTTCTGTCAGTATGTGGACGTCGGTGATGAAGTCCGTCGTGCTTGTATCCGGAAAATACTGGGATAGCTCCCACTTGACGTGGTCGTTGATCTCGCTCCGCGTGAGTCCCTGATCAATGGGCATCGAATTCAGGAAGAGCATCGTTGTGTCGAGCGAGATGGAAATCCGGCTTGCGCGGACCCTGTTTTCGCGTATGAACTTGCCGAAAAGGCGCTGAAACTCCAGCAGACCTTCCTCCGAGCCATTCGTCGACGCGGCCGGGAGCGTGTTTTCCCATTCGTCGATCGAAAGGAGCGTGGTCGTGGGGCCCGAGCGGTCGATTTCGACGGCCTGAATGCCCCCCCCGCTGATGCTCAATCCTACAATGAGGTCTTGCGGTGACAAAGGCCAGAACCGTTATTTGTGAGTGTCCCCCAGGCGTCAAATATGCAAAAAAACCGTGTGTCTGTCAACGAACGGTCACGAAGGGACGGAGTGCCTGAAATTTCTTTTTCCCGATTCCGGAGACCTGCATGAGGTCTTCCACGCGGGAAAACCGCCCGTGCTCCCCCCTGAACAGGATGATACGGCGTGCAAACGCGTCTCCGATTCCGGGGAGCTTCTCGAGGTCGCCGCCGGAAGCGGCGTTGATGTCGATGCTTGCGGAGTCCAGGCGGGGCTTACGGGCCGGCGCATGCGGCGGCCCGGATGCGGCCTCCGGGATCGTGTCGGCGTCCGCGGCGGCGGAGAGGGCGGCGAACGCACTGTCGGATGCGGCGTACGAGGACGCTGAGGGGATTTCCCCGCCGGTGCCGTACTCTCCCCGGAGCCACCTGATCAATGTCCCGGCCGCGAGTCCCGCGCCGAGGAGAAGAACGAGCGCGACCTCGTTGCGCGTGAACCCGAACCGGTGCTGAAGGTCCGTGAGGGTAATCATGCCGGTCAGGAAAACGCCTTTTTCATCCTTCCGAAGAAACTCTTCTCGGAATTCGCCGAACGGTCCCCCTCGCGGGGATGGAAGGTCTCCGACTCCCCGAGTTCCTTCAGCGCCTGCTTTTCCCGCGCGCTGAGCGACGTGGGGATCCAGACGTTGACGCGCACGAGCTGGTCTCCGCGGCCGAAGCTGTTCAGATGGGGGATCCCCTTGTCTCTCATCCTGAGTATGCGCCCCGACTGGGTGCCGGGATCGATCTTGAGCCTGGCGCGTCCCGTGAGCGTCGGCACTTCGATATCTCCTCCGAGTGCGGCTTCCGGGAAGCTCACCAGGAGATCGAGGATGACGTCGTCGCCGTTCCGCGTGAACACCGGGTGGGGTTCCTCCTCGATCACGACGATGATGTCCCCTGCGGGTCCCCCGCGTTTCCCCACGTTCCCATCGCCGCGCAGCGGGATGTAGTTCCCTTCGCTGACTCCCGCCGGGATCTGCACCTTGATCGTCGCGTCACCCTGGACCCTGCCGTCGCCGTGGCACGTCTGGCACGGTTCCTTGATGACCTTTCCTTCTCCACCGCAGTTCTGGCACGTCGCGATGTTCACAAACTGGCCGAACACCGAGCGCGACACCTGCCGTATTTCACCCGTCCCGTTGCACACGGGGCACGTGGTCATGCTCCCCGTCGAGCGCGCACCCGTGCCGCCGCACGTGTCGCACCGTTTCCATTTCTTGATTTTCAGCTTCTTCTCCACGCCGGAAGCGATCTCCTCCAGCGGGAGCTTCAGGCGGATCTTAAGGTCCGATCCGGCCGAGCCGGCGTTCCCGCGCGTGCGGGTCCTAGCCTGCGTGCCGAACATGTCGTCGAATATCGACCCGCCCGCGCCCCCCCCGAAGATGTCGCTGAACGTGCTGAAGATGTCGTTGACGTCGTTGAACGGGCGGAAGTCTGTCCCTCTGATTCCTTCGTGACCGTACTTGTCGTAGCGCTGGCGCTTCGGCTGGTCTCCCAGGACTTCGTACGCCTCCGCCGCCTCCTTGAATTTCTCCTCCGCCTCCTTGTTCCCGGGATTTCTGTCAGGATGGTATTGCAGCGCGAGCTTTCTGTAGGCCTTCTTGATCTCTTCGGCGGTGGCGGTCCGTGCTACGCCGAGGATCTGGTAGTAATCGAGTTTCGCCATTAGTGCCGGGTCGGCTCCTTGCTCTTGCCGGGCGTCTCCGGTGTGACCGTTCCTCCGGGTGCGGACTCACTCTCCGACGCCGCTGAGACGATGACCTTTGCGTGCCGCAGCACTCTGTCGTTGAGCTTGTAGCCCCGGGCGATTTCCTCGACAACCGTCCCCGGGGGGACGTCGTCGCGCGCCACCTGCAGCAGCGCGTCGTGGAAGTCGACGTCAAAGGGCTTTCCCGTCGACTCGAATGCCGTCACCCCCTGCGCCTCGAGGACTTTCATGAGCTTCTGGAATATGAGTTCGACCCCCCGGTAGAACGCCGCGGCGTCCGTGTCCCCGCTCCCTGTCTTCAGGGAGCGCGTGAGGTCTTCCACGATGGGGAGCAGGGCCTGTATCAGCCCCTCATTCGCGTTCCGCACGAGGTTCGCGAATTCCGCCTCCGACCGCCGTTTGTAGTTCTCGAATTCCGCGGCTTTCCTGAGGAACTGGTCCCGGAATGCCTGCGCCGCACTGCGGGCCTCTTCCAGCTCGCGCTGGATCTGCTCCGCGGGAACCGGCGGGGGCGCGTCCGCCTGAGGGACCGCGCCGGGCGCATTCCCCGCCTGCGCGGGTTCCTGCTCCTCGCTGCCGGGCCGTGTCTCGTCTTTCGTCATTGCTTGTTTGTTGAACCGAACATTTCTGAAATCGTGCGCGCGACGTAATCGACAAGCGGGATGACCCGGGCGTAATTCATCCGCCTCGGGCCGATCAATCCTACGGTTCCCGTCACGTCCCCCGCGGCATAGCTTGCCGTGATGACGCTGTAGGGGCTGAGCTTCCTCTCCTGGTTTTCTTCCCCCACGGCCACCCTGACGCCGGGGGGGGGAGACTCGTGTTTGGCGAGAACGTGTATGATGATCTCCTCGTCGTTGATAAGTTCAATAACGCTCCGGAATTCAGAGGGGTTCACGAATTCCGGCTGCTCGATGATCGAACCCGCCCCTCCGATGTGGAGCTTCTCGCTCCCCGGAGGGGGGAGGAGTTTCCCCACGGAATCGATGAAGAGGCGGATCAGGCCCGTATCGTCTCCCGCGCTGTCCTTCAGCCTCTCTGCGTACGTCGAGCGGATCTCCTCGATCGTCAGTCCTGCAAGCCGTTCGTTGAGCGACCGGGCGATCTCCTCAAGCTTTTCCCTGGCGATCTCGCTGGCGACCTCGAGCATCATCGTCCGCACGAGGCCCGACTTTATCGAAATAACGACCATGACGCGCGTGCCTGCGATGGGCACGAGCTCCAGCCGCTCAAGCGTCCCGCTGGCGAGCCGGGGGGAGGAGATGACGCAGAGCTGGCGGGAGATCTTCCCCATGATCCGCGACGATTCCCGGAGAAGTTCATCCTCCGCCTCGCGCGAGGTGAGCGCCTCCCTGATCGCCTGCTGCTCCGTAGCCGGAATGTCGTCCACCCGCATCAGGCTGTCGAGGTAGAACCTGTACCCGACGTCCGTCGGCACACGTCCCGCTGACGTATGGGGATGGTTGATGTACCCCAGGTATTCGAGGTCGGACATCACGTTCCTGATGGACGCCGAACTGAGCCCCAGGACGTCCTCATGGCGCTTCGAAATGTACCGGGACCCGATAGGCGTGGCGGTCTCGATGAAGTCCCGCACCACGTAGTGGAGGACCGTCCGCTCCCGTTCGTTCAGTTCCGCTGCCATACCTTCAACCCGCCGGAAAAATGCACTTCACACGAATATAAAAAATACGCAAAAACGGCCGGGTTGTCAAGGTTCCCCTCCGCGCTTCAAAACCCTCCGAACCTCCCCCCGGATATTGATTGTTACACACTCAACGCGTATATTTCGGAAGAATGGAGTTCCCCGGGAGGGGAGGGGGTCCTTCTGCAGGGGCTGTAGCTCAGCTGGGAGAGCGCCTCGTTCGCAACGAGGAGGCCGTCGGTTCGAACCCGATCAGCTCCACACGAGATGTTCCGCTCCCGGCGCCACCGTACCCCGAATGTGAGGTCAAGTCCTGCGCAACTGTAAGTAGCTCAACTCCGCCAGGTCCGGAACATCTCGTGTGGAGCTGATCGGGTTCGAACCGACGGCCTCCTCGTTGCGAACGAGGCGCTCTCCCAGCTGAGCTAC
>PMJQ01000231.1 GCA_003157485.1 Ignavibacteriota bacterium
CGACTGCTCAAACAATATCCGATAACGCGCCAAAGCCACACTTAGAGATTTGCCCGCTGATGCCTGCGTCTCTTTGATTTTCGACCTACGGTTCCTCTTAGCCCTCATCATCCAATTGCCTCTGCAATACGGTTATCTGCACCCTGCAAAAACAGAAAAACCTCCCTCATCGCAGAATGCGAATCCGGAGGTTCTCGAGTTCTATACCCAGTTCACACAGGATCCGGGTCGAGTGTATGTGTTTGAAACAAAGAACACTTCCTTGCCAACTGCACGCCACAAGCCGAGGATAGAGGGTTAGGAACAGGGGGAATAGTAGTTATTTCTTGGAATCCTGTCCGCACCCTCGCACCGAACGTGCTGCAATGATCAGGGCCCCGTTGCCAGTCATGGGTTAATAATATCGCGATGGCATTCCTTGAAAGCATGGGCCAGAAGGATGATAAGGGAGCTAACCCCCTTCCGACCCCAATCGCAGGTTCGACCATCTTCCGATTCCACTGTACAATCCCTGGCAGCGGGAATCGAAAAGAAGAATCCCTGCCGGTGACATCCAGCAGGGATTCTTCGTGATTGCAGGGGAAGATCAAAATTCAAACAAGAATCGAGGCAGCTCGTTCGTTTCTTCAGTCATGCCTTTCGCTTGCGCCGGAATGCCAGCAGGACGACGGTCGCCACCACCAGCAGGACAACAATGAGAATAATGATCGCAGGAGTCCCCCACTTCCCGGAAGGCTCAACCGGATTGGCGGATTCGTCAATCAGCAGCGCGCCCACCCGCGCCGGCGTTGGAGGAGCTTTACGAACCATCGGGGCCGCCTTGCTGCTCTCCGATGGGACCCTCGTTCTCACAACTGTCGCTGTGATTCTATCGCCTTCGCGCAGCTGATCCAGCGACTTCTCTTTCCCATCGATGATGATCTTGCTCCCCGAAGGCACGCGGTACATCCTGTTCTGCCCCTCCGGCGTCTTGATGATCAGATCACTCCCGACGGTTTTCCACACCGCCCCCACTTCAGTTACTTCGACCGTATCGACCCACCTGGGAGCATTCGGGGTGCCAATCACTGCCGTCAACATCATCCCCGGCTTCAGTTCGTGCACGGTCACGTCCATGCTGCCGACGGTAAACTTGCTGCTGTCGGGGATTTCAAATTGCCTTACCTCGCCATTCGTAAACTTCAATACGACATCGTTCCCCTCGACATACACAACCTCCGCATTCTCGACCCTTGTCTTGACATATTGGGCACGGACGACCGGAGCCGCCAGCAAGAAGACCAGCATCGCAAGTAGAGTTGGAAGAGCTCGTAGAGTATTCATGTGTGATTCTCCGAATTGTTCAAGCGGACCAATACTGCAGTGTGAATCATTGCATCCAATCAGTGAACGGGGCCTACGTATGGATTGAAAGCGAACAGGAAAGTGTAGCGAGAACGACCGGTACTTGTAATAGGGCGAAAGGAGGATAAAGGAGCTAACCCCTTCATGCCTCATGTCAAGACCACCGGAAAGTTTGAGGTTGAGAGGACACGGGGGGAGTCAATGAGCCTGAATTCGCTGAATTCGGGTAATTACGCCGGGCGGAAAATGGAGACAGAAAGGATTTGCTTTTCGGTTCTCAACGCCTTATATTGATAGCATTAAGAGGGGGCCATCTCATTACCCAACTTCCTTTAGAACAAACGCCGGGTCCCCGCCACACTCTTTGTAAAAGCCCTTACCGGGCATCCCGGTAGGGGTTTTGCAGTTATGCCAGAAAGGATAGGAAGTCCCCAATGAGCGATGGAATGAGGCAAAATACGAAGAAGGCAGTTCAGGCTGTCTGCCGGGTATGCGGCAACGACTTCCGCGGTCAGGCCGGCTCCTACCGGTGCCCGCGCTGCAAGGAGGAAGACCAGCGTTACAAAGCCCACAGGGAGAAATTGAAGAAGAGCCTGCCGTTCTACCTGAAGACGGATATCTGAGACAGAAGAGAGACGACGTTGAGAAAACAGGTGCCTTTCTCGGTGATGGGAAAGGCACCTGCGTTTATCATCGCCGGCCCGGGGCCATCCACCGATGTATCATTACAATTGCGGATGTGCGATGAGAATTCTCATTATCGACGACGAGGTGGACTTCCTGACCATCATGGAAAGCGTCCTGCGCGGAAAGGGATATGATGTCGTCAAGGCGCAGGACGGCAAGCAGGCCCGCGAAGCCCTGGAAGGAGAGAAGATCGACCTGATACTCTCCGACGTTTTCATGCCGACATTGGACGGCATACGGTTCCACAGTTTCGTACGGGAATACACGGATTCGAGGGACGTCCCGTTCATATTCATTTCTGCATATGATGACGAGCACTTGCGCGCACTGGCAGCGGATTCCCCGATCGATTTTTTCCTGCGAAAGCCCACGCCGGTCGAAGACATACTCGCCATGATTGACAAGGCGATTCGTTCCTCAACCCGTGAGGATTCCTGAGCCGCCCGGTCAGGTTACGACCATGAGCACCCTCGGGGCGGATTTCGGAGACATTGCAGCGGGTCTGATCGAGTCGTCCATCGGCCTCACGGTCATCGTCATCGCTCTCCTTCGCCGCAGAAGCAGGGACCTTTCACTCGTCAGCTTCGGCCTCATCCTGATTCTCGGCGGAATACGATGGCTCGCCCATGCGCCGACGATGAGGGCGCTCGTAGGCTTCCCCTTCACCCACCCGTATTTCAACGCCGCCGTAACCTACGCGGTCGTGATTGCCATCTCTGCGTTCCTCGTCGAGATTTTCGGGCCGGGCATATACAACTCGACAGTCTGGGTCTTCCGATCCACGATCGTGTACATGGCGGCAATCGTGGGATACGAACTGATCCACCGGGGGCCGCCGCCGGAACCGTCGATCCACCCGGCGGTTGCCGTTCTCTGGGTCCTTGTGTGGCTTGTCAATCTCGTCATCGTGCCCCGACGGGAGTCGATCGCGCTGCGCGTCCTCAGGATATTGTTCCTGACCGCATTCATCGGTCCGGCGATGATCGACAACCTGGTGGTTCTGCATCTCTTCCCCTGGAACGTTCACCTCGAACAACCGGTCCTTGTCGTCCTATGGCTTTTCGGCGTGGGCTACATCGCCGCGCACCACTTCTTTTCCAACGAGGCAAAACTCCTGGCAATCGAGAAGGAGATCGACATTGCCCGGAGAATTCAGCTGTCAAATCTACCTGAAAATCTCTGCGCTCCGCCCGGCCTCGAAATCGCCGCACGGTACTCCCCCATGTCAGCGGTCGCGGGTGATTTCTACGATATCAGGGTCACGGACGAGACGGGCGTGGGCATCCTCATCGCCGACGTGTCTGGTCACGGCGTAGGCGCGGCACTCATCGGATCGATGCTCAAGATCGCCTTCGCCTCACAAGCGGAAAACCTTTCCGATCCCGCAAGGGTGTTGACTCAGATCAACCGGATCCTCCAGGGAAAAATGGAAGAGTCCTTCGTCACAGCCTTTTCCCTTTTCATCGATCTCACGAGCGGGACACTCCGGTATGCAGGTGCGGGACATCCTCCGCCGTTGTTGTGGAGCTCATCGAAAAGGAGTCTGGGGAGACTCTCGTCCGGCGGCACGGTGCTGGGTCCCTTTCCGGATACCGTGTACGAGAATGCGGACCTCAGTCTCGCAAAGGATGACTGGCTTGTCCTCTACACCGACGGCATCATCGAAACAAGGACCAAGGCGGGGGAGTTGTTCGGCGAGAGACGTCTGGGGGAGTTCATCGAGACCCATGCGCATGAATCAGCCGAACGGGCCGCGGACGAACTCATGAAACACCTTGCCGCATGGTCGGGCAAATCCGGCGAATCATCGCTTGACGACGATCTCACCCTCATCATTCTGAAGATGAGCTCCGGACCTGCTTCTCGTCCTTCCGGCGTGAGCGGAAAATGTGAAGACCGTCAGGTGAGAGACAGGTTGTGACCTTTTCCGTGTCGCTGTTCAATCCCGGCCGCAAGGACGCAAAGGACCCGGAGCAAATCCGGGTCCCCTGCAGCCTGCACCATATTCAACGTTGTTACTGCTTGACCGGATGGTCAACGATGATCTCCACCCGGCGATTGTTCGCACGGCCTTCAGCACTTGTATTGTCTGCAACCGGTCTGTCTTTTCCAATCCCCTTCGCCTGAATCAGATCTGCAGGATAATCGCGGGAGATAAGATACGCGCGCACTGCGTCTGCACGCGCCTGCGACAGCACCTGATTGTAGCTGGCTGACCCGCGCGAGTCCGTATGTCCCTCAACGGTAAGCTTACGGTCCTTCGTCGCCAGAAGCGCAACGGCGACCTGGTTCAGCCGGTCCTGGGCCGCCGGCAAGAGCTCGGATTTGTCGGATGCAAAGAGGACGCTCCCCGAGAGAGTGATGACGAGACCGCGAGCCTCTTCCTTTACCGCTGCGAGTCTGACAAGATCCGCCTGGGCATTCGCCGCCTTCTGCTCAGCGTCGAGACGTCCCTTTTGCTCTGCGGCGAGCTGTTCGCCTTTCAGTGCATTGTTCCGTTCCGACGTTGCAAGGCTATCCTTCGCGTTTTTCACGATCTCGGTCTGCGTTGCCTGGTAGTCCTTGTTCGCCTTTGCCGTTGTTGCATTCTCGCTTGCAGTCGCGGCAAGCGCTTCTGCGAGCTTGGCCTTGCGATCAGCGACATAAGCGAGATCGCGCGTACGGAACGAATTGGGATCGTCCTGGAAAGACTTCTCCGCTATGAGAAGTGCCTCCCGCGCCTTGTGCACCTCTGCCGGGACCAATCGCGCCACCGGATCCGCGCTCGCGCGCTCGTACGCCTGACGGGCATTGATGAGCTCCGGGGGGGGGACGCTTGCCGCGCAGCCGGCGATCAAACCTGCGAATGCGATGCTGAAGAGAAATGTGACGGGTTTCATATGTTACTTCCTTTCCTGGGGTAATTTGTTGTCTTCCCGAAGCTGGCGTACCCGCTCCATCGACTGTGCCGCTTCTGTCTTGTCGGCTTCCCCTCGGGAGAGCGCGACGGCGAGTTCTGCGTCCGCCTGGGCTCGCATCAGCATTGATTCAGCTTTTTCCTTGTCACCGCTGGCGGCCAGCGCCTTGCCGTTTTCCGACTCCTCCTTTGCGAGCTGCAGATAGAAGGAAGCGCTTGGAACCTTCGAAGCACCGACCTCTTCAGCGGCGCGAATCGCCGATGTCGACGCCTCTTTGTTTACCGGCGGGCCGCTTGCACAGCCTGCAATTGCGACAGCAAGAAGAAAACTCCCTGCCGCCGTGGCTATGTTGAACTGTCTCATTGAAACCTCCTTATTGTGTTGTTGGGAAAAACCTACGCGAGATCTCTTCCCGGAACGCGCCACGGAGATGGTCCCTCACCGGAACAGGGAAGCGGGGTCCGTGGGATTCGAGGTGCGGTTCTTGAAGGGTTCCATCAATAGCCCCCAGACAGGTTCATGGGAGCACGAACTTGTTCATGTGTTTATGTTACAGCACGGGGAGTTTGATTCCCATCACCCACGGGGATGAAAGAGTAGTTAGTTCTTTAGAAATTGGACAACATCGGACAGTATCGATTGCAAACGGAATTCATTATTATAAACACCAGATGGATGCACCCAACCCGGGTCGACGCGGAAGACCAGTCAACATCTCCCTCCGGCCCCACCCTCTCTCACGTTCCACGTTCAAGGCGGGAACGCACATAAGGAAACGAATATGAATCCCATCCGTTATGCGACGGTTGTCGCAATTGCCCTGTTCAATGTCTGGTTCGCCGTGGCTCAGACGCCTCCCGCCCCCCCCAAACTTAAAGACGAGATGCGAATGCCGTGGAAACGGGGGGATGATCATTTTCTGCGGCTCTGGCTCGTTGCGGGGCCTTTCCCGGGCGGATTGGAGACCGACTGCCTCACGGGACAGGGGGGAGAAGCCCGGTTTCGGCCCACAGATGGACAGGAAGTCAAGAACGGCGCCGGCACGATTGTGAAATGGCATTCCCAGAAATCGTGGGGAGATGACGTGACAATCGATGACGCGACCGGCTCGGCGGAGAAGGATGTCGATTACGCGTTTACCACGCTCTCGCGTCCGGGGCCCGGCAAGGCGGTCCTCTCGATGGGGAGCGAAGGTGGCATACGGGTCTGGCTCAACGGCAAGCTGGTCCTCTCGCGTGACGGCCTCCGTTCGAGCACTCCCGACCAAGATCATGTCGATGTGGATATGACGGGCGGGGAGAACACATTGCTTGTCAAGATTGCCGCGCAGGGGGCATTCTGCGCGAGGGTCCTCGAGACGGGCACCGTCCTTTCCCCGAAGGCCGAAATCGGTCCATCCATTATCAAGCTCTCCCCCGACGGGTTTACGCTCAAGACGGACATTGGAGCAGAACGGAGCGCCATTGACGCGGTAAACGTCGAGGTCATACTCCCCGGCGGCAGGGTGGTTTTCAATACAAAGGCCGGCCGGGGAGCGCTTGTAGATGTTGATGCCCGGAATTGGGCTCAGGGCCCTTATGAAGTACGCTGCAGCACACACACATTCACGGGGCTTCTCTACACAGCGCATATTCCCTGGTACAAAGGGGAATTCCTTCCCCTGGCGAATGAGCTGGCGGCCGAAGCCGCCCGGGCCGACGCATCGAAGCCCGAGGGGATCACACTGAAAATGCTCGCTACGATGGTCGAAGACCGGCTCGGGAGCAAGCTCAGCGATGTCAAGGGGAACCCGTGGCGGAAGGTCCATTCCCCCCTCATGGAATATCGGGAGATGATGCTGGAACGGAAAGGGCTTGTCGGCCGCATCCGTCCCGACGGGTTCGTCCGTCTGGCGTACATCGACGAAGTGGACGGCTCTCCTCAATTCTGCCGCGTGTACCTGCCGGCGGACTATGATCCGTCAAAGAAGTGGCCCGTCGTGATACAGATGCACGGATACAATCCGGCCAATCCGGTCTATGTCCGCTGGTGGGCCGCCGACGAGCGTCATTCGCACATTGACGCGGAGTTCCAGAACCACCAGGAGGTGATCTACCTGGAACCGCACGGCCGCGGAAACACCCAATACCTCGGCATGGGGGACAAGGATATCATGACGGTCATTGCCGAAGTGAAGCGGCTCTTCAACGTGGATGAGGACCGGATTTATCTCACGGGTGATTCCATGGGGGGGTGGGGGACGTGGAATGTCGCGACCCGGCATCCCGACCTGTTCGCGGCAATCGCGCCGGTGTTCGGAGGGACCGACTACCATGCCTTCATGTCGGAGGAGGATCTCGCGCGACTCGGCCCTGTTGACCGGTTCTTTCAGGAGAAACAGAGCTCATGGGCGATGGCCGACGGGCTGCTCAATCTCCCGATATTCGTGCACCACGGCGATGCGGATCAATCCGTCAATGTCGACTATTCGCGGTGGGGGGTCCGGCTGCTCCAGCGCTGGGGCTACGACGTGCGGTATCACGAGTATCCCGGACGCGTTCACGAAGCTCTGGAGAGCCAGAACGGCAACCTGAACATCGCATGGTTCCTGCAGCACCGCCGCGATTCCGATCCGCGCCGCGTTCGCATCCGGTCGGCCGAGCTGCGCAATGCGTCCGCATACTGGGTCCACGTGCATCAGACCGCCAATCCCCTGGATTTCATGGCCGTCGACGCGGAGATCGTGGATCGCGACGTGATCAGACTCGACTCGAGGAACGTCCTCGACATCGACCTGACTCCTTCTCCGGCGCTTATGGATCAGGAGAAGCCCGTGAATGTGGTCTGGAACGGAGCCGCCCGGAAGATGAGCTTTCAGGACGGGAAGCTTCATCTCGCCGCAACAGGATACAAGCCCGCGATCGTGCACAAGAACGGAGTCATCCCCGGCTCCATCGCGGATTTCACCATCACTCCCTTCGCCGTCGTCGTAGGGACGATTTCCCGGGACCCCGGGATGGCCAAGCTCTGCCGTGAAAAGGCCGACGCGTTCATCGAGGGGTGGCGCACATGGCAGAATCAGCCGCCCCGCGTGTTCGCGGACACATCCATCGGGGAGGCCGAGATGTCGAAGTACTCGCTCCTCCTTGTCGGGGGCGTCGACGACAACCGGGTGACGGCATCACTCGCCGCCAGGCTCCCGTTCCGGATTTCGACAGATCGTATCGTCATCGACGGTAAGGCCTTCCCGGCCAGAGACGCGGCACTTCAGTTGATCTACCCCAATCCGCTCAACGCGGAGAAGTACGTCTGGGTTGCCGCCGGGACGTCAGCCGACGGGATGTACTTCAATGAACTCAACCCCCAGCGGCTTAACGACTGGGATTTTGTCATTGCCGACGGGATCATCGGCGCATACAAGGAACATGCGTCAGCGCTGCAGACCAGAATCGTGTCGGGGATGTTTGACTGCAACTGGCGGTTCAACGATACGCTCGTAGTGCGCGGCGACTCGGCGGTACGGGCAAGAGGCCGTCTCCGCCACCGCCCGGACGAAACGATGATCCTGAAGACGGGGNNGCGGCAAGTTGAAGGCGATACTGCAGGGGCCCGACGGCGATCCGTTGATCCCGGAAACAGAGACAAATTTCTCGATACCGAAATATGGCGTGTGGATCAGCTTCGTCAAAGACAGCACGGGTAAGGTTACAGGGCTGCTGGGATACCAGGACGGGGATTTCGAGGGGAAAAAGCTCGAATAAGATGACGTGGACACCGGTCAGATGGGACTGACGACCGGGCGACTTCCCTGGAAAACGGGGTACCCGAAAGGAGGGGTCAGGCCCGCTGCATAACAACAAGCGACAGATCATCGTGTGCAGGCGCATAGCCCTGGAACCGGTCGCATGCTTCCACAAGCCGCTCTCCAAGGTCGGCCGCCCCCGAGGCGCACGAACCCGTCAGGAGCGACCTCAGCCGCTCCTCCCCGAAGAACGCACCCTCCGCATTCCGGGTTTCGATAAGTCCGTCTGAATAAATGAGAAGGATCTCGCCGGACAGAAGGTCCACCACCTGTTCTTTGAATTCCGCCGCGTCGATGAGCCCCAGCGCAGGCCCCCCCCTGTCTATCTCCTCAACTCCGGACTGCCGGACTACAAGAGGGGGAGGATGACCCGCGTTTACAATCCGTATCGTCCCGCTCGACGGCTCGATGACGGCCGAGACAACGGAAGCAAACACCTGTGGGAGGGCGTCGCGCCGGAAAACGGTGTTCACTCTTCCAAAGAGTTCGACAAGCGAACCGCTCTCGGGAATGAATGCCCGGAGCGTCGCCTGAAGCTTGGCGGTAAGAAGAGCCGCCTTCAGTCCTTTTCCGGCGACATCCCCGAGCGTCAGAGCCGCCTTCCCTTCTTCCAGACCGGCGAAATCCACGAGATCCCCGCCGACGTTGTTTGCCGGCCGGGTGAACAACCAGAGCCGCCACCCCGGAAATTCCGGGCTCCGGTCGGGCATCAGAGCGCGCTGCACAGCGTGGCCGTCCTGAAGTTCGTACTTCGCCAGCAACTTATCCTTCAGCTCGAGCATCAGGACGAAGAGGATCAGGATAAGCCCGACCGTCACGAAACTCTCGTCGGTGTTTGCCTTTGCGCTGTGGATGCTTATGCGCACAAGCGCGAGGAGAAGGCCGGCGAGGAGGAGCGCCCGCCTTGTCGGCGTAAGATTGATCAACATCCCCCGGAACAGCCACCACCCGCTGACGATCCAGCGGACGGGAGCCCAGAGCCCCTGGACACGCGCGCGCTGGTCGTCGGTCAACATGGATTCTTTGAGGTCCCCGTATTCGCGGAAAACCCGGTCGCGGAATTTCATTTCCGGCAGCCTGTCCCGATTCTCGTTTCCGCTCGTCCCCATTGTGTCCTCCGGACCTGACCCGGTCCTCAATTCAATCAACGTACAGCCAGACTTCGGTGTCGTCCTTGGCGGTATTAATGTAAATTGCTCCCCCCTCCTTCGCAAGGAACGGGAGAAGCCCCTTCCAGCCCAGCCTCATGTCAATGATTCCGGTCCCGCCGTTTTCTGCATCCGTCGCCTCCATTTCAATCTCGGGGAGGGCCAGGCGAAACGTCCGGGATCCCGACTTGAATGTCTCGAGAACAAGCTTCGCGGTTCCCTCTCTGCGTTCCGGCACACTCAGGTCAGCCATGAAGAGCTTCGCCTCGGAACCGTCTTCATCCTTCGCCACGACAGACTCCTCCCTCCCGTCGAGCACAGACCTCAGCATTTCCTTCGTGATAAACTCGCTCTTCCCGTTCTTTGCAAAGGGGGCATCATTCTCATCGGACTCGAGAACCTGGCGGGCAATGGCTTCGGTAACGGCGATTGTCGTTTTATGCTCTCCCTTTTCTTTCACCTCGATCCAGAGAGCTTTCTCTCCGTGCGGAGAGGAGTACATCAGACTGGCGCAGATGAAGAGGAGTCCGGCAGCCGGCGCGATGCGACGCTTTCTCATGATGTTCTCCCAGAGTTGTGGAAATACACAGAGTTTCCCCCTTTAGTTGTACGTTCGGGATGGAGAATGTTTCGTTCCGGGACGCCCGGCAAGTCATTTGCGTGGAAGGATTCACAGACAGGAAGGAGATCGCCGGGGTGTTCACAGGACAGGACGCCGGGTATCATGAAACGCAGGTCGACGGAAGCCGGCTTGCCTCAGGGACGTGCTTCTACATGCTGTAGGTGGAAGATTACATGGAGTCAAGAAGAATAGTTCTCGTGCACTGATTCTTTCGGGGGGGGGGGGGGGGG